>NZ_JACLQV010000023.1:0-29403 GCF_016648915.1 Streptococcus sp. 3.1 | reverse complement strand
CTGTCCTTTTGGAAGAGTCGCCAGTGATTTTTCAAGGCTCGATAGGGTAGTGACTTCTTATCGAATTGGTTCATAATTGCAATTCTTGTCTTTAAAAAGGCTCGACTAAGGTGCTGGATGATGTGGAAACGATCAAGAACGATTTTTGCGTTTGGAAAGAGTCTGCGGGCTAGTGGGATGTAGGCTCCAGACATATCCATCGTGATAAACTGCACCTTTTGGCGAGCTTTTAATGGATACTTCAAAAAGTAGTTTCGTATAGAGGTTTGGCAGCGATTATCAAGGATGGTTATGAGTTTGTTGGTCTCATAGTTTTGAGCCACAAAAGCGAGTTCACCTTTCTTGAACCCAAACTCATCCCAGGACATAACAGCTGGGAGTTTGTCATAATGTTCCTTGAAAGTAAACTGGTCAAGTTTACGATAGACAGTGGACGTCGATACACGAAGTCTTCTGGCAATATCCGTTAGTGATACCTTCTCAGTTAGAAGTTGTGCAACCTTTTGTCGGATAAGGTTGGAGATTTGGTGGTTTTTCTCAACGATTGAGGTTTCAGCCACCGTTACTCTCTTACACACTTTACACTGGAAGCGACGTTTCTTCAGACGTAGTAGTGTTGGAGTTCCATCTTGTTCAAGAAGAGGGATTTTAGAAGATTTTTGAAAGTCGTACTTGATCATCATTCCATGGCAATGAGGGCATGGTGGTGCAGAATAATCAAGTTTTGCATGAATCTCGATATGAGTATTAGTTTCCAAAACAAGAGAAATAATGATGTTAGGGTCTTTAATTCCGATTAATTCTGTGGTATTCTTAATAAGTCTCATAAGTTCTTCCTAATGATGGTTTGGTTGCTTTTCATTATAGTTCTTATGGGACTTTTTGTTTACACTCAAAAAGCTCTATAATCTCTACAGTGGTTTTACCCACTACAGAAATTATAGAGCCTTAAAGAGTCTCTCCGATTGGAGGGATTCTTTTTTACTGAAAATCCTTAATATGTAAACTTATGCATTATATATGTTAAAATACCTGAATTTAGTGTATAATCATAAACATGAAACGAAATTTTGACTCAGTAAAACGCCTGGTTATCAAAATCGGGACTAGCTCTCTGGTTTTACCATCAGGGAAAATTAATCTTGAAAAAATCGATCAATTAGCTTTTGTCATTTCTAGCCTGCATAATAAAGGGATTGAGGTTGTCCTCGTATCCTCTGGTGCCATGGGCTTCGGGCTCAATGTCTTAGACCTAGACAAGCGACCGGCTGAAGTTGGTAAGCAACAAGCCGTCTCAAGTGTAGGGCAGGTAGCCATGATGAGCCTCTATTCTCAGGTCTTTTCACATTACCAAACCAAGGTATCTCAGCTTCTTTTGACCCGTGATGTGGTCGAGTATCCTGAGAGTCTGGCCAATGCCATCAATGCCTTCGAGAGCCTCTTCAAGCTTGGAGTTGTTCCAGTTGTTAATGAAAATGATGCTGTCAGCGTAGATGAAATGGACCATGCGACTAAGTTTGGGGACAACGACCGCTTGTCAGCTATCGTAGCTAAGATTGTTGGTGCTGACCTACTCATTATGTTGTCAGATATTGATGGGCTCTTCGATAAGAACCCAAATGTCTATGAGGATGCCACCCTTCGTAGCTATGTCCCAGAGATTACAGAGGAAATTATAGCCTCAGCTGGTGGTGCCGGTAGTAAATTTGGTACAGGTGGTATGATGAGTAAGATTAAGTCAGCTCAGATGGTTTTTGAAAATCAAAGCCAAATGGTTTTGATGAATGGTGAAAATCCACGTGACATCCTTCGTGTCCTAGAAGGAGCCAAGATTGGTACACTCTTTAAAAAGGAGGACTAAGATGACATATATCGATACACTAGGTCAACAGGCCAAGGTGGCAGGTCGTCAGATTGCTAAATTGTCAACAGCAGCTAAAAACGACCTTTTAAATCAGGTAGCTAAAGCTCTAGTAGCTGAGAGTGCCTATATTATCACTGAAAATGCTAAGGATATGGCCAATGCTAAGGAAAATGGTATTTCAGAGATTATGCAAGACCGCTTGCTCTTGACGGAAGACCGTATCGCAGGGATTGCTGAGGGTGTCCGTCAGGTGGCAGATCTTCAGGACCCAATCGGTCAAGTAGTTCGTGGCTATACGAATCTGGATGGTCTCAAAATTGTTCAAAAGCGTGTTCCTATGGGTGTTATCGCTATGATTTTTGAGAGCCGTCCCAATGTCTCAATCGATGCCTTTAGCCTTGCCTTTAAAACCAATAATGCCATTATTCTTCGTGGAGGACGTGATGCCATCAATTCCAACAAGGCCTTGGTTACAGTAGCTCGTAAGGCTTTGGAAAATGCGGGTATCACAGCAGATGCCGTTCAGCTGGTTGAAGATACCTCTCATGAGGTAGCAGAAGAACTCATGGCGGCGACTAAGTATGTAGACTTGCTCATCCCTCGTGGTGGAGCTCGTCTCATCCAAACGGTTAAAGAAAAAGCCAAAGTTCCAGTCATTGAAACGGGTGTTGGTAACTGTCATATTTATGTGGATAAATATGCTAACTTAGATATGGCGACACAGATTGTCATCAATGCCAAGACTCAACGACCAAGCGTGTGTAACGCTGCAGAATCGCTGGTCGTTCATGCTGATATTGCGGAAGACTTCTTACCTAATTTGGAAAAAGCTATTTCAAAAGTTCAGGCTGTTGAATTCCGTGCGGATGAAAAGGCTTTGAAACTTATGGAAAAATCCGTACCCGCTTCACCAGAAGATTTTGCGACAGAGTTTCTTGATTATATTATGTCTGTTAAAGTGGCAGACAGCCTTGATGAGGCCATTGATTGGATTAATACCTACACGACATCGCATTCAGAGGCTATCGTAACTCAGGATATCAGTCGTGCGGAGCAATTCCAAGATGATGTAGACGCTGCAGCTGTCTATGTTAATGCCTCAACCCGCTTCACCGATGGTTTCGTCTTTGGACTAGGTGCTGAAATCGGAATCTCAACCCAAAAAATGCACGCCCGCGGTCCAATGGGACTTGAGGCCCTTACCTCAACCAAGTTCTATATTAATGGCCAAGGTCAAATCAGAGAATAAACCATCAAGCTCCATGAAGGAGCTTTTTTAAGTTAGTTTGCTAGAGTATGAAGCATCTGGTATACTGGTAGTATCATAAAAAAAGGGGATTTTATTATGATTGAAGCCTACAAAAAATTTTGGAAGGGCTATGTCGATTTCACGGGACGTTCAAGCCGTTCAGATTATTGGTTTGCAGTATTAGCAAATATTTTAGTTCTTTGGGCTTTTGGGATTATAACATCCATATTTATAGGTGCCAATGGTGGTAGTATGGACGGCGCACTAGGTACTATTGCAACGGTAATGATATTGGCTATGTTTGTATATTGTCTTGCCGTTATATTACCATTTATTTCAATTCAAGTACGCCGTTTGCGTGATGCTGGCTATCACTGGGCATTTATTTTCTTACGTTTCGCCTTAGGAATAGGTGGGATTATACTCTTGGTTTTGTACTGCCAACCAACAAAAGTAGAAGTGCCATTTAACAACTTCAATAACCCACAGCAATAAAAAGTGTTTATCAGACTTATAGGTTGTTCCTTAGGTCAATTTGTCATACGATAGGTCTTTTGGTATAGTAGAAGTATCAAAAAATGAGGAGATTTTATTATGATTGAAGCTTATAAGAAGTTCTGGAAGGGCTATGTAGATTTTGAGGGACGTTCAACACGTTCAGATTATTGGTTTGTTGTTTTGGCTAATTTTCTGCTGATAATGGCTTTATATATTGCGGCAATTATTTTTGCGGTGGCAGGGAGAAATCAGCCAGGTAGTTTACCTAATATTATTGCTTACATCTTTTTGATTTTAATAATTTTATATGCTTTTGCTACAATCTTACCATCTCTTGCAATTCAAGTACGTCGTTTGCGAGATGCAGGCTATCATTGGGCTTATATCTTCTTACACCTTGGTTTGGGAATAGGTGGAATTGTACTTTTAATCTTGTTCTGTCAACCAACTAAGGTTGAGTATCCATTCAACAACTTCAATAACCCACAACAATAATAATGACTTAACAGCCTCGCTAGGCTGTTTTTTAGTTGATTTGTCACTTGTTATACTGGAAGTATCATAAAAAAGGGGGATTTTATTATGATTGAAGCCTACAAAAAATTTTGGAAGGGCTATGTTGATTTTACGGGACGTTCGACACCTTCAGATTACTGGTTTGCATATTCGGCACATCTATTGATTTTCTTTACTTGGTATTTGCTCATAGCAGTATTTGAAAGAATGGAATCTGAAACAGGATCAAGCGATTTATTTACTATTGGTGTTATTTTACTACTTATCTTTTTTGCCTATGGTGTTGCTGCGGTTTTACCTGGTATTGCTCTAACGGTTCGTCGTTTACGTGATGCTGGCTATAATTGGCCGTATATTTTTATTCCTTTAATCCCATTTGTCGGTATTTTTATCTTCATTTTTCTATTATGTCAACCAACAAAAGTAGAAGTGCCATCCAACAACGTCGATAACCCACAGCAATAATGACAATCAGCCAACTCTTTGAGTTGGTTTTTCTAATGTCAAAAAAGTTTTATGTTAATGTTGCACATTTTAATATTTCTGATATAATCTTATCTGAGACTAATCAATACTAAAATATATTTAAGAAATGTGAATATTCTATGAAACTACTTCGTCATTTAAAAGAAAAACGTTACCTTATTTTGGCATTTACCCTACCGGCTATTCTTTTGGCATTGGCTATTGTCTTTTTGCAGCCTGCGCAGAATCATGCTAAGGTCCAAGTTAAGGTGGGGACTAAGCAATCATCATCAAGCAAACCCAAGGCTTCATCCAAGTCATCGAGCTCAAGTTCGTCGTCATCTTCTTCAACTTCAAGTGAGTCTTCAAGCGAATCGTCGTCATCAAGCTCAACGGTAGAAGCAGCTAGTCAGACAGAAGCAAGCTCAACTCCTGCGGTAGCATCGGCACCAACGCCTTCTTCAGCACAAGAGACTTATCAAGCTCCTCAGTATAACTATGTGCCACCAACAACTTATACCGAGTCACATAGTGAGGTTTCAAGCTATACAGCCCCTGCCTACAGCGCAGATGTTAGCTCTGGAACAGCAGAATAAGAGTCAAAGAGAAGGAAAGTTAGACTAAAAATGAAAAGTAAAGTTTTAGTGTTAGTGACGGCTTTGTCTAGTTTAGTCCTCTTGACAGCTTGTTCAAACCTGCAGAATGGCTTAACAGCGTCGACTTCATCTTCATCAGTAGAGCAGTCACAATCAAGTAGCAGTGAAAGTTCAAGTCAGGAGGAGAAAGTAGATATTTCTTCCTATGATAGCATCATCAGCAAGTACCAAACGGCTGTAGCTGACAATCAAACTGACGCTTCAATTAATCCTTTGGTGGTGACCTATGCTAATTCTCAAACAAGTCCTGCCTCAACGGTCTATACTTATCGTGATTTGGATGGTAATGGTGTTGATGAGTTGATTCTTGCTTTTAAGCCAGGTAAACTCTTTAAAGAACATGTGATTACGGATATTTACACTATCTCTAAGGATAGTGGTCAGGTGATTCGTCTGACAGAAGGTCCACAACTGGGCATGTTGGGTGAGCGTATGACATTGGCCTACCTCATGGATAACACCTTTAGCTACTATGGTAGTGCTGGTGCTATGGCTGGTGGAGGCTCTGGCTACCGCTTTAGTAGTGATGGTCAGTCTCTTGTAAAAGATGACAGTGATTCGGGTGCAGACAAGGTTGATCTTTCTAATTGGGGTTGGAAGGATCTGAGTAGTGCCTCTACTAATAGTAGTTCTAAAACATCGTCGGAAGATAAAACAAGCTCAACCTCACTTAACGCTGATGAATTGAAAAATGGTAACTATAAGTCAGCCGTAGGAACATGGAAGTCTTCAAATGGAAAGACCATTACTATTACTTCGGATGGACAGTTGAATCTCTGGGGCTATACTTACCCTATTGACAAAGTCTCATCCAATCAATATGTGTCAGGTATCTATAGCTTAACTTATGTTGATTCTAGTCCAGTTGGGAATACTCCAATTCAGCTTTGTCCTAAGGGAGTTAGTGATGCAAGTGATGCGGGGGATAACAGTAAGGACCGTATTCTAGCGACGAATGGAGTGCCATCTGAGGAAAGCTATTTTTACAGAGTGGATTAATCTTATCAGATGATATAGTAACTAAAGAGTTAGGCCTCGGGTCTGGCTCTTTTACTATCCTGTCAACTTACAGAACGAGACAATTTCTCTATTCTTGTGCTATAATAAAAGTTATGACTAATGAATTTCACCATGTAACCGTTCTATTACACGAAACTGTTGATATGCTTGATATCAAGCCCAATGGCATCTATGTTGATGCGACCTTGGGTGGCGCAGGACATTCGTCTTATCTTTTGTCGCAATTATCTGAAAAGGGTCATTTGTACTGCTTTGATCAGGACCAAAAGGCTATTGATAATGCTCAAGTGCGTCTCAAGGACTATATTGATAAGGGTATGGTGACTTTCATCAAGGATAATTTCCGTAATCTCAAGTCCAACCTTGAAGCCTTGGGGGTGTCTGAAATTGATGGCATTCTCTATGACTTGGGTGTCTCTAGCCCACAGTTGGATGAGCGTGAGCGTGGCTTCTCCTATAAACAGGATGCCAAGCTAGATATGCGTATGAATGAGGAGGCGAGTCTGACCGCTTATGATGTGGTCAATACCTATCCTTACAACGATTTGGTGCGCATTTTCTTCAAGTATGGTGAGGACAAGTTCTCTAAACAAATTGCACGTAAGATTGAACATGCTCGTCAGGTTAAACCAATTGAGACCACGACGGAACTGGCGGAAATCATTAAATCAGCTAAGCCTGCTAAGGAATTGAAGAAGAAGGGCCATCCGGCCAAGCAAATTTTCCAAGCTATTCGCATCGAAGTGAACGATGAGCTTGGTGCTGCGGATGAGTCTATTCAAGAGGCCTTGGATTTACTTGCTGTGGATGGTCGTATTTCGGTCATTACCTTCCACTCTTTGGAGGATCGATTGACTAAACAGCTTTTCAAGGAAGCTAGTACGGTAGATGTGCCTAAAGGTCTACCCTTTATTCCTGAAGACCTCCAACCTAAGGTAGCCTTAGTTAATCGTAAGCCAATCCTACCTAGTCAGGAAGAATTAGAAGCTAATAACCGCTCGCATTCTGCTAAATTGCGTGTGGCTAAAAAAATCAGGAAATAATTATGGAAAATAAGGAACATCAGATTGTCAATAGAGCCATTAGAAACCATATTCGTTTTATGACGCGTATGGAAAAGGCCTTCTATTCGGCAATTGTTTTGACAGCTATTGTGATGAGTATTGCAGTTGTATTTTTACAAGGGCGTAATCAGGCTATCAAGCAACAAATCACAGACCTTAATAGCAAGATTAGTGATGAAAAAACAGAGCTTAATAATGCAAAGCAGGCGGTTAATGAGTTGACAAACTCTGACCGTATTAAAGAGATTGCTAATAAGGCAGGCCTGTCTATTAATAACGATAGTATTAAGAGTGTGAAGTAACCAATGAACAGATTAAGAAAACTTAAACATTTATTTCTAAACTATGTCGTTAGGGATAGGCGAAAGCCAGCCCAGAATCGACAGCACGTTGGTCAGAACCTTATGGTTCTCAGCATCTTTATCTTTTTCGTCTTTATTATCAACTTTGTGGTGATTATCGGGACAGACAGTAAGTTTGGTGTCGATTTGTCTACCCAGGCTGCTAAATCTTATAACACTAAGACCACGGTGGCTGCCAAGCGTGGGACGATTTACGACCGAAATGGAAATGTTTTGGCTGAGGATTCAACCAGTTATGCCATTTACGCTATCGTGTCGACCAGTTATGTGTCAGCGACTCAAGAAAAACTCTATGTCCAAGATAGTCAGTTTGACAAGGTTGCTGATATTTTAAAGGATAAGCTAGGAATTGAAAAGAGTGATTCCTTGGCCCAATTGCGTACTAAGGGTGCCTACCAGGTTTCCTTTGGGCTAAAGGGGAAGGGAATTACCTACTCTGTTAAAGAAGAACTAGAAAAAGCCTTTAAAGATGCGGGAATTAAGGGGATGGCCTTTGAAGCAACAACGTCACGAATGTACCCTAATGGAACCTTCGCGTCAGAGTTTCTTGGTCGTGCCGAAGCTGTTGAAAATAAAAAAGACGGCTCATATTCTTTAATTGGTCAAACTGGTTTGGAGCGCTCGCTCAATAGCCTCTTGACTGGAACAGATGGAGAGGCCATCTATGAAAAGGATAAAAACGGTAATACGCTTCTAGGTACGGAAACCATTACCAAGGAAGCTATCGATGGTAAGAACATCTATACAACCTTGTCAGCGCCTCTCCAAACCTTCTTAGAAACGCAGATGGATACCTTTATGGAGCAGACGCAAGGTGTCAATGCTTCAGCGACAGTTGTTAATGCTAAGACAGGTGAGATTCTTGCAACGACACAACGTCCGACCTATAATTCTGATACTCTTGAGGGACAGGCTAAGAAAAACTATGATTGGGTTAACCGTCTTTACGAAGCTCAGTATGAGCCTGGATCAACCATGAAGGTCATGCTCTTGTCAGCTGCTATTAACAATGGAAGCTTTAACCCGAATACGACCTATAGTAATGCTAATGGTATTAAGGTTGACGACGTTGAAATTAATGACTGGTCAATCAATGAAGGTATCTCAACAGGTCGTACCATGTCATTTGCCCAAGGCTTCTCTTATTCAAGTAACGTTGGTATGACCATGCTGGAACAAGAGATGGGAGACAAGGTTTGGTCTAGCTACTTATCTCTTTACAAATTTGGTCTTCCAACCCGTTTTGGGATGGTCGGTGAATCTTCAGGGGTTGTCTCTCGAAACTCTGTTAATATAGCTCAATCGTCCTTCGGACAAGGGATTTCGGTGACTCAGGTGCAGATGCTTCGAGCCTTTACCGCTATTTCAAACAATGGTATAATGCTAGAACCTCAATTTATCAAACAAGTTGCCGATACTAACCAAGGCACAGTTCGTACAGCGAAGAAGGAAGTTATCGGTAAGCCAGTTTCTAAGCAGGCTGCCTCTGAAACGCGTAACTATATGATTTCCGTTGGTACAGATCCAGAGTTCGGTACCCTTTACAATAAATCTGAAGGGTCACCTATTATCCAAGTTGGCAATTATGATGTTTCAGTTAAGTCTGGAACGGCTCAGGTTGCTGATGAGAAGACTGGGACCTACAAAGTTGGTTCCAATGAAACCCTCAATTCAGTTGTAGCCATGGTACCTACAGATAATCCAGAATATATCATGTATGTGACTGTACAGGAGCCTAAGACTTGGGATAATAATTTTTATGCAACTGTGGTTAACCCGGTTTTGGAAGAAGCCATGTCTATGGGAGACACCCTAGATACTTCTGTGTCTGAAGGTAGTGAAAAGACCGAGGAAACGAGCTATCAAACCGGCGATATTATCGGTAAGAGTCCGGGCGAGACAGCTAACACCCTTCGTCAAAACTTGATTCATCCGATTGTTCTGGGTGTTGGTGATAAGATTGAGAAGGTTTCTGTAGATGCCAAAGCCAATATCAAGGCTAATGAACAGATTCTTATCATGACCAATGATTTCACAGAACTTCCAGACATGTATGGTTGGACCAAGAAGAACGTTGAAACCTTTGCCAAATGGAAAGGCATTAAAGTTACTTATAAGGGTGGCAAGTCAGGGACTGTTACCAAACAAAGTGTTGCGGCAGGAAAAGCCCTGTCTAAAACCAAGAAGATTACCATTACTTTAGGAGACTAAGATGACTATGAGTCTGATAGCAGGTGTGGCCGCCTTTGTGTTGACGGTGCTCGCCATGCCTCACTTTATTACTTACTACAAAATCAAGAAAATCGGTGGCCAACAAATGCATGAAGATGTGAAGCAGCATTTGGCTAAGGCTGGAACACCAACTATGGGAGGGACAGTCTTCCTAGTGGTTGCCATCTTGGTTAGCTTGATTTTTAACTTCCACGTCTTTAGCGAGGGCCACCAAGCCTATGGTGCTACAGTAGGGATTCTCTTTGTAATTTTGATTTATGGAATCATCGGCTTCCTTGATGATTTCCTTAAGATTTTCCGTCAAATCAATGAGGGACTTAAACCTTGGCAAAAGATGGCCTTGCAGATTATTGCGGGTTTGCTTTTCTACTTTATCCACGTACTCCCTAGTGGGACAGATAGCCTAGCTATTGGTGGATTAACCATTCATCTCGGTGTCTTTTATGTTCTCTTTGTCCTATTCTGGATTGTCGGTTTCTCAAATGCTGTGAACTTGACAGACGGTATTGATGGTTTAGCTTCTATCTCTGTGGTTATCAGCTTGATTGCCTATGGAATTATCGCTTTTGTCAAGGGTGAGTTCGCTATCTTGACTATCATTATCACTATGATTGGGGCACTTCTTGGCTTCTTCGTCTTTAACCACAAGCCAGCCAAGGTCTTTATGGGAGATGTCGGTTCCTTGTCACTTGGAGCTATGCTTGCGGTTATCTCTATTGCCCTACGTGTAGAGTGGACCCTACTCTTGATTGGTGTGGTTTATGTCTTTGAGACAGCTTCTGTCATGCTACAGGTCAGCTATTTCAAATACACTAAGCGTAAGTATGGTGAAGGTCGTCGTATTTTCCGTATGACACCATTCCACCATCACCTCGAGTTGGGTGGTCTTTCAGGTAAGGGTGACAAATGGTCAGAGTGGAAGGTTGATGCTTTCCTTTGGACAGTTGGAGCACTTGCAAGTGCCATTACCCTTTGGATGGTTCTTGGAAACGTTATGAAATAAATGAAAAGAGCAGAAATGCTCTTTTTCTGTTATAATGATAGGGATAGACTAGATAGAAAAGAAGTAACTAAGCATGTCATTTAAAGATTTTAATTTTAAAACATTTATTCAGGAGGCTCTTGACGAGATTAAGTTTAAAGAGCCAACACCTGTTCAACAGAAATTGATTCCTGTAGTCCGTTCAGGTCGTGATTTGGTTGGTGAATCAAAGACGGGTTCAGGGAAGACACATACCTTCCTCTTGCCAATTTTTGAGAAACTAAATCCAAAGAGTGGTGATGTTCAGGTTGTTATTACAGCACCATCACGTGAATTGGCGACACAAATTTACCAAGCGACAAAACAAATTGCCAAACACTCTGAGACTGAAATTCGTGTGGTCAACTATGTGGGTGGTACAGACAAGCAACGTCAGATTGAGAAACTCAAGGTAGCACAACCTCATATTGTTATCGGGACACCAGGTCGTATTTATGACCTAGTTAAGTCTGGGGACTTGGCTATCCACAAGGCCCATACCTTTGTTGTTGACGAAGCTGATATGACCATGGATATGGGATTCTTGGATACTGTAGACAAGATTGCGGCAAGTCTGCCTAAGGAAGTTCAAATTTTGGTCTTCTCAGCAACCATTCCTCAAAAATTGCAACCATTCTTGAAGAAGTATTTGACCAATCCAGTCATGGAACAAATTAAAACTTCAACAGTTATTGCGGATACCATTGATAACTGGTTGGTATCTACCAAGGGTCGCAACAAGAATGAACAGATTCTTGAGATGCTTAAGGGGATGCAGCCTTATCTAGCAATGATTTTCGTTAATACCAAGGAACGTGCTGACGATTTGCACAGTTACCTAGTGTCAAATGGTCTTAAGGTTGCCAAAATTCACGGCGGTATTCCACCACGTGAACGTAAACGTATCATGAATCAAGTTAAGAAGCTTGAGTTTGAGTATATAGTAGCGACTGACCTTGCAGCGCGTGGGATTGACATTGAAGGGGTTAGCCATGTAATCAATGACGCCATCCCTCAAGACTTGTCCTTTTTTGTTCACCGTGTGGGACGTACTGGACGTAATGGCTTGTCAGGAACAGCCATCACCCTCTATCAACCAAGTGATGACTCAGATATTCGTGAGCTTGAAAAGATGGGGATTACCTTTGAGCCGAAAGTCTATAAGGACGGCGAGTTTCAAGATACCTATGACCGTGACCGTCGTGCCAACCGTGAAAAAGCCTATCAAAAACTTGATACGGAAATGATTGGTTTGGTTAAGAAGAAAAAGAAAAAAATCAAGCCTGGCTACAAGAAGAAAATTCAGTGGAAGGTTGACGAAAAACGCAAACGTGAACGCCGTGCAGCTAACCGTGCTAAGGGACGTGCTGAGCGTAAAGCTAAGAAGCAAAGTTTCTAAGTATTGGCTTCTAGGTGAGAGCAAATTTTAATTTAAAAATTCAAGAGGTTGAAACCAAAGTGTTTCAGCTTTTTTGATTATTATCAAACTTTTTGGAAACTCAAAAGACCTTATTTAGTTTGAAGATATATTTTTCTTTTGAGCCTAAGGTCTCAAAACTTCCCAACGCTTATGACTACAAAGTCTTAGTCGTCATTATCACAGTGACAAGTCTCAGTATATGCTCACTACACTCGCAAAATAATTGGCTGTCTTAAGAACTGAAAATGTGATGAATAAATAGTTTTTTACTATTTACTACAAAAAAAACAACAAAATGATACAAAAGAAAGTTGATTTTGATAATTTAAGCTAAACTAAAAACATATAGAATGCCTTATTAATAATAGTTGACACATTTTAAATAGCTTTATTAAAGCCATTTTTAAAAAGATTTGATTCTATAATGTTTATGGAAAAAGGGAAAATTGTTGCAAAAGACAAGTATGAATTATTACTTGAAACTTGTGATAATTCCAATGATTTTTTAATATATACTGCAACTGATGGAGGTAATCACCATGAATACAATATTACGAGCCTGTCATTTGAATAAATCATTTGGAAAACAAGAGGTATTAACCGATCTCAATTTCGAAATTCATAGAGGTGACATTGTTGGCTTAATTGGGAAGAATGGTTGTGGAAAGACTACTTTAATGAAGATGATCTTAGGACTTACTCCACTCACAAAAGGGGAAATTCAATTTGAAGGGGATTCAGAATATACTACTAAAAGAAATAGTTTAAATAAAATTGGTTTTCTCCTAGATTGTAAATTATTTGAAGATTTTTCTGCATATGATAATTTGAAATTATTCTCGATGTATTCTTCATCAATTGATAAAAGTGAACTAGATAAACGAATTAATAAGTTGTTAAAATTTGTGGGTTTAGATAATAGTAAAAAACTAGTAAAATCTTACTCATTTGGCATGAAGCAGAGATTGGGTTTAGCATTGGCCTTGTTAGATGATCCTGAGTTTCTGATTCTAGATGAACCATTTGTGGGTTTAGATCCCACAGGAGTTAGAGTTCTTTTAGACTATATTGTGAAGTTACGCCGTGAAGAAAAGGTTACAATATTAATCTCATCACATCAGTTACATGAAATTGAAGAGATTTGTGATTATTTCCTATTTATAAATGAAAAGAGTATTGAAACACATACTAAACTAGGAAAAAATAAAATAATTATTACTTTAGAATATGCAGTGCCGGAGTTGGAACAAAGTCTTAGTAAATTAGTTACCCTAAAAGAAGGTCAGATAATCTTACCACATGATATGATGTTATTGAATTCGATTCTGAAGCTCATTTATAAATATAATTGTGAGATAAAGGACATCACGATGAATGACTCTATTGAAGAATTATTTAGGGGGTGAAAAAATGCAATCAATCGTTTTAGCAGAACTATATAAATTATTGAAACGGAAAAATTTTATTATATTAGCTATACTATCATTGTGGTCTTTGATTTATGGTTTTGGTGCCTTTTTACATTGTGACTTTGTAAAAATAGGGGCTAAATTAGATTTAGTTACCTTTATCACCACGATGTGGACATTTTTATTAATATTAACTATCCCGTTATTATTAATTTTATATACTTCTTCCTTTATTTTAGGAGGAGAGATTCAAGGAGGACAAATCTTATTAGAGGTAAATAGAGTCACTAGTAAGAAAATATTGATAGTCTCTAAGTATATTGTTGTTATCCTATCAATATTATTTTTATATATCTTAAATTGCTTGACGTCGTTAGTCACTTATATTTGCTTTATATCTCATACTGAGTTCGGTTATACACGATTTTGGGAGCTACATGCTACAAATGTACAATCAATAGTAGTTAGTTTAGTGAATTTAGGATTTATTATTTTGCTTGCTAGCATTGCTTTTTATCTATCACTAAATATTTCGGCAATAATGGCTTCGTTTGCAAGTCTAGGTGTTTACTTTTTATGTCAACTTCTATCAAATATTACTATGATTTCTAAATTTATTCCTGGATATTTTTTTGTTGTGCCTAATTATCACTTTACAATTGGATTATCTCTAATTCATTTACTAAGTTATTTTTTGCTTTGTATACTGTTATTGATTGCTACCATGAAAGGGTTTGAAAGTAAGGCGTTTTGAATGATATAATATTAGAAAAAGGAATTTATAGAGACAGATGTATAAAGTAGCAATTTGTGATGATGATAGCTTACAAGTGAGTAATTTAGAAACTCATATTTCAAAATACTTTGATGAAATCAATGTCCAATATGAAATTGATGGCTATTACAAAGGAGACCGTCTGGTAAACACCATGAGTGGACAGACTGACAACTATCACTTGATATTTTTGGATATTGAAATGGCGGGTCTAAATGGTATAGAGACTGCTAAGTTATTGAGAAATATTGATAAAAACTTTATACTCATTTATGTCACAAGCTATGAGCAATATGCTTTAGAAAGCTTTGAAGTCTCTCCATTTCGTTATCTAATAAAACCTGTATCTATTGAAAAATTAAGAGAGGTTCTCAGAGATGTTCTGGTAGAATTAACTGCAAAACAGAAATTTTTATTTTATCAGATAGGTATGGAACATTTCCAAATAAGTTTAGATAATATTGTGTGTTTATATTCTGAGTTTGGTAGAAAAATTCACCTTGAATTAGTTAGCGGTAGTGATACATCATTTTATGGGAGGATATCAGCAATTGAAAAAGAATTACCTCCAACTCATTTTGTTAGGGTTAATAGTGGAACAATGATTAATTTAAACCATATAGCTTCATTTAATCGGAATGATGTAACTATGATAAATGGCAATTGTATCGCTATTAGTAGAAGTCGGAAGAAAGCCGTGAGAACAGCATACAGCCATTTTATTGAGAGGAGTTTCGGTTTATGATTGATGTATATAAATCAGTGGGACTGCTCTCTCTTTTTTTATTCCAAAGCTTTGTTGTTTGGTTTTATTTACAACACTTTTTTGTGATCAGAATTTCCAAAAGCAAGTTTTATTGTTTGATCTTATTTGTTTATTTTATTGGCCACACATCAATAACAATAAATCATAATACATTGTTAGATTTTAAAATCTTATCTTTGCTATTAACTTTCCTGATTCTTTTCCTCTTTTTATCGGGAGATGTGATGAAAAAGGTATTTCATTATTTATTCCTGATCTTTTGGTTTTTGATTCAAGAAGATATAACAATATTGCTATTACATCAAGTTCAACAAACTAAAGAAATCGTAATCTTTTTCGCCCAATTCTTTTTGATGTTGTTAGCACTTTTATTTGTGTTAGGATTAAAACACTTTAAAATAGATAATCTATTTGAGCTGAACAAAATAGAATACGGTTTCTTATCGTTGCCTCCATTTTTGTCTATTTTTTTACTGTTATATAAGATTCCACTACCTTTAAGTCGAGTTTTGATATTTGATAGTTATTTATTATTGATAAACATTGTTATAATTGTGCTTTACAATTATTTAAGTGAAAAAAATTTTGATATTATCAAAGGCAAAATTGCTTTTGATGAAAATAGCATGACCAGTGAAATCATTCAACAAGAAGAAGAACTAGCAATTCTCAGACATGATTTAAAAAATATTGTTTCCTCAATAGATTTTTATGCAGATAGTAATGATTTTGAAAACATCAAAGCAATAACTCAGGAGATACTAGGACAGGAGGTTTTTAATCGCAAGATTACAGGATGTATACCAATTGACGCTATATTAAATCAAAAAATATCTAAAATGAAAAAAGATGGAGTCCAGTTTCATCTAGATTTACAAATCCCCTATAATTTAGATATAAGTTCGATTGCTATAGATTCTTGCGCTATTCTTGGAAATATTATCGACAATGCAATAGAGGAGATTGAACGTAATGGATTAACGAATCCAATCGAAATAGTATTACGTTTTAAGAATAATAAATTAGTCTTTAGAGTGGCGAATCCTATACTTACTTCTGAAATAGATATCAATTATGACGGAATGAAATCTATAAAATTACCTAATAGACGTGGTCTAGGAATAAAAAGTAGTTATGATAGAATCATGAAACTGAAAGGACACCTGAACATTAATATACAGTCAAATCAATTTGTGGTACTAGTTGTTATTCCTTTAAAAGTAAAAGAACCTGTAAGTTCTAAGCTGAATCAACTCTCAAAAATCCAGTAGTGACATAAATGTCACTACTTTTTTGTTGGCTTTCTATCTATAATACAATCATAGCTTTTGAGAAAAGGCTAAAAAATATTTTAAAGGAGGTTGTTACTATGACAACACAAATCATTAACAATTTTAACTCACTTAATTCCGAAGATCTTTCTACTGTTAAGGGTGGAGCATGTAGTTTTTGGGGAGCTACAGCTGCCGTAGGCGTCGGGGCTGTTGGAGGAGCCATTAAAGGTGGTATTCAAACAGGTACTTGGCAAGGTGCAGCCTTAAAGGGTATTGGTTATGGTATTAAAGATGGGATTACTTATGGCCTTATTTGTCGTTATTAGGCGATTACTGAGTCAATTTTTTGGCCAAATAGTACTTGCTCTCCTAATTTATGGGCTTATATTCTTTGCTTGGCAACACTTTAGAGGAGAAATTTTCTCAATTGTGTGCATCTATGTCAGTATATCCCTAGCAGATGACGTCTATCATCTGGCAGAAGAATATGTTAAAAAGAAAGTTAACTAGGAATACCTTCCTGTTTGAAAAATAGTTAAAGGCTTGGCAGATTGAATGTCAAGTTTTTTTGTGGTAAAAGTGCTAAAATAGAAATCATGAAAGACACGATTCGAATTCTTCATATTAATGATTTACACTCTCATTTTGAACAGTATCCACAACTCAAGCGAGCTGTGGATGATTTGAGTCAGACGGATAGGGAGTTGATTAAGGTAGATCTTGGGGATAATGTGGATAAGTCCCATCCCCTATCTGATGCGACAGCTGGGCGTTTTAATGTAGCCCTGATGAATGAGTTGGGGATAGACTATGCGACTATTGGAAATAATGAGGGGATTGGTCTGGCTAAGGATGAGCTAGACTATCTTTATGAGCAGGCCAAGTTTCAGCCAATTATAGGAAATCTCAAGGATGAAGGGAGTCAGCCTGAATGGGCCAAGCCCTATCTTATCCATAAAACTAAAGCAGGTACAAACATTGCTTTCTTGGCCTATACCTTTCCCTATTACATTACCTATGCTCCCAACGGTTGGCAGATGTTAGAGCCTATGGCTCGGTTGGAAGAGGATTTGGCTCGCCCTGAGGTAAGGGATGCAGACATAGTCGTCGTTCTTAGTCATCTAGGTGTTCGTTATGATGAGCAGATTGCAGAGACTTACCCTCAGGTGAATCTTATTATCGGGAGTCACACGCATCACCTTTTTGAAGAGGGCAAGTTGATTAATGAGACTTATTTAGCGGCTGCAGATAGGTATGGTTATTATATCGGTTGTATTGATCTTACTGTGAAAAATGGGCAATTGATAGAGTGTCAGATTGAGGCTATCCCCACCAAGTCCTATATCTTGGATTTAGACAAGGAGGACGAAACCTTTATCAAGGCCATGCGTGAGGAAGGCCATCGTCGTTTAGCTCAGAAAAAAGTAGCTAATCTAGGTCGAGAACTAGATTTTGATGAGACCTGTCAATTGGTTTTACAGGCTGTTTGTCAAGAAACAAATAGCCAATTAACGCTTTTAAATACTGGACTTATCATGAAAACGCTGGGTCCACAAGTGACCATGGCAGACCTTCAAGAAGCCCTTCCCCATCAGATGCGGATGGCGCGTCTAGTCGTGACAGGACAAGAACTCAAGGAAATCTGTCGTGAAGTTTTTACCAAGGCTGAACTCCTTAAAAACCAAGCTATTAAAGGTATGGGATTTAGAGGGAAGACATTTGGTGAAGTAATCACGGGGAATTTTGCTTACAAAAACGGTAATTTGTTGTATAATAGAAGGGTTGTAGATTCCAATGAGAAGTTTAGTTTGGTCCTTGTGGATCAATACTACTTTGCTTCTTACTTCCCTACAATTAAGGAAAAGGAGGTCACTCTTCTTTTTCCGGATTTGTTAAGGGAACTTGTGGCCAAGTATTTAGGAAAAAATGGTGCCAATTGGGATAAGATATAGAGACATTATTACAGCATCAGGATAGAAAATAAGAGAGAGCAGAAAGGATGGCACATGCGTAAAGAAATCTTGCCAGAAATGTTTAATTATAATAAATATCCAGGGCCAGACTTTGTGTATGTGGCTGACCTTCTGAAATCAGATGCCTGTCAGTTTACGGTTCTTGAAAATCACAAGGATGCTTTAGACGCTACCCGCTTTGGGCAACGTTTTTCTGAAATCATGCTCAAGTATGATTATATTGTTGGGGACTGGTCTAATGACCAGCTTCGCCTTAAGGGATTTTACGAGGACGAGCGCCCTAATACGCGTAAGACAGACCGTATTAGCCGATTGTCGGAGTATTTGCGTGAATACTGTGCCTTTGGCTGTGCCTACTTTATTTTGAAAAATGAAGAGCCGCAATTAATCGTCTTTGAAGAGGAGACTGAGCCTCGTCGCAAGCGCCGTCGTTCTAATAATCGTCGTCATTCTTCTCAGGAATCTAGAGATAGAGAGCACAATGCTTCTCAAAATAATAAGGGGCAAAAAGCTTCTGCTAAGCAAAAGCCAGACAAGTCCAAACGAAGAGATAGGGATCAAGAGGGCCCAAACTTTGAGAAAATCAAGCGTCGTCCTAAGTTTAAATCTAGATCCGAGGACGGTGGCCGTGAGCGTAAGTCTAACTTCAAGAAGAGTCAGAAGCAAGCTCCAAAATCTAAAGGTCAAAACACCCCATCGAAGAAACAAAGCCAGACCAAGTCAGATGGTCAGCATTTTACAATCAGAAAAAAAGGAAATTAAACTATGTCAGAAGTAACAGCAAAGCCAGAACGTCGTAAACGCCAGAAATTGGAGGATATGGAAGGCTACAAACCTTCTATTTATGGTCTTACTCGTGATGAGTTGATCGACTGGGCTATGGAACACGGTGAAAAGAAATTCCGTGCGACTCAAATTTGGGATTGGCTCTACAAGAAGCGTGTGCAGTCTTTCGAAGAAATGACCAACATTTCTAAAGATTTCATTGCCAAGTTGAATGAGAATTTCTGCGTAAACCCATTGAAACAACGTATCGTTCAAGAATCTAAAGATGGTACCGTTAAATATCTTTTTGAATTGCCAGATGGTATGTTGATTGAGACGGTTTTGATGCGTCAACACTATGGTTTGTCTGTCTGTGTGACAACCCAGGTTGGATGTAACATCGGTTGTACTTTCTGTGCCAGTGGTTTGATTAAGAAACAACGTGACTTGACTGCTGGTGAGATTGTGGCGCAAATCATGTTGGTACAAAAATACTTTGACGATCGTGGCGACGGTGAACGTGTAAGCCACGTGGTTGTTATGGGTATCGGTGAGCCATTTGATAACTATGACAATGTGCTTCGTTTCTTGCGTACCATTAACAATGATAATGGTCTTGCCATTGGAGCGCGTCACATTACCGTATCAACATCTGGTTTGGCACCAAAAATCAAGGAATTTGCTAACGAAGGTGTTCAAGTTAACCTCGCCGTATCACTTCACGCGCCTAACAATGACCTTCGTTCAAGCATCATGCGTATCAACCGCTCGTTCCCACTTGAAAAACTCTTTGAAGCTATCGAGTATTACATCCAGACAACCAACCGTCGTGTAACTTTTGAGTACATCATGCTTAATGAGGTCAATGATCACCCTGAAAACGCTCAAGAGTTGGCTGATTTGACTAAGAAAATCCGTAAGTTGTCATACATCAACTTGATTCCATATAACCCAGTATCAGAGCACGACCAATATAGTCGTTCAACCAAGGAACGTGTGGCGGCCTTCTACGATGTGCTCAAGAAAAACGGGGTTAACTGTGTCGTTCGTCAAGAACACGGTACAGATATCGATGCTGCTTGTGGACAATTGCGTTCAAACACTATGAAACGTGACCGTCAAAAGGCCGTAGCAGAAGCTTCTGGTAAATCAGAAGGTAAATAAGATGTTTCAGCTGACGACTTGGGTAGATAAGGATGGAGAACTGACACTAAAAGGAAGACAAGCAAGCCAAGTTTTGGTTTGTGCTTATCTCCTTTGTTTAGTGCTCCTATGTTGGACACCCCAGTACGGGCTAGTTGAAGGTGTTGAAACTCCTGGGATTCAACATTTTGGTCGTGTGGTGGTCCTCTTGACCCCATTCAATAGTTTGACCAACTTTTATCAGTTGGATAGTCTTAAAGAGATTGTCTTTGTGCTTGGGCAAAATGTGACCAATATTTTCTTGCTGAGTCCGCTGATTTTAGGACTTTTAGCCTTGTACCCCAGATTCAGGTCTTGGCAAAGGGTCCTTTTAGCCACGTTTATCATGTCTTTGACGATTGAGGTTGGACAAGTCATTCTAGACCTTCTCATTGATGCTAATCGTGTCTTTGAGTTAGATGATTTATGGACCAATACTTTGGGAGGTTTGGTGGCACTAGGTGTCTACCGCTTCCTTGTAAAACTGATTCAAACGCATTTTAAAGAGTAAAAAACCTGGGACCCTACGCGTCTCAGGTTTCACTTATTTTCTATCATACAAATACAACACATTCAAAAGAGGGAAAAATGAATAAACACTTTTGGAGAAACAATGAAACACTTAATGATGACAGTAGTCACCGTATTAACGTTAGGAGCAACAATGACGATGGTTAAGGCAGATACTTATCAAAGTGGCCGTGATGCCGATATCATGCGAGAAAGAGGACAGGTTTGGAATTATTCTGAGTCTAAGAGAGAGCCTCAATTAGCCAACTACAACACCGATGGTCGCTATCTCAGTGAGGCAACTAACTTTGAATTATACAATTTTGTCAGAGAGTATAAGACATCTGATGAAATCAGACGCATTTGGAACCCCAAGAAGGACGAATCAGTTATCCACGATAAGGATAGCTACTCTATTGACGATGGGCACAAGGTCTATAATTTTGACTCCTTTGCTTATCAATTGCCAGAGTCTACTGATTTTGGGAAATTGACTTATATTGGTTACTTTCAGTTAGAAGATGGTACAATTTATCGCTATTGGAAATAACCTTTTGTTAGAATTATAATCACTCGTTTGTAAGGATAGGGGGAATCACTTGTTTTTTAAAGAATCAATCATTGCAAAACTTTGGTGGTTTTTCAAGTTAGAAAAACGCCGGTATATTGTCGGGATTTTGGCACTGAGTCTGGTTTCGTTACTCAATCTGATTCCTCCTATGGTTATGGGGCGGGTCATTGATGCTATTACATCGGGGAAATTGACCAATCAGATCTTGCTTTTGAATCTTGTGTATTTGCTTTTGGCAGCTTTAGGAATGTACTATTTGCGCTATGTTTGGCGGATGTATATCTTAGCGACCTCTTATCGCTTGGGTCAGATTATGAGGTCACGCCTTTTTGAGCATTTTACCAAGATGTCGCCTTCTTTTTACCAAAAGTACCGAACTGGGGATCTCATGGCCCATGCAACTAATGATATCAACTCCTTAACCCGCTTGGCTGGTGGGGGTGTCATGTCAGCCGTAGATGCGTCTATCACAGCCTTGGTAACCTTAATCACCATGTTCTTCAGCATTTCCTGGCAGATGACCCTGGTGGCTGTCTTACCCCTACCCTTCATGGCTTTTGCGACTAGTCGTTTGGGACGCAAGACCCATAAAGCTTTTGGAGAATCCCAGGCAGCCTTTTCAGAACTTAATAATAAGGTTCAGGAGTCGGTATCAGGGATCAAGGTAACCAAGTCTTTTGGCTATCAGGAGGCTGAGCTTCAGTCCTTCCAAGAGACCAATAAGATGACTTTTAAAAAGAATATGCATACCATGAAGTATGACAGCCTTTTTGATCCTTTGGTCTTGCTCTTTGTTGGCTCATCTTATGTTTTAACCCTTCTTGTCGGGGCCTTTATGATTCAGGCTAATCAGATAACGGTCGGAAATTTGGTAACCTTCATTACCTATTTGGACATGCTGGTTTGGCCTCTGATGGCCATTGGCTTCCTCTTTAATATCACACAGAGGGGAAATGTATCCTACCAACGTATTGAAAATCTTCTGGAGCAGGAATCAGATGTTCAAGATCCTGCGCACCCTCTCCCAAGTATTGAAAATGGTCGCCTAGAATATGCGATTGACCGCTTTGCCTTTGAGGATGAGGATACTTTGAGAGATGTTCATTTCACCTTGGACAAGGGGCAAACCCTTGGCTTGGTTGGGCAGACTGGTTCAGGAAAGACCGCCCTTGTCAAGTTGCTCTTGCGGGAGCACGATGTTAATCAAGGAGCCATCTATTTGAATGGGCATGACATCCGAGACTATCGCCTATCAGACTTGCGTAGCTTGATGGGCTATGTTCCTCAAGACCAGTTTCTCTTTGCTAGTTCCATTTTAGACAATGTCCGCTTTGGTAATCCTGATCTCTCCTTTGACAAGGTAGAAGAAGCGACTAAGTTGGCTCAAGTTTATGATGACATCAAGGATATGCCTGAAGGTTTTGAAACGATCATTGGTGAAAAGGGTGTTAGCCTATCAGGCGGTCAAAAACAACGTCTGGCCATGAGTCGGGCCATGATTTTGGATCCAGATATTTTGATTTTGGACGACTCTCTATCGGCAGTGGACGCCAAGACAGAACATGCTATTATTGACAATCTCAAACATACCCGTAAGGACAAGACGACTATCATTACCGCCCATCGTTTGAGTGCGGTGGTGCACGCTGACCTTATCTTAGTCATGCAGGATGGTCGTATCATTGAACGTGGCCGTCATGAGGATTTGCTAGCTCAGGGTGGTTGGTATGCCAAGACCTATGAGTCTCAACAGTTAGAAATGGAAGGAGGAGAAGCCGATGCCTAATCAAAACCAATGGTCTGTGTTTAAGCGTCTCTTGACCTATCTCAAGCCTTACAAATTCTTGACCTTTCTAGCTTTGGCCTTCCTTTTGTCCACAACGGTTATCAAGAGTATCATTCCCCTTGTGGCCTCTTATTTTATCGACCACTATCTTCATGATATGAATCAGGCAGCAAGCTTAATTCTGATTGGGTACTATGGTCTTTATCTCTTGCAGACGCTAGTCCAGTATTTGGGAAATCTCTTTTTTGCGCGTGTGTCCTACAGTATTGTCAGGGATATTCGCCGAGATGCCTTTGCCAATATGGAAAAACTGGGGATGTCCTACTTTGACAAAACTCCAGCAGGCTCTATCGTTTCTCGCTTGACCAATGATACTGAGACTATTAGCGAGATGTTTTCAGGGATTCTGTCTAGCTTTATTTCGGCTATCTTTATCTTTGTTACCACCCTTTACACCATGATGATCTTGGACATTCGTCTGACCGGGCTTATTGTGCTCTTTCTCCCTCTGATTGTTCTTTTGGTTAATCTCTACCGCAAAAAATCAGTGGTCATCATTGAAAAGACCAGAGCCTTGCTTTCAGATATAAATGCCAAACTGTCAGAGAGTATCGAAGGGATTCGCATCATTCAGGCCTTTAACCAAGAGAAACGTCTCAAAAAAGAGTTTGATGCCATTAATGAGGAACACCTGATTTACGCCAGCCGTTCCATGTCACTGGATTCTCTCTTTCTACGCCCAGCCATGAGTTTACTGAAGCTCCTGGGCTATGCTGTTCTCATGGCCTACTTTGGCTACCGAGGTATCTATTTGGGCATCACAGCAGGGACCATGTATGCCTTTATCCAGTATATTAACCGCCTCTTTGATCCCTTGATTGAAGTGACACAAAACTTCTCAACCTTGCAAACTTCTATGGTCTCAGCCGGTCGGGTCTTTGCCTTGATTGACGAGCGCACCTATGAGCCTGAGCAGAGAGACACAGATGCCAAGGTTACCGAGGGGAACATTCGTTTTGAAAATGTTTCCTTCTCCTATGATGGTAAACACCAGATTTTAGATAACATATCCTTCTCTGTCAATAAAGGTGAGACCATCGCCTTTGTCGGTTCTACAGGTTCCGGAAAATCCTCTATTATCAACGTGTTTATGCGTTTCTATGAGTTCCAATCAGGGCGAGTTCTTCTTGACGGTGTGGATATTCGCGATTATAGTCAGGCAGAGCTGCGTAAGAACATTGGTCTCGTCCTTCAGGAACCCTTTCTCTATCATGGTACAGTCAAATCCAATATTGCCATGTATCAGGATTTAACTGATGAAGAGATTAAAGCAGCCGCTGAGTTTGTGGATGCCAATCACTTTATCGACAAACTTCCAGAAGGCTATGATGCTCCAGTTTCTGAACGAGGTTCAAGTTTTTCAACTGGCCAACGCCAGCTTCTAGCCTTTGCTAGGACCGTTGCTAGCCAACCTAAGATTTTGATTCTGGATGAAGCGACAGCCAATATTGATTCGGAGACAGAGGCTATTGTCCAAAATTCTCTAGCAAAAATGCGTCAAGGTCGCACCACTATTGCCATTGCCCACCGCCTATCGACGATCCAAGATGCCAACTGCATCTATGTCTTAGACAAGGGTCGCATCATCGAACACGGTAGCCATGAGGAACTCCTAGCTCTCGGCGGTACCTACCACAAGATGTACAGCCTACAAGCAGGTGCAATGGAAGGAGAGTAAGATAGTTTAGAGCATAGATTCTATATTCGAAAAGATTTCTTAAAAATCAAAATCGAGTGGTGACATTTATGTCACTACTTTTTTGTTGGCCTACAACCTATAATAAAACCATAGCTTGAGAGAAAAAGCTAAAAAATAATATTTTAGGAGGTTGTTAGAATGACAACACAAACAATTAACACTTTTGAAACGCTCGATTTCGAGGCACTTGCAAACGTTGAAGGTGGAAAAGTCAATTGGGACCGCTTATCTAGTAGCGCTAGTGGTGCTGCTGAAGGGATTTACTTCTGTGCCGCATCAGGTGCCCCACTCTTTACGCTTGCACCTTATGCTATTGTAGGGTGTGGAGTTGTCGGAGCTGGTCTTGGTTATGCTTTCCCACATTAATTAAAAATTTACTAATCATGAAACTACAAAATAATAATGCAGTAGTATTACAGTTATTAAGACTAGGAAGTGCTGCAATAGTTGTTCTTCTCATTAATTTAGGTTTTTACCTTTATGGAAAAGAGACTCCGGTATGGATTCTGTTTGGATTAGGCTTGCTTACTATAATTGTAGGGTTGATCAATATTATTTTTTACCGGTTATCACAAAAACAATCAGTAACAAAAAGCTATTTGACGCTTAAACAATCATTTGGTATTTTCCTTAGTGTTTCATTGTTTGTCTTGTGTGTCGAGTTTTTCAAACTACTAACACTAACGGACTTTACGGATCGCATTATATTATTTATCTTAATGCTATTATTGATTTTATTTGATATTCTTACTTATTTTCAAGTCAAAAAATATTTTAAAAGATAAAAGGTATCTATAATCATGACTAAAAAACGCCTAGTGTCTCTAATGATGTCTATGGGCTTCATCCTTGTTGCCTTACATAACTTGGGAGAAAAACTGAGTTTTGGACTTCAATGCCTAAATCTTATTGGGTTATGTCTTTTTCTCTTTCTTATGTGTACGATTATCAAGGATATAAGGTCAGACAAGTAGTGACATAAATGTCACTACTTTTTTATCGGCTTCCAATCTATAATAAAAATCATAGCTTTGCACAGATAGCTAAAAACACTTTAAGGAGAAAAGTATGTTCAAAAACTCAAAACCGTATTTACTGGCTACCATTCTCATCGGAATGGGCCTTGCTAATCTATTTAGAAGTTTGGATGCAGTCCACCATACCATTAACTTGTTGGGGATAACCTTGCTTCTTTATAGTCTGCTTTTTAAAAAATGGGCACAGTTTAAAAAGTAACTTGTGGCCCCTTTGAACGTGAGGTGCTTGCAAATGCTTATTTTTGATGTTCCCGAAGTAAAATTATTCTTGCTAATGATAGCGGAGATTGTATTATATTTGATTGCTTTTCTTTGTAATAGAAAAAACAAAGATATGTATATTCGCTTATTTAAAGTATCAGTACTAATGACGCTATTGTATTACATCTCCAGTAGAATTTAATCGCTAAGGTCTTTTTTGAGATCTTACAGCAGTATAAAAAAATACAGAAAGGAATAGAGTTTAATGTAATAGCTTATTCAGTTTACAAGACTGACTGAGGTTATTCATAGCTTAATTGTTTTATCATGAAGTTAAAGAATATTAGTTCGAGAGTGTTGCGATTTTTTAGGACAATCACTGCTGCCTTGGCAGTTTTCCTTATAAGTATCAGTATTTCTCTCTATAAGAGCAAGACTTCGCCAGAGATTTGGTTAGCAGTCGGAGCACTAGCTTTAGTAGTCATTTTTGTTAATGGACTGCTCTACTGTATTCTTAAGAAGCGTCCAGATTCAGTAAATCCGTTAACAATACGGCAGTCCTTCCTTGTCTTTCTTGTCATCTCATTGCTAGTGCTTTGTGTAGAGTTTTACACATTACTAACATTCAGTGATACCACAGACCGTATAGTACTAGCCGTATTAATGCTTTTGTTAATCCTCTGTGATTTTCTAGCTTACTTGCAAGTCAAAAGATATTTTAAAAGATAGAAAATATAGTAACTGTTTGTGACATTATTCAATTTACGTTGCATAAAAGTGTTATAATAAGAAAGTGATTAATGAAACATGTGAAAATTAGAGTGAATTTCCAATGTTTGAAGGATAGTCTTCTATCGTATAGACAAAACTTGCAGGGGCTGGGTCTTCAAAAAATGTCATGAAAGGAGGATTACTATTTGAAACAATCACTTATTTCTAGAAAATATATTAAATTTATCGTGCAAGTTATTTTGGCTGTCTGTATTCAATGTGTGATAATATTTTTCTGGCATCAAGAAAGGACATTTTTATTTTACACCTTGTCACTCTATGTTTCTTTATCGCTCTCTGATGATCTTAGTCAGTTGATTTTTAGAAACGATAAGTGATGTATTTGTTTTAAGCAGCATGGAAAGTGACAGATTCGTGTCTTTAGCCATGCTAGATTCAGAATAATAGCCAATCATTCTTTAGATAACGCCCTAGTAGTTTATGTAAATGACTCTAGTAGAAAAGGAATTACTATGGTGATATTACAAAAATTTAGTTCTGCTGTGTTACGTTCGTTACGTTTCCTATCAGCAATCCTAGGAGTAGTCATTTGGAATATAGCTTTAAATGCTCTATCTAGTCAGCATCCAATCTGGATTTGGCTACCATTCGGGACATATAGCCACTTTTTGGGACGCTGGCTTTTAAATGACTATCAGGGTGCTATACTAAAGATGTGATTGAAAATTAGTTGAAAGAAATAAGGAGGTTTTCTTAATGACAGGACTTAAATGGTTTGCAGGAGGCAAAGAGAGACGAGAACAAGCAGTAGCTATCATCGATGAAGTAATTGAAACGATTGGAGATAAGCCAGATTATGCTGATTTGAAGCAGGTCCTGAACTCCTACCGAACGGAACTTGCAGATTCTCGTTCAGCCACTCCCTATATCTTAAGCAGGATGTCACTGGAAATATCCGAAGTGGTCAGAAAGAACCAGCTAACCTTGTCTCCCTTTATCGAGGAGCGAATGGCAGAGTTGCGAAAATTGCTAGCGATTCGTTATGGCTATTGATGTCATTAGGGAGGATTTCTTGGTTTTAAGGTTGAGTTGTCCATTGAGAAAAGGAAGATGGGGCAAAAAGGTTCTTTTCCAACCTGTTGAGGAGCAGAGAAAGACCCTTAAGTTCTAGTTATGATTATGCCAAGCGGACAAGTGATTGTGATGAAAGGAGAGTGCGATGCCTTATCTTAACCGACTTCGTTCAGGAACGTTACTTTATTTACGACTCATGGTTGTTGCCTTTGGTTTGATATGTGGAAATATTGGTTTAGAATTATTATATAATGGTTCTTCTTTCTTATTTTGGCTGCCTCTGGCATTGCTATCAATCTTTTGCTTGTGTTGCCATTGTTGATTAAGCGAGAGCTTGACCGTCGTCCACTTGAAGAACGACAGTTTACTCTTAAACAAATTTACGCTGGCATGGGCTTGGCACATTTGGCTATTATTTTAGCTGGTATTTATCGTTTGCTGACGGTGAGAGATGCCGAATGGAGCTTAATCATTATTGTTGTGATTGTTTTGGATATTTGTTTACTAGCTTTTCTGACACCTAGAGTGCTTAAAATCATTAAACAAAGTGAACGAGGTTAGAATCGCAGTTTATGATAGACGTGCTTATAAAGATAGCGAGGCTGTAAGTGCTTATCTATGCTTTGGTAACTTTCTAGGTATTGTAAAAACTTTCTGTTTGAGAGAAGTGTGAGGTTTAAGTTTTATGTCAAAAAATCTACGTGCCCTTACGGCCATTGTTTTGTCCCAATTACTTATTGAGTGGATGGGATTCTTTTTAGGTATTCCTCTAAGTAAGATTCTGGTTTTAACAGTACTTAGCAGTCTAGTAGAGATCTTGATGCATCTTTTCCTAAGTAAAAAATCTAAAGTTACTTTGGGTGATAAAGAGATATGGCATCAATACTTTTTATTCGTTAAGAAGACGCTGTGGTTCTCTATTTTATTAGTTGCAATTTTTCTTTTTTATTCGATAATCAAATCTGATAGCTTTATGCTCTATTTTTACTGGCATATCTTTGTATTATTCCATTGTCTTGGATATATCATTTGTTTAAATAACATTAAAATGAATCGTAAAAATTGAAGCCTAAATCTTGTTTATTTCCACACAATCAAAAAATCCCATGAGAGTTCTCATCCTATGGGATTTTTTTGTTATAAAAAGGGCTCTTTGTCAACTGTAGTGGGTGACGAAAAGCTAACATCTAGAGAGGACCTGATAGGTCTTCTCTTTTTTTAT
>NZ_JACLQV010000022.1:0-29511 GCF_016648915.1 Streptococcus sp. 3.1 | reverse complement strand
TTTAGGGGGACTTTTTTTGATACATCGCTAAAAGCTTTTCGGAACCACTAGCACAGCTAGTGGTTTTCGTAAGACAAAAAAAGAACCCAACACATGGTGTTGAGCTCTTTTGGAGATTATGAAAAAGAAAAGTTCGTTGTTCTACAAAAAGTGTAAGCCAACGAGACTTACTGAACTGCGTTCAGTAAAAGTTATTTAGGAGACTTAAAGTATAACCCGCCTTCCTTAAAGAAACCTTAAATCGCAGAAAAAAATCCCCTAAGGGATTTTCACAGCAGTCCAAAGACCACTGAAAAGATACGATTGTACAGGCTTCCCAACCTCTTCTTCCTAATCCTCAAAGGTGACCGCTTGTCCAATAGAATCTTTATATAACTATATTACCTTGTTTTGGAAGGGTTTTCAAGTGTTTTCTTAAAATATCCTAATAAAACCTCAAAAAGAAGAAAAAAGCCCAGATTTCTAGACTTTCTTCGGGGAGATTTGTTATGAAAAAATTATGTTACCTCTAGCTCACAAAAGCTAGATGCCTTACCAGGATGGTTATAATATATCTTAATAAACTTAAAAGTAACTTAAGAGATTATTATCTTTTGTCACTTTTTAAAATGATAAGCAAAATAAATAATAGTAAGAACTCACTAGGAATATCCATATCTAAAAACCAAGAGGGAGCTTTAATACTTCCTAGATCATTCATGATGCGGATGATATTATAAGCAATGCTTACTATTAAGAGGCTAAGTTCCGGTAAATAGTTAAGTCGTCCTTTTAAGATTACTAACTTCTCCTTTCTGATAGTTTTCTTGCCATGACCCTATTATAAGGCTGAAAAGGAAACAAAACTAGTGACATAAATGTCACCATCAAAAAAAGCAGGGCAAACCTGCTTTATGTTATTTTGTTTAGATTAGTCACCCAAACCGATGCGTTCGAAGATTTCATCAACACGTTTCGTGTAGTAAACAGGGTTGAAGATTTCGTCGATTTCTTCTTGAGTGAGGCGTGATGTTACTTCTGGATCTGATTCAAGAAGTGGTTTGAAGTCTACTTGGTTATCCCATGATTGGGCTGTCTTAGGTTGAACAAGGTCGTAAGCTTGCTCACGTGTCATGCCTTTTTCAATCAAAGTAAGCATCGCACGTTGGCTGAAGATCAAACCAAATGTAGAGTTCATGTTGCGGATCATGTTTTCTGGGAAGACTGTCAAGTTCTTAACGATGTTTCCGAAACGGTTAAGCATGTAGTCAATCAAGATAGTTGTATCTGGTGCAATGATACGTTCAGCTGATGAGTGAGAGATATCACGTTCGTGCCAAAGGGCTACGTTTTCATAAGCTGTTACCATGTGACCACGGATAACACGCGCAAGACCTGTCATATTTTCAGAACCGATAGGGTTACGTTTGTGAGGCATTGCTGAAGACCCTTTTTGCCCCTTCGCAAAGAACTCTTCCACTTCACGTTGTTCCGATTTTTGAAGACCACGAATTTCAGTTGCCATACGCTCGATAGATGTTGCAATGCTCGCAAGAACTGCAAAGTACTCAGCGTGAAGATCACGAGGAAGCACCTGTGTAGAGATTTCTTGAGCACGGATACCAAGTTTGTCGCAGACGTATTTTTCAACGAATGGTGGGATGTTGGCAAAGTTACCAACCGCACCAGAAATCTTACCAGCTTCCACACCAGCAGCCGCATGCTCGAAACGTTCGATGTTGCGCTTCATTTCGCTGTACCAAGTAGCCAATTTAAGACCAAAAGTTGTAGGCTCAGCGTGCACACCGTGGGTACGCCCCATCATGATGGTAAACTTGTGTTCTTTCGCTTTGTCAGCGATGATGTTAAGGAAGTTTTCAAGGTCCTTGCGGATGATATCGTTGGCTTGTTTGTAGAGGTAACCATAGGCAGTATCTACCACGTCAGTAGAAGTCAACCCATAGTGAACCCACTTACGTTCTTCACCAAGCGTTTCAGAAACCGCACGTGTGAAAGCAACCACATCGTGACGAGTTTGCTGCTCGATTTCAAGAATACGGTCGATGTCAAAGTCTGCTTTTTCACGGATCAAAGCCACATCTTCCTTAGGGATTTCTCCCAATTCAGCCCATGCTTCGTCAGCCAAGATTTCCACCTCAAGCCAAGCACGGTATTTATTTTCTTCAGTCCAAATGTTCGCCATCTCAGGGCGAGAGTAACGTTCGATCATAATTAAGATATTAAGGGCGTTAAGCGGACACAGTCAAAATAGTAGTTTAGACGAAGAAGCGCCAGCTTCTAGGAAAAACTATCTTTTTGACCAAGTCCGTAGCCCGTATTCAGTTTTTGTGAATACGAGTACCCTTGTTCCTTTCTTTTTTTATTTATTCTATCAAAGATTGGACGTTTGAGCTCAAATTAATGGAATCCTATGTCCGCTTCTTTTTTAGTTTTATATGCAATATTCTTTTGATGTTTTACATCAGTTAGCAACCAACTGTCGCTTTATTCAAATTCCTCTTTCCCAATCCACACTGATGGATAGTGATCTAGTTTATTCAAATCAGTATCCATCGGCAAATCATAGATAGCTAAATAGTTTTCAGGATATTGAGCAACCAACTCTTCATACTTAGCTCTCACTTTTTCGTGATTGCTACTAGCATACAAGACTTCGACGACTGCTCCAGTCTTATCTTTTTCAACAAATGCGTTGACGATGAGTTGAATCATAAAATCTCCTAAATCGAAATTCCCTTCATATTTGCTTCCAGAATGGGCATCTCAATACCTAACTCCTGACCAGTCTTATAGACACTTTGACAACAATAGAAGATGTCCTGTTTATCATTGTGTAAGGTCATGATTTTTCGGGTCAGCTCATTTTTCGCAAACATGATTTTCATGGCTTTTCCTGCAATCCAAGCGGGAATTTTGTATGGCAAGAGTTCGGCTTTGTAAAGCTTCAAATTCACGCCACGCGCTTCTACGACTTTCAAAGCTTCTCGAATGGCCTTAATGGCCAATGATAATTCCGAAGAACTATTCATCAAGTTCAAAGCCAATTCTTCTGGATTTTCCAAATTTCCTGAACGTGCAGCTGTCGAAGTAACACCCGCATTAATCGCCATGTGAATCCAAATCCACTCGACCATATCATGAGGAACTTCCCACTTCAAATCTGCAGAACTCAGCAAAGTCGTCAAATCAGAATAGTTAGAAATGTGTGCTTTTTGCTCACCTTCTAGCATTAAATGGTCAAACAAGACACCATCCAAATGGTCCTCCTGCATGTGACCTCCAGCTATCGGAAAAGCTAAAATATAGTCGTAGTCCCCTGCCCACTCTTGGACATCTTTTCGTGTATTCCAGAAATTGCAGAAGAAAACGAGGGTGCCTTTGATATTATTTTTTCGCAAGGTTTCCACGGCTTCTTTGATAAAACCATGACGCACACTGAGAAAAATAAAATCGTATTCCAAAACAGATTCCGCCACATGAACCTCATAGGTGTCGTGTTTGTTTTCACCCTTGGAATGATAGCGACCATCTAGCAAATCAACTGAGAGGGATTTGGGAGCATTATTCCGCTTACTGTCTCTAAGGACATGTTCTACTTGATGACCTGCTTTTTGAAAAGCATAGCCATAAGTCGTTCCAATGACTCCGAGTCCTAGGATTGCTATTTTCACCTAAAAATCAATTCCTTTCCCGAACTCAACCACACTATCTGGTTCATCACTAAACAAAGTCACATGACCCATTTTGCGGTTGTGCTTCGCTTCTAGTTTACCATACATGTGGAGGTGGGCGCTTGGATTTTCTGTGACATAACGCTCAGCTGCTTCGACGTGTTGGCCGAGGACATTGAGCATGACAGCAGGCGCATGGAGGTGGATTGCTGGGAGTGGCGCTCCGAGAACGCCCAAGATATGCGTGTCAAACTGTGAAAAGTCGCAAGCTTCAATTGAGTAGTGCCCTGAATTGTGTGGACGTGGTGCAATTTCGTTGACGATGATGTCATCAGCTGTCGCAAACATTTCCACACAGAGGGTACCCGAGAGGTTAAGTTGTTCAGCGATCTTCACAGCCATGGCTTTAGCTTTCTCAGCTAGACTATCAGAAATACGAGCAGGCACGATGGTTTTAGAGAGGATGTTGTTGCGATGGATATTTTCCTGAACTGGAAAAACCGTCACATCCTTACCGTTACCAGACACGATGACTGAAATTTCAAGGTCAAAGTTAACGAACTCTTCCAAGACACACTCGGCTGAGTTAGCGAGGGCATTTGCCTCTTCCAAATCGTCAGCTGATGTGATGACTTTTTGACCGTGGCCATCGTAACCACCTGTCGCTGTCTTGAGGACATATTTTTTAGAAAGGTCAATATCTTCCAAATCAAGGCTAGATGTTACGACCTTGTAAGGGGCAACGGTCACTTTAGCCTTGTTTGAGAGGAAGTCCTTCTCAAAAATACGGTTTTGTGAAATACGAAGCAGGTCTGTTCCTTGTGGAAGTTGACCGTCTTTGATGACAGCGTCAAGGCCGTCAGCGTCGACATTTTCAAACTCATAAGTGAGAACGTCACAGCGGTCCGCCAACTGACGAAGGGCATCTACATCGTCGTAAGGGGCCACGATAACCTCAGACACACGAGAAGATGGGCAATCTGCTGCAGGATCAAGGGTGATAACCTTGTGGCCCATGTAGATAGCTGAGATAGCCATCATCTGACCGAGCTGACCGCCACCGATGATACCAATGGTTTTAGTTGAGCTCATTTGTAGACTCCTCTGCGATTTTTCCTTGTTCTTCAGCAAAGTTAGCAAGCGCATCCGCAATGGCCTTGTCATCTACTGAGAGGAGACGGAGGGCAAAGAGGGCAGCGTTAGTCGCACCAGCTTCACCGATAGCCATAGTTGCGACAGGTACACCACCTGGCATCTGAACGATAGAGTAGAGCGAATCCACACCGCTAAGAGCACGTGATTTGACTGGCACACCAATGACTGGAAGGGTTGTTTTAGCAGCAACCATACCTGGCAAGTGAGCAGCGCCACCCGCACCAGCGATGATGACCTTTATGCCACGGCTACGTGCTTCTTCGGCATGTTTGAACATGAGGTCCGGTGTACGGTGTGCGGAAACAACTTTCTTTTCGTAAGCAACACCGAAGTTGTCGAGGACTTCAGCGGCTTTTTGCATGGTTGCCCAGTCGGATTTTGAGCCCATGATAATGGAAATTACTGGTTTCATAGTTAATATCCTTTTCTTTTTTGATAATGGCCTTAGGTGGTGGGGACGGAAGCAAACCTTCGGTTTCATTCCTAAACTTTGAGCCTAGAGTCTCAAAGTTTCCCCCGACCAGAACAGTAACTGTTCTGGTCTTTTCACCACGGCGACCATTATCGGATTGGCGACTTCGTCGCCTAAAATAGCATTGATATTCGAAAACTCAAAGAAAATCATAGAGTGACAAGGCAAAGCGACGAAGATAGAACTAAAGTTCATCAAGGAGCTTTAACACAGTCAATCGAAGATTTTCAAAGAGTTTTATTTGTTAGCCTTGCTACCGATGTCATTTCGATAGAACAGGCCTTCTGTGTTTTGTTTGTTGAGTTCGTTGTAGATGATATTTTGGCCGTCTTTGACGGTGTCTGCTGTTGTGACTAGCATGTAGACACGTCCGCCGTTTGAGAGAAGATCTTGGCCATTTTCAGCGAATTTAGCACCGGCATAGTAAGTGATGATGTCGCCTTCTGTCTTGGCTGGAAGCTTGACACCCTTCTCATAAGCCAGTGGGTAGCCGTTTGAGGCTACAACCACACCAAGTGTCACACCCTTGTCCGTCCAAGTGATAGTTGGCTCTTTGCCTTCCAAAATATCGGTGATATTTTGTGCAAAGTCAGAGGTCAAACGAGGCAAGATGATTTGTGTTTCAGGATCGCCAAAGCGTGAGTTGAACTCGATGACTTTAGGGCCGTCAGCTGTCAAGATAAGTCCCGCGTAAAGGACACCAGTGTAAGGACGACCTTCTTTGATCATGCCTTCAAGAACTGGCTTGACAATGGTGTCAACCGCTGTATCAACCACACTCTGTGGCAAGTGAGGAACTGGCGCATAGGCACCCATCCCACCAGTGTTAGGACCCTTGTCGCCATCATAAGCACGTTTGTGGTCCTGAGCCGTTGGCATAATGTAGAACTTGTCCCCATTGACAAAGGCAAAGAGAGAGAACTCTTCCCCGTCAAGGAATTCCTCGATGACCACACGCGCACCTGAATCACCGAATTTATTGTCCAAAAGCATCTCGTGAGCGGCTTCAACTGCTTGCTCAACCGTTTCAGCAACGACGACACCTTTCCCAAGGGCCAAACCGTCTGCCTTGACGACGATTGGAGCACCTTTTTCCTCGATGTAGGCCTTGGCTTCCTCGAAATCTGAAAATGTGCCATAGGCTGCTGTCGGAACGTCGTATTTGACCATGATTTCCTTAGCGAAATCCTTAGACCACTCCAGCTCAGCCGCAGCCTTTGTCGGACCAAAGGCTTTGAGACCAGCTACATTGAAATCATCCACGATACCAGCTGCAAGGGCATCATCTGGACCGATAAAGGTCCAAGCAATATCGTTGACTTTTGCGAAGTCAATCAGCTTAGAATGTTCGGAAATTCCGATATTGATCAAATCAAGACCGTCCAATGTCATCCCGTCATTACCAGGAGCCACAAAAACTTGCTCAACGTCCTTAGACTCCAATAATTTCTTGGCAATCGCATGTTCACGACCACCAGAACCAACAACCAAAAGTTTCATTTGAAAGATACCTCAATATCAAATAAGACTAGGGGCAAATGCCCGTTAACGACAATCATTCGGAAAAATTAGCAATTTTCACGAATTATACATAACCATTATAACATATTTGTTCGGAGATATGGGGGTGTATCCAAATTTGGACACAAAAAAGGCAGCCACTTGGACCGCCTCTTGGGAGATTATGAAAATGAAAAAAGTTATTTAGGATTGATGATAGTATATCCTGAGCAGCTTAAGGGAGGCTTAAACGCAAAAATATCTTCATTTTCCTGAAAAACTGCGAATAGGTAGGTGGAGGTTAAAATGAAGAAAAAATTACTAAATTGTCTCTTACCGCTAGCTTGTCTAGCGACTGTTTCGGTTTCGTGTGGCAGCTCTGCACAGGCGGCTGTCCTCGGGGATGACTACCCTTCCTCTTGGAAATATGGTGGCCTTGGCGTGGATCCTTGGACCATGTACTGGCGTCAATGTACGTCCTTCGCAGCCTATCGTCTCAGTAACACCAACGGTTTCACTCTGCCTGTAGGTTATGGAAATGCCATCACTTGGGGCAGTATTGCACGTGCCAATGGTCACCGTGTTGACATGAATCCTGCCGTAGGGAGCATTGCCTGGTTCTCAGCTGGTGTCAACGGGGCTGGTCACATGGGGCATGTTGCTTGGGTTGCGGAAGTTCATGGTGATCAGGTGACCATTGAGGAGTACAACTACGATGCGGGGCAAGGGCCTGAGAAATATCACAAACGTAGCTTCCATAAGAGTCAAGTATCTGGCTATATCCATTTTAAGGACCTCGAACCAGGAGCTCAAAATGGAAATTCTACTAACTCTTCTATCAAAGTTGGTGATACAGTCCGCTTCTCAGGAACTTTCCGTGTCACGTCTGTGTCAGGAAATACCATTACCAGCCAAGATTTAGCTGGAGGCACACCAACTAAACACAATGTCGTTGATCCTGGACCCGTTCTTGAAGTTGATGGACAAGGCAACCCAACTTCAGACCAGTACCTCACCCCTGGTGAGACCTTTACTATTCCAGGTAACTTCAAAGTGCTAGCCATTGACCCACCTAGCGATGGCATCCTCGTCCAAATCGGAAATCGCAAGACTTGGGTAACTCAGTCTGTCCTTGAAAAGGTTTAAATCTATTGAACAATCGTGAGAACGATTGTTTTTTTGATACTCTGAAATAAAAAAGCCCAGCGGGTGCTGAGCTCTTAGGAGATTTATGAAAAAGAAAAGTTTTTTAGGATGGTATTAGTATAGCTTGGGTAACTTAAAGGAAACTTAAGGGATTTAAAAAACATCCAATTTCTTGGATGCTTTGTAAATTCTTAATGACGGAAATGACGAACTCCTGTAAAGATCATTGTCAAACCATGTTTATCAGCCGCCTCAATTGACTCTTGGTCACGATGATTTCTTCAACATTTTACTTTAAATAGCCTATTAAATTTACTCATAGGTAATATTTTTCTCATTATCGTCATTAAAACTAATAGACAGTAACTTTCTCAATCCATAGTGGACAACAAATTTTGTATGGATATTTACCGGCTTGTCAATATTATAATCTCGATATCTAAATTCAATATTTCCTGTATTCAACCTAATACCCAATACTCCTAATTGTACAAGTAAAGTTAACAATTCCAATAATTCGTCAGTATTACCTTGACGTTTTTGCATAAAATCGAATAACTTATGATAGGTAAACTCATATTTACCAAGTTCAGAAATTGATTTTAATAGCTTATCAACTTCATCAAATTTACCTGTTATCTTCAATTCATTAGATATTTCCTTGTAAAACCACTCTGAATATTCTTTTTCAACTCGTTGCATATTCTTAAGGACAATTTTTTGATCCTCAGGAAATTTTTTCTTGTATATGTTAAAGAATGATACTATATCCCTAGGTCTACCAAAACTTCTAGACATCATATATTTAAATATTGTATCTTTTGTAGGAAAGAAATTCCTTCGTATTTCACTCAAAGGAAGATTATCATCAATACTTTTACTCATTTTATACAAAACCATCTTAATTAGAGGGCTATCAGAGGCAGCAGCATTAGATTCATACCAAATCAACTCTATTCCTCCAGATGTTATCGGCTTATTGACATCGCCTGATTTCCCAAATAAGAGCTTAAGAATATCACTTCTTAAAAGCAACACAATCTTTGAATTTCCTTCAATTTTTCTGTTGAGTGATTGAGCTCCATAAATCATAGAAATCATTAAATTTATAAATTCGTCTAAATTCATGGTTTCTTCCAACCTATCCATATCATCAAAAAAAATGAAATATACTTTACGAGACGATTTTAAATAATTTAAAACTTCTGTTTCAATTTCCTTATATTTTTTAAAATAGGGAGATTCAATACTAGTAGTTTTTTGTGTATTACCAGTACTAGAGTTTACTTGTAATTCTACGCCTAAATCAGATAATGTTGAATTTATTTTCCCGTTATTTTTAATTTCCGTTGATTCTTCGTTTACAAATTGTTGAACTTCTAAAAATTGTCGTGTTACTGATTCAATAAATTTCTTTAGTTTCCGCTTTCTATAAAATTGCCAAAAGTAAGCACAATCATAGTCTTTTTCTATCAGGTCAACAAACTGTTGTAAAAAAACGTATCTCCAAAATAATGATTGTTCTTCCTTCTTGACAGAATCATACTTGAACTCTTTTAGTTTCTCATAAATATATTCATCATAGGAAACTATTTTACTAGACTGACTAGCATTATGTTTCATTTTTTCATTTATGTAAGAAGCTAGTAAAGTCTTACCAGTACCTTTTCTACCATAAATAATAAATTTCTTTTTTTTACTTAGCTCTGTTTCATAAAATGAGTCTTCATCATAAAATAGATCTTGAAATTTTGGCTCTAATGATTCATCACTTCCATCAACATCTCCAAAATTAAAATCTTTTATTCTTACCTCATCTAATTTCATAATAGCTCCTAACCCATAATAAAAAACTGGTGTGCCTAGTGACATAACTTCATCGACTTATCGATTACTGACACTAAAATTACCACACCAGTTTCTTAAATTAATTACCATAATATATCCATATTATACTTAATTATTCGTAAAACATCAACTATAAAATATTATATTAAGGAAAAATTTCTTAATGACGGAAGTGACGAACGCCTGTAAAGATCATTGTCAAACCATGTTTATCAGCCGCTTCAATTGACTCTTGGTCACGGACTGATCCACCTGGTTGGATGATTGCTTTAATACCTGCTTTGGCGATTTCTTCTACGTTATCCGCAAATGGGAAGAAGGCATCTGAAGCAAGAACAGCACCATCAAGACGGTCTTTAGCCTGCTCAATAGCGATACGAACTGAAGCTACACGGTTGGTTTGACCTGGGCCAACACCAAGTGTCATGTGGTCGTTGGTCACGATGATACCGTTTGATTTGACGTACTTGATAGCTTTCCAAGCAAACTCAAGAGCTGTCGCTTCTGTCTCAGTTGGTTTGCGTTTAGTAACCACTTGCCAGTCAGCTGGACTTTCTTTAACAACGTCTTGGTTTTGAACGAGGAGACCACCAACAACACCAGTGTATTCTGCTTCCACTTCGCTAGCGTCTTGGGCGTCAAATGGCAACTCAAGGATACGCAAGTTTTTCTTCTTAGTTGTCAAGATTTCAAGAGCTTCGTCTGTGTAGCTTGGTGCAATGATGATTTCAAGGAAGACACTGTGCATTTTCTTAGCTGTCGCAGCGTCCACTTCACGGTTGAGGACTACGATTCCACCAAAGATTGATACTGGGTCAGCTTCATAAGCGTAGTCCCAAGCTGTTTCGATGTCGTCAGCTTGACCGATACCACATGGGTTCATGTGTTTGAGAGCCACAACTGTTGGACGGTCTTTGAAATCACGGATGATACGGATAGCGGCATCAGCGTCACGGATATTGTTGAAGGACAATTCTTTACCGTTAAGCTGTTTAGCTGAAGCAATTGAGTAAGCCGTTGGCAAACCTTTTTGGTAGAAGTCTGCGTCTTGTTGAGGGTTTTCACCGTAACGCATAGGTTGCTTGAGGTCATAGGTCAAAGTGAGTTTTTCAGGTTTTGTTTCACCCACTTGAGCTGTGAAGTATTCTGCAATCAAAGCGTCGTATGAAGCTGTGTGACGGTATACTTTTGCTGCCAAACGTTGGCGAGTTTCGTAGCTTGTTTCGCCGTTCGCTGACAATTCGTCAAGCACAACAGCATAGTCAGCAGGATCTACCATAACTGTTACGCTAGCGTGGTTTTTAGCTGCTGAACGAAGCATAGATGGCCCACCGATATCGATGTTTTCAACCGCATCAGCGTAAGTTACGTCTGGTTTAAGAATCGTTTCCTTGAATGGGTAAAGGTTTACCACAACAAGGTCGATAAGTTCAATATTATTGTCTTTAGCCGCTTGAAGGTGGCTATCGAGGTCACGACGAGCGAGGAGACCACCGTGGATATTTGGGTGGAGAGTCTTTACACGACCGTCCATCATTTCTGGGAAACCAGTCACATCGTCGATAGCGATAGTGTCTACCCCAGCATTGTCAAGGGCAACTTTAGTACCACCAGTTGAGATGATATCCCAACCAAGTTTTTTGAGTTCTTGGGCAAATTCAACAATGCCCGCTTTATCTGAGACACTAATTAGTGCGCGTTTAGTCATGTTGATTCTCCAATCTAAACTGTTGATTATAGCGATCTACCAATATTCTAGTTTCTTCTTCATTAAATTTTAGTGTGCACAAAGTAGGATTCTCATCCTCAAGATAAGCAATAAATGATAGCATCCCAAAACTTCTTCTTTTTTCGTCATAGGCACTCTCATATTGATTTACTGAATTATTAAAAATATAATCTCGAATAATAGCTGGTAATTGAAATGTAAGTCTATATTGATCATAATTTCTAGTTGGTCTAACTATCCATACATCATTCTCATTTTCGTTCCATGTGATAGTTACTTCTTGATGTGGGTTTCTAAGTAGCGAATTACGAAACTCATCATCATTATCAGGTATAAGTGCTATGATTTGTGAACTCTTTGTACTCGCTATATAAATACTTCTAACATTTTGCATTTGGTTTACAAATTCATACACAACTGCTTGTTGAATACCGAAATCAAACCATCTATCAAGTTGATTACCTCTTAAATTATTAATCCAACTAGAAAACTCTTCTTTAAAATCATTAAAAATATCACTACTAATATCATCACCGTTGTTACTATGATAAGTAAACAATCTATCTACAATTTGATTTATAAAAAATCTAATCCAGCTATAATAACCAGACGATAGGTCTATTAACCTAATCTTATGAGCAAGAGCCAATCTTTGAGCATCACCTGTAAATCCTGATGTAGAAAAAATAGCATAGTTATAATTATATTTAGGTAAGTTTAATTCTTCATTTGTCATTTTAACTGTAAAATAATTAGTATTTACATCTTGTAGAATACCTATTCCCATTCTAATTCTATCTATGCCAACCTTATTTGTATAAAATTTAGCCTCTAAAAATAAACGTATAGGATATACAAATGGTGGCGTGATACGGAACGTTCCTAAAGAGTCAAATTGATGATAACCACCTCTTCCCTTGACATTTAAGCCATTCCTTTCCAAGATCCTAATTTCATTATCAGAGCTTGTTACCAAATCATATCCGTTAACTTTTAATAACTTAGCCAATACAATTTCTAATAAATATCCTTTTGCTTGTGATTTCTTCATAATTTCCTCACAACTCCCAAACTATCCAAGACTTCTGGATAGAGCTTGTACTCTGTTTCGTGGATGCGAGTTTCGAAAGTATCAAGGGTATCACCTTCAAGGCGTGGCACACGGACTTGTTTGATGACCTTACCGGTATCAACGCCAGAATCCACCCAGTGAATAGTCACACCAGACTGGTCAATACCTGCATTCCAAGCATCCTCAATACCATGAGCTCCTGGGAATTCAGGGAGATATGCCGGGTGAATATTGATGATACGGCCCTCATAAGCTGCCAGTAAGGTTGGACCGACGATTTTCATATAACCGGCCAAGCAAACCAAATCTATCTGGTGTTCATCCAAGAGTTTGACGATAGCTTCTTCATAAGCTGCTTTATTGTCAAATTCCTTGAGTTCAAAGGCATGGCTAGCCACACCAAGGTTCTTAGCACGTTCTAAGACATAGGCATCCCGGTGATCTGAAAAGACAAATTCTACTGGAAATTGTTCCGCAATCACCTGGAAGTTTGAGCCGTTGCCAGAGGCAAATACAGCAATCCTTTTAGCCATTATTTAATCACCACACTTGCGCCATCTTTCTTCACAATATGACCGATTTCATAAACAGGTTCGTCAAGAAGTTCTTTGACACGTTCAACATTTTCTGGTTTAACCGCAAGCATGAGACCAATACCCATGTTGAAGATTTCAAACATTTCTTCATGTTTGATTTCACCATATTTTTCAAGGGCTTTGAAAATTGGAAGAACTGGCACTTTGCTTTCATCAATTTCAGCAGCCAAGTCATCTGAGAACATACGTGGCACATTTTCGATGAAACCACCACCTGTGATGTGGGCAATACCGTTAACCAATTCTTCTTTGATGAGTGGCAAAGCTGCTTTGACGTAGATACGAGTTGGTTCAAGAAGAACGTCTTTAAGTTTTTTGCCTTCAAGTTCTGGAAGAACTTCTTCACCTGTGTAATCAGCAAAGACACGACGCACGAGTGAGTAACCATTTGAGTGGATACCACTTGAAGCAAGTCCAAGAAGCACGTCACCTTCAGCTACTTTTGAGCCGTCGATGATTTGAGATTTTTCTGCGATACCTACCGCGAAACCTGCCAAATCATAGTCGTCTTCACCATACATACCAGGCATTTCAGCAGTTTCACCACCAATAAGGGCTGCACCAGCTTGCACACAACCTTCAGCAACACCAGCAACGACCTGCTCCAATTTAGCTGGTTCATTTTTACCAGTTGCTACGTAGTCAAGGAAGTAAAGGGGCTCAGCACCTGCGGCGATGATATCGTTAACACACATAGCAACACAGTCTTGACCGATAGTATCGTGTTTGTCGTACTTAATAGCAAGCATGAGTTTAGTACCGACACCATCTGTACCTGAGATCAAAACAGGCTCTTTGACACCTGTTTTTGAAAGGTCGAACATACCACCGAAGCCACCGAGAGCTCCCATGACACCTGCACGCTCTGTACGGGCAACGTGTTTTTTGATACGTTCAACAACTTCATAACCTGCTTCAACATCCACACCCGATTGAGCGTAAGCATTTTTATTTGTCATTTTATTTATTCCTTTTCTTTTTTCGAGAAAGAGTGCGACGTATTTTTAGATGAACCATCTTTTTATCTAAAAATACTAGTCAGGTCTCTAGCTTTGACCCCATAGGGCAAAGTGTCTACTGACAAATGCTTTAGCTTTTAGTCAGTAGTGAGACGTGGAGCGTAAGCATTTTTAGACATAATTTTTTCCTCTTTTTTCTTCTGCACTGCTCTTAATAGAAAGAAGTGTGTTCTTTCAAACTTTCCAAATAGCGTTCTTCGTAGTCATACAATGGTGTTGGATATTTACCATCAAAGTAAGCCACACAAAGGCCACCGTTTGGTGCATCTGTGTCAATTCCAATAGATTCAATCAAGCCATCAATAGACAAGTAAGTCAAGCTATCCGCTCCAATGATTTCGCGTGTTTCCTCAACTGTATGATTGGCCGCAATCAATTCCTTACGTGTTTGAATATCGATACCGTAGAAACATGGGTAGGCAAGGGCTGGGCTACCGATTGCTACGTGGACCTCTGTTGCTCCTGCTTCTTTTAGCAAATTAACGATACGACGTGATGTTGTCCCACGTACAATAGAGTCGTCAATCATAACCACACGTTTTCCTTTAACAACACCTGATACGGCAGAGAGCTTCATACGAACCCCTTGCTCACGCAATTCTTGTGTTGGTTGGATAAAGGTACGTTGGGTGTATTGGTTTTTAATCAAGCCCATTTCATTTGGCAAGCCTGATTCTTCCGCAAATCCCATGGCTGCGCTAAGTGATGAATTAGGCACACCAACGACAATATCTGCTTCATGTTTGAACTCACGTGCCAATTGAGCACCCATACGTTTACGAGCTGTATGGACATTGACCCCTTGGATATTTGAATCAGGACGGGCAAAGTAGATATACTCCATCGAACAAACAGCCAATTGCGTATCCGTTGTATAGGTATCGTAAGTGATGCCATTATCATCGATGATAACAACCTCACCTGGATTTACATCCCGAATCCATTCTGCACCAACACCCTCAAAGGCACATGTTTCAGATGAAACCACGATAGCACCATTGCTCATCTTACCAAGAGAAAGGGGACGGAAGCCATTTGGATCCAAAGCTGCAATAAGCTTGTCCTCAATCATAAGAAGATAAGCAAATCCACCTTTAACAGTGCTCAGAGCTTCTTTTACTTTACCCATGAATGATGGGTTGTGGCTACGGCGAATCAAGTGAGCTAAGATTTCTGAGTCAGAAGTTGAGTTTAAGATAGCTCCATTTTTCTCCAACTCATGTCTTAGTGACTCTGCATTAGTCAAATTCCCATTATGAGCAAGACCAAGCTGTCCATCGTGAAACTTAAACATGAATGGTTGAATATTGTCTACAGAAGCTTCACCAGCAGTCGCATAACGAACATGACCGATAGCAGCCGTTCCAGTTAGCTTATCCAAGTTGGCTGGATCACGGAAAACTTCTGAGAGAAGCCCCATATCACGATGACGCTTCAATTGACCCGCATCATTTGAGAGAATTCCTGCTCCCTCTTGACCACGGTGTTGGAGACTGTGAAGTCCGAAATAAGTTAATTTGGCAGCATCCGGGTGACCCCAGATACCAAAAACACCACATTCTTCATTAAGAGATTTAACTTCGTATGTCATTTTTTATACCTTTTATTTTTGATATTTTCCTAATGTTATGCAAACGAAAAACTGTTCCTAGCCTCTCATTTCACTAATGTGAACTCAAGTTTTCAAGCTCTTTAGAACTACTGCTACATTGAAAAATATCATTACTGAGTGCACTTGGCACTCTATTATTTTCCAGTAAAGTATTTAACCGCTGACGCAAAGAGGTGTTGGTCTTTATTTCCTGGAATATTTTGGAAGAGACCGTCTTCGAAACGTTCTGAGTGACCCATCTTACCAATAATTTGACCGTTCTTACTTGTGATACCTTCGATAGCATTCACAGATCCGTTAGGATTGTATTTAGAATCCATGCTTGGTTTACCTTCAAAGTCAACATATTGGGTAAAGATTTGACCATTGTCACGAAGCTCTGCAAATTCCTCAGCTGTCACGACAAATTTACCTTCACCGTGTGATACTGGGATGGCATGGATGTCACCAACTTCCACTCCGGCAAGCCATGGTGAGTTAGTGTTGGCAATACGTGTTTCAACCATCTTAGCCACGTGTTGGTTGGCATCATTGTAGAAGAGGGTTGGACTAGTGCTGCTTGCATCTTCAAAGTTACCGTATGGAAGAAGACCTGATTTAACAAGGGCTTGGAATCCGTTACAGATACCAATAATCAAACCACCACGTTCGATGAAGCTATCAATGGCTGCACGTACTTTTTCATTAAGCAAGATGTTAACGATAAATTTAGCTGATCCATCTGGTTCATCCGCTGCTGAGAAGCCACCTGCAAAGAAGATAATGTTAGCTTTTTCGATATTGTCAACCATGGTGTCAACAGACTTGACAATAGCTTCTTCATTAAGTGTTACAAATGGTACTAAGTTGACTTTTGCACCTTCTTTTTCAAAGGCCTTAGCTGAATCGTACTCAGAGTTAGTACCTGGGAATACTGGGATGTAAACTACTGGTGTCTCAACTGTTTCTTTAGCTTTGATCACAGCATCAGATGCTACAGCAGGTACTTCTTCCAACTCAGTTGCTTGTGCAAATTCCGTTGGGTAAACCTCTTCCAATTTACCTTGGAAGGCACTGTCAAGTTTGTGTCCATCAAGCGTTACACCATTGACAGTAAGTGTAAAGTCAGCTGCTGTTTGTCCAATCTTGGCAACACCTGAAATCTCTTCCGGAGATGTGAAGACGAATCCACCCAATTGAGCTGTCAAGGCAGTCTCAATATTTTCAAGGGTTACAGTGGCACCAATATGGTTACCAAATATTGCAAGGGCAAGAGCTTCAACCACACCACCATATTTGACAGTTGATGCAGATGTGACTTTATAGTCAGCTTGGATGGCTTCAAACTTAGCAAAGTTAGACTTGATAAGATCGAAGTCAATTTCTTGTGCCAAAGCTTGACCAGGAATGTAGTAAATATTTTCACCAGCAGCTTTGAATTCTGGGGAAAGAACCTTACGGCTATCTGCAGTTGTTACCCCAAAAGCAACCAAGGTTGGTGGTACTGTCAATTCTTCAAAGGTACCAGACATAGAGTCTTTACCACCGATAGATGGCAAACCAAGTTGAATCTGAGCTTCGATGGACCCAAGGAGAGCTGATACTGGTTGACCAAAACGCTCTGCTTGTTTATCCATACGCTCGAAATATTCTTGATAAGAGAAACGAGCCTTAGACCAGTTTGCACCAGCAGCAACCAAACGAGCTGTTGCCTCGATTACTGCATAAGCAGCGCCATGATATGGAGACCATTCTGCTACATAAGGGTTGAACCCTTGCGCCATAACAGAAGCAGTTGTTGTCACTCCATGTTGGACTGGCAATTTCTGTACAGAAGCTTCAGTTGGTGTGATTTGGTAGCGACCACCAAGTGGGTGATTAACTGTTGAACGACCAACTGAGCTATCAAAGATGGTTTGTAAACCTTTTTGACTTGCATGGTTAAGGTCAGCCAAGACTTCAAGAGTATCAGCTTCAAGGGTTTCAGCAGATGTTTGACGTTCTTCTGGAAGCTTGACATCCTTGTCAACCACCTTAGCATCTACAACCACACGTACACCGTTTGTATCAAGGAAACGACGTTCCAAATCAACGATTGTTTCACCATTCCAGTGCATGACAAGATTTGGTTTTTCAGTTACTGTCGCAACGACAACAGCATCAATATTTTCTTTGTTACATTCAGCAACGAAGGCATCTACATCTTCTGGACGAACCACTACGGCCATACGTTCTTGAGATTCAGAGATGGCAATTTCTGTACCATTCAAACCTTGGTATTTCAATGGCACTTTGTCTAGATCAATTTCAAGACCATCTGCCAATTCACCGATAGCCACACAGACACCACCAGCACCAAAGTCATTTGATTTCTTGATAAGACGTGTCACATCCCCATTACGGAAAAGACGTTGAATCTTACGTTCTTCGATAGCATTCCCTTTTTGAACCTCAGCACCAGCTGTTTCAACAGATTCAACCGTTTGAACTTTAGAAGAACCTGTCGCACCACCGACACCGTCACGTCCAGTCTTACCACCGAGCAAGATAATCACATCACCTGCTTCAGGTTTCTCACGGACAACATTTTCCTTAGGAGCCGCACCGACAACTGCACCTAGCTCCATACGCTTAGCAACGAAACCTGGGTGGAAGTATTCACGAACGTAAGTTGTTGCAAGACCAATTTGGTTACCGTATGAAGAATAACCGTGAGCCGCTGTTTTAGAAATCACTTGTTGTGGCAATTTACCAGCACGAGTTTCAGCAATTGGTGTTGTAATATCACCAGCACCTGAGATACGCATGGCTTGGTAAACGTATGAACGACCTGACAATGGGTCACGAATGGCACCACCGATACAAGTAGCCGCTCCACCAAATGGTTCAATCTCAGTTGGGTGGTTGTGAGTTTCGTTCTTGAACATGAGAAGCCATGGTTCTTTCACACCATTGACATCCACTTCAATTTCAACTGAGCAAGCATTGATTTCATCAGACACTTCCATGTCATCCAAACGACCATTAGCACGCTCATAGCGACCAAAAATAGTCGCCATATCCATCAAGGTTTGAGGTTTTTCTGTACGTCCCAACTCATCACGCATGGCAATATATTTGTCATAAGTCGCTTGCAATTGTTTTTCAAATTTAGAAGCTGAGAAGTCGATGTTTTTCAACTCAGTCTCGAAAGTTGTGTGACGGCAGTGGTCAGACCAGTAAGTATCCAAAACCTTCAACTCAGTCTCAGTTGGTACACGTCCAATAGACTTGAAGTAATCTTGAATGAAGAGAAGGTCATCCACTTCCATTGCCAAGCCTTGCTCAACCTTATACTTGGCAAAATCTTCTGCCGTATAGCTTTCAAAGAAATCCAAGTTTGGAATGGTCTTGTCAGACTCAGAGAAATCCTGTTTCGCAATGCCAACAGTGATATCTTTGAAACGAGAATCCACTGGGTTCAAAAGGTAGTTTTTGACAGCTTCCAACTCATTTGCATCAATATCCTTGTTAACCAAGTAAAGTTGCGCTGTGTTCACTGTTACATCATTTGAACTACCAAGCAAAAGCAAAGCTTCTTGTGAAGATGCCGCACGTTGGTCAAATTGACCAGGCAAACTTTCAATAGCAAAGAAAGCATACTTCTCAAGATCAGCTTTAACCACAGCCTCGTCCAAAACAGTATCAGTCACTTGCTCAGAGAAGATGTGTTTTTCCGCACGCGCAAACAAGTCCTCTGCCAAATTAAAGACATCGTAAACCTGAACAATACGAAGATCATTCAAAGTTTTCAACTGAAGATTATGCTTTAATTCTTTTACTAAAGACTGAGATTTCACACGAAAATCAGCTTTTTTCTCAACGAAAATACGTTTATCCATTTTATTTCCTTTATCTATTTCTACTTAAAGATTGTAGTGAAGACCAAGTATTCTATTTGTAAAAGGCTACTTCAATCCTTGCAATTTTTCCAATACAACTTCATAAACATCTGTCAAGCTACCAAGATCACGACGGAAGACATCCTTGTCCATATGGTGCCCTTCAGCATCCCAAAGGCGGCAGTTATCTGGTGAGAATTCATCTGCCAAGATAATCTTGCCATCCTTATCAAAACCAAATTCCAATTTGAAGTCAATCAAGCGAAGACCAATTTGTGCAAACCAATCTTTTAGTAATTCATTGATACGACGCGTTTCTTCCTTGATATAAGCAATTTGTTCATCATTGGCAATATCCAAGAACTTCACATGCTCATCATTGATGAATGGGTCATCCAAATCATCGTTCTTGTAGTAAAATTCAACGATTGGAGTTTTCAAGTCCAAACCTTCTTCAACGCCAAAACGTTTAGAGAAAGAACCCGCAGTCACATTACGAAGAACAACCTCCAAAGGAATGATAGTAACTTTCTTGTTAAGTTGTTCGGTATCAGAAATACGTTCGATAAAGTGAGTAGCTACACCCGCAGCATTCAATTTTTCAAAAATAAGAGACGAAATCTGATTATTTAGCACACCTTTTCCCTTAATAGTCTCCTTACGAGCACCATTAAGCATGGTTGCCTGGTCCTTATAGACCGACTTAATCACATTTTCGTCTTCTGTACTATAAATATCTTTAGCTTTCCCAGTATAAATCAGTTGGTTTGACATGGAATTGTTCGCCTTTCAAGTTTATTCGTCTTAATTATACCACACCAGAATCCAAAAACCAACATATAGCAAACTTTATTACTTGGGTAAAAAAATAACGTTCGTGTTTTAGTTCTTTTTTAGAGTTTCTTAATAAATAATGTATAGAAAAAAGGAGTGTGACAGAACTAAATCCATATAACATTTAGTTTCTTGCCTCACTCCAACAAAATAACAATCGTATAGTACACAACTATTATATTATTACGTCTAGCTTTCTTATTCTTTATTCAATTCCTCAGACAAATAGTCCAACAAATCAGCTACCTTAACCATATGGTCAATAGTATCATCGGAAATCTCAAGGTCGAACTCATCCTCCAAATTAATAATGAATTCCATAAGCTCTATTGAATCCACACCCAAGTCATCTAATTTGGTAGCTTCGGTTAAAACAATGTCCTCTTTCCCCATCTGCTCTTGAATTACGAGCTGCATTTTCTGAAGAATTTCTACTCTACTCATCAGTTAGCCTCCTCTTTCGGACTAAAGGCTTCAACCAGCTGCTCAACAACCTTAGTATCAAGCATCGTACGAACCTGCTTAATGGTGTAGTAAACCGCCTTAGCATCACTAGATCCATGACATTTTACTACAGGAGCTTTAAGACCAAAGAGAACTGCACCTCCAGCGCTAGAGTAATCCATAGTCTCTTTCATCCCTTTTAGGCTGTCTTTCAATAGGAAGGCACCTAACTTAGCTTTAAGACCACCATTCATGATAGCTGACTTAAGAGTCTTCATGGCACCAAGTCCCGTTCCCTCGATTGCCTTGAGAACTGCATTTCCTGTGAAACCATCAGCAACTACCACGTCAGCAGCTCCTGACATGATTTCACGCGCCTCAACATTACCAACAAAGTTAATACTTGGCTCCTTAGATAAGAGCTCAAAAGCCTCCTTACGAAGACTATCCCCCTTTGTTTCCTCAGTCCCATTATTAAGGAGACCTACACGAGGGTTGCCAATTCCACGCACATTTTTGGCATAGAAAGATCCTAAAATAGCATATTGATGCAAATGACTAGCTGTATTTTCCGCATTAGCACCCAAATCAAGCATATCAAAGGGTTGACCAGTAAAACTTGGCATTGTTGACATAAGACCTGGACGCTCAACTCCCTTAATACGTCCGACCACGAAGAGACCTGCAGCCAGAAGGGCACCTGTATTTCCCGCAGAAATCACGGCACCTGCTTTTTTCTCCTTAACAGCCTGTGCACCTAAGACCATTGAAGCTTTTTTCTTCTTGCGAATAGCTTTAGCTGGCTCATCATCCGAATTTATCTTTTCATCAGTATGCACAATGCTCACACGTTCATTCGCTGTCAAATAAGTCTTGATTTTAGCTTCATCACCATAAAGCTGGATTTCAATATCTTTGAAATCTGCTATAGCTTGGTTGACTCCCTCTACAATTGCTTGTGGCGCATTATCGCCACCCATAGCATCTACTGCAATTACATGCATAGCATTCTCCCTCTCGTCCTCTGCCATAAAAAACAAACTCAGATTTCTTTCAATAAAATATTAGGTAACTAAAATAGACTAGTTCACTGTTTCTAGCAGAGTCTTTCAGCTTATTATCTTATTATTATAGCACGAACTGACCTACATTTTAACCCCTGAGACTGAAAACCATTACTTTCCTGTTTCACGTGAAACAAAAAGAAGATAATGTCTAGTCAGCACTATCTTCTTTATTCATAATATGGCCCCAAGAATTTAGATTATCAATAAACTTCTTACTTTTAAGATGTATTCCAACATAATTATCATAGAGGTCATCGATAAAATATCGTAGCTTTCGTTTCATGTCATCCTTAACAGATATGCTTCTCAATTCTTCAAAGGAAAGCCCCTGAAAACGATCTAAAAGATAAGGCACATTAGGGTCCAAGTGACTACGCCTTTCATCCTCTGCATAGTGATTTGGACAAAGTAGCCCCGAGAACTTAAACGAGAAATCAAAAGGAAGGCCTACACGATGACAAAAGACACACTCGTGAAAATTCAAGCGTACGCCGAAACGGTCTAAAACCTGAATCTCAAAGATATTAGTCAATATTTCATGATCCAAGCCTTCTTCCATTAATTCAAGCGTCTTCTCCAAGAATACAAATAATTGCGCATCTGTCACACCATCAGCAATAGTAGCATCTGTCAATGCAGCCAAATAAGTCGCATAAGACAGCTTGAAAATATCGCCTGTAATTTCCTTGAAGGACTCTGCCTGGCTATAATCTTCTATGAAAGATAGACCTTCATCATTTACAGTCATCATGAATTCAGCGATGGTCAAAGGTTGAATGACAGCACTTAATTTACCTGCCCCACCACCTCTAACAAAAAACATCCGTTTACCAGCTTGCTCGGTAAAAATTTTAACTAGTTTATCATTCTCACGATAATTACGATTGAAGAGGACAAGCCCTTTACTCTCAAGCTTCTGCATGTTCTTCCATAAACTCTTTCAAACGAGTCATAGCTGTTTCAATAGTATCCATGCTAGCCGCATACGACAAGCGAACAAAGCCTTCGCCATACTTCCCAAAAGCGACCCCTGGGATAATCGCAATAGCTTTTTCACGAGCAAAGTCTTGGCAGAACTTAAAGGAGTCTTGAGTATACCCTTCTGGAATCTTAGCAAAGATGTAGAAAGCACCATCAGGTTTAATAATTCTGAAACCAAGTTCAGTCATTTTTTCAAGAATATAATCGCGACGCTTCAAGTACTCAACTTTCATTGGTTGGGCATCATCCTTACCAGCAGATAAGGCTTCAATAGCTGCAAATTGCGCCATTGTTGCTGCAGCTGTTACCAAATATTGGTGACTCTTAATCAACTGAGCCGTCAAGACTGCAGGTGCGAAAATCAAACCAATACGCCACCCTGTCATCGCATGAGATTTAGACAAACCATTAATCAAAATCGTTTGTTCCGGCAAATACTCAGCAATAGATACATGGTGATCCACATAAGTTAGTTCAGAGTAAACTTCATCACTAACAACAAAAATATCGTATTTTTTCAGAACTTCAGCCAGATCTTTAATCTGTTGACGTGAGTAGGTCACACCGGTTGGGTTGGTTGGGTAGTTAAGCAAAACGGCTTTAAGCTTATCTCCCTGCTCCAAAATTGCCTTTTCTAACATCTCCGGAGTCAAAACAAAATCATTAGCTGTTGTATCAATTTCGACAATTTCAGCACCAACTAGATTTGCAATCGGCTCATATCCAGGATAGGCTGGTGCAGGTAAAAGAATCGTATCTCCTGGCTCCAAAATAGCAGTCAATGTTGCAGAAAGGGCTTCTGTAGCTCCAATAGTCACCAAAATTTCATTATCTGGGTTATAAGTAAGATTGTATTTTTCCTTAACAAACTCCGCAGCTGCCTGACGTAAGGCAGGAAGCCCTGCCATACCTGTATAGTGCGACTGGTTAGCATCAATAGCAGCTTTAGCAGCCTCTTTTACATGATCTGGAGTTGTAAAATCAGGTTCACCAAGTGTCAACTTTTTGATCCCTGGTACATCTGAAATTGATTGGTCAAACTGACGAATCATTGAAACTTCAATCTTATCTAAATTTTTATTAAAACGTTGTGTTAAATCCATCACGGTCACCTCTTTGCAATTATGCCTTACATTATATCAAAAACTCAAACGCATTTAAACACCAAAAAAGCTAGCCTAGGCTAGCTTTAGTCTATTTATGGCCCATTTCAAACAAAGGTGACAATGGACGTTTTTCATGAATACGAATAATTGCCTCTGAAATCAAATCAGCAATTGAAATTTGTTCAATTTTATCAATCAAACGTTCTTCTGGAAGATAAATCGTGTCCAATACGACAAGCTTCTCAATAGCAGATTTTTGAATATTATCAAGTGCTGGACCTGACAATACAGGGTGAGTACATGAGGCATAAACATGAGTTGCACCAGCTTCAGCAAGCGCATCCGCCGCATGACAGATTGTACCCGCAGTATCAATCATATCATCAATCAAGATACATGTTTTACCTTCAACGTTACCAATAATATTCATAACCTCAGAAGTGTTCATTTTATCAACACTACGACGCTTATCAATGATTGCAATTGGTGTTTTCAAACATTGAGCAAGTTTTCGTGCACGAGTCACACCACCATGGTCTGGAGAAACAACAACAACATCATCTCCAGTAAGACCAGCATGATCAAAGTAATCTGCGATAAGTGGTGCACCCATCAAATGGTCTACAGGAATATCAAAGAATCCTTGAATTTGAGAAGCATGGAGGTCAACTGTCAAAAGTCGATCAACACCTGCAACCTCAAGCATATTAGCAACCAACTTAGATGTGATTGGTTCACGTGAACGTGCCTTACGGTCTTGACGTGCATAACCATAATAAGGCATAACAACACTGATTGTTTCTGCACTGGCACGTTTTAGTGCATCAACCATAATCAAGATTTCCATCAAGTTATCATTTACAGGGGAGCTTGTAGATTGAAGAATAAAAACGTGATGACCACGGATAGATTCTTCAATATTAACTTGAATCTCACCATCTGAAAATTCACGAACACTTGATTTTCCGAGTTCAATACCCATTTTATCAGCAACTTTTGCTGCTAATTCCTGGTTAGACGATAAAGCAAACAACTTCAAATTCGTATAAGACATGATTTCCTCCAAAATATCTACTAAACCATTCTACCTTTTTTTAGATTGATTTTCAATGCAAAATAAATGGTGTCACAGTAACTTAACAAGACTAAAAAGATTTAACCTTAACCTCGACATTTTCCCGTCTAAAAGCAGTTCCAGAAAGTAAAGACATTTTGCCATAAAATAAAAACGATTCGAGAAAATTCGAATCGCCTTTTTGTATTCATTATGGGTAAATATAGTATACAGAACCACCATGAGCTGATGATGTTGGATCAAATGTACCACGGTAGTTACCGATTGACATGTTACCAGCATAGTTTGATTCCATAACTTGAATTGAATTTGCACCTGATGCTGATGTGACGTAAGCTACGTGACCATAACCACCACCATCATTTGGCCAAACCGCAATTGCACCGGCTACAGGAGTTGTACCAACTGAGTGACCAGCTGCTTGTGCGCTAGCAATCCAGTTTTTAGCATTACCCCAGTAATTACCAACCCATGAAGCTAATGATTTAGCACCCCAAGTACATTGACCAACTGGATATGTATTAGGAGTTGATGCTGCTGATACTTTAGGTGTTTCAGCAACAGGAGCTGGAGCTTCTGAAGCTGCAGGTGCTTGACTTGCTGGTGCTTCTGAAGTTGCCGCAGGTGCTTCGCTAGCAGGAGCTGGAGCTTCTGAAGCAGCTGATTCTGGTTGTGCTTCAGATGTTACTGGGGCAGCAGGCTCTTGTTGTGCCTCTGACGCAGCTGATTCTGGCTGTGCTTCAGATGTTGCTGGAGCAGCAGGCTCTTGTGTTGCTTCTGAAGTTGCAACAGTTGGCTCTTGAGTAGTTTCTGAAGTTTCTGATGAAACCGGTTCTTGTGCTACTTCTGACGCTGTCGCTGTTTCTGAAACAGTAGCTTCAGAAGGTTGAGCTACTGCTTCTGAAGATGCTGCCGCCTCTGATTGAGCTACAAATGCTGCCGCTTCTGAAGATGCTACTGCTTGTGCTGCTGCCTCTGATTCTGCAATTGCTTGAGACTGAGCAACTGATGCTGCAGTTGAAGCTGCCACAGCTTCTGCAGTTGATTTAGCAGAAACAAGTGATGTTTTTTCATCTTGTGCTGTAGCCAATTCTGCAGCCAAAGTAACTTGTGCTGCTTCTAGTTCAGCTTGTTGAGTTGTCAAACCAGCTTCTGTTGTTTCAAGCTCAGCTTTATTAGTTGCAATTTCATTAATAGCAGCTTGGTTTTGTTCTTGCTTAGCAGCAAGCTCTTTTTGATCAGACTCTTGTTTTGTCAACATGTCATTATTAGCCGTAACAACTTTTGAAATAGCTGTGATACGAGTAATAGCTTCAGAGATTGACTTAGAGTTCAAGATAGAGTTGATGTAGCTAGTCGCAGTGTTATTTTGTTGAGCACTACGAGCTTGTTTCGCCAAAGAATCTTGACGAGCTACAATTTTACTTGATAATTCTTGAATTTCAGATTCCAAATCTGCTGATACTTTTTCAAGTTCAGCATTTTTAGTTTCCAAATCTGATTTTTGTGTTCTAAGTGTAGATACTTGAGATTGGATTGTAGCAACTTGCGCTTGTGCAGTCTCTTGTTGAGAAGCAAGGTTACTAATTGCGTTATCTGCAGCAGCGATTTGCGAATCATAATCCTCTGCATGTACTGATGCAGCTGCTGATAAGGTTACACCACTTACCAACACTGCTGAAAGAATACGTTTTTTCATAATATAAAATACTACTCCTTTTCGATAAGACCTTCTTATTGTATCAAAAAATGGCGCAAACTTTGTTACGCCAATATTACAGTTCTATTTAAATCTATCAACTGACAGATACAAAAATAATTTTTCAAGAATAGGTTTAATAAAGATAAAAATCAAAAGATTAAACACTATACTAGGACTTAGTTGATAAATAATAAAATCAGTCACAGACTCATTGGAGAAACCATAGAATAAGGCAAAGCCAAAATTTATGGTATCAAAGAGAAATAAGAATAAAAACATTAACAAAAAATCAACATAGGTATTTCTCTTAACAATTCGTCCTAGCTGAGTTAACAGATAGCATAACAGTGGCAGAGTTAGAATCACTATACCAACTGTTTTGAAATAATAGGTATCATAAAGAAATCCAAAACAAATAAGGTAAAGAAATGCATACTTATTTGGAAAATCAAGAGTTAAGATGAAAATATAAATAATAAAAAGATGAGATGATAGAAAAAATTCAGGGGATAAATAATGATTAAGTATCATAGAAATATGACCATCCCATAGAAAAGGGACAATACTCAGTAAGAAAGGAATAATAGAATACTTGGATAATTTCATATTATTTACCATCTCCAACTAAAGTAACATAAGAAATTTTATCAAAATCAGCATAAGGTTTTACCAAAATCGTACGATTTCCTTCATAATCAATAACAGAGTCTACAGTACCAATTGGAACATCCTTTACTGATACATCATCAAGACCACTTGTGACTACTTCAGTGCCGACCTTAACGTTAGAAGATGAATTAAGTTGTGTCATCTCTAATAGCTTCTTTTTATTATCATAACGTGATATAATCCCGAAAATCTGATTATCGTCCTCTGATTTAACACTAGATGCAAGGTAACTATCACTAGAACTACTAGAAAGTAAAGAAATAGTTGTTGTATCATCATAAACTTTAGTTACAAAGCCAATAACTCCACCATTAGAAGTTGCTAGCATAGATTTACTAACATTCTTAGACTTACCCACATTAATAGTTAACTCTTTTAACCAAGTCACAGAAGGTCTCATAGAAACTTCAGCAGTGAGAACATTATCACGACTTAGCTTGTCCGAAAGATTAAGCGATGCTCTTAAAGAATCATTCTCTTCTTGCAAGTTAGAAATAATAGCCGATTGATTCTCTAAATTTGATAAAGATTTTTTTAAATCACGATTCTCAGAATAAGTTGATAAAAGATCAGAAAGAACATTGTGAGATTTTGATAGTGCAGTAAATGGAACTGAAACCACAGAGTCTACTTTTGTAACTAAACCAGATACATTAAAAGAGATATCCTTCGTTAATTTTTTATTAGTAAAGACAAAAGAAAAAAGCATTACAAAAAATAGAATAATAATAAACCCATAAAGAAGAAATCGATAAAAACTATTTTTCATTTTGTCACCTCAAAAAAAAGAAAACGAATTATCTAAAAGATAATTCGTCATAATACTACGGAGAATGGGGGATTCGAACCCCCGCGCCAGTTACCCGACCTAACGATTTAGCAAACCGTCCTCTTCAGCCTCTTGAGTAATTCTCCAATATGGGCACGAGTGGAATCGAACCACCGACCTCACGCTTATCAGGCGTGCGCTCTAACCATCTGAGCTACGCGCCCAAGCTAATGCTTGGTTATTTGTTTCCAAATAAAGCGGGTGACGAGAATCGAACTCGCGACAACAGCTTGGAAGGCTGTAGTTTTACCACTAAACTACACCCGCTTAACAAAATGGCGCGAGACGGAATCGAACCGCCGACACATGGAGCTTCAATCCATTGCTCTACCAACTGAGCTACCGAGCCATATTGCGGGAGCAGGATTTGAACCTACGACCTTCGGGTTATGAGCCCGACGAGCTACCTAGCTGCTCCATCCCGCGTTAATTATAAGGAGGATGTGGGATTCGAACCCACGCACGCTTTTACACGCCTGACGGTTTTCAAGACCGTTCCCTTCAGCCGGACTTGGGTAATCCTCCAAATATTATAATTAATATATGGACCTTGTAGGACTCGAACCTACGACCGCTCGGTTATGAGCCGAGTGCTCTAACCAGTTGAGCTAAAGGTCCAAGAAATCCATATATATAGCGGCGAAGGGGATCGAACCCCCGACCTCCCGGGTATGAACCGGACGCTCTAGCCAGCTGAGCTACACCGCCATAAATCGGGAAGACAGGATTCGAACCTGCGACCCCTTGGTCCCAAACCAAGTGCTCTACCAAGCTGAGCTACTTCCCGATAAAATGCACCCTAGAGGAGTCGAACCTCTAACCGCCTGATTCGTAGTCAGGTACTCTATCCAGTTGAGCTAAGGGTGCTCAATATTATATTATGCCGAGGACCGGGATCGAACCGGTACGAAAGTTTCCTTTCGCAGGATTTTAAGTCCTGTGCGTCTGCCAGTTCCGCCACCCCGGCTCCTCAAGCGAACGACGGGATTCGAACCCGCGACCCCCACCTTGGCAAGGTGATGTTCTACCACTGAACTACGTTCGCATTTTATGCCGGCTACATGACTTGAACACGCGACCCTCTGATTACAAATCAGATGCTCTACCAACTGAGCTAAGCCGGC
>NZ_JACLQV010000021.1:0-33635 GCF_016648915.1 Streptococcus sp. 3.1 | reverse complement strand
ATATAAGACTGTATCATACTGAATGAAAATGAAATAATTACTAATTTAACACTAAGTTATAATTAAACTAAAGACATGTTTTAGTAGAAAATCGTAGCTTTTTAGTTAAAGAAATATGAGTTAGATTTAATTTTATTATGAAATTTTCTTGATTGTTTGCCATAAAAATAGTAAAATCATTTCAGGACTATATTGATTAGGCAGGTTATATATATACATGGGAAATATTATTTCGGACTTGAGACAACGACGGAAATTGTCAAAGAAAACATTAGCTCATGACCTAAATGTCGATGCGGGGACTATTGACAAGTGGGAGAATGGAGCTAATATACGTATGGAAAACGTTATAGCTATAGCCGAGTATTTTGGGGTATCTACAGACGATATTTTAGGAACAAGATAATATTAATTACGAATCAAGTGTAACGAAGTAAATACCAATTTTTTTGATTGAAAATAAGAGTGGGACAATGACAACAGCAGCCAATAATCCAAAGATAATTACTTTAGAAGACCTAGAAGAAAAGTTAGAATCATTTATTTATGAATTTAATGACGACCTATGCCGAACCATTATTGAGTATATGCTTGACTCGGAAGGGCCATTTGCAATTACTCGATATAAGAAGTTTGGATCACCATGGTTTTATCAGGCAACTAGAGATATTTCTGATAAACTCTGGAGAAAGCTAATCGAAGAGGGAAAACCAGAGACTGAAGCTAAAGTCATAGCTAAAGATGTAATATCAACGTACTATCAATATATGTTATTTGATATGTTACTTGCGGGGCAAAATAACCTAGCTTCAAAAGAAGTCCAGGTAAGGATTTCTAGCTTGACAAATAAACGGCAACAAAATGAAGTTAAAAAATTAGCCTTCATGAAAGGTTGCAGAGAATACGTTCAGAATTTACCGTTTAAAACACTAAACAATTACATTCCTCTAGCCGAATTGTTTAAATACGCCGGTGTCGGAGAAGTTCCAGATCTAGCGAAAATTTTCAGCTTGCTTGATTCAAGTGAAGCTGGATGTTTGAAAAAAGTCGGAGAAGTTATCCATTTTGACGATGCTGCAGTAGATGAAGTGATTGAAAAAAGATTTTTAAGGAGTTCTCAACTTCGTTTCTCTAGTGGTAAACTATTATACAACTCAGAAAGTGTTGTATTTAAATAGTATTTAGAATGAATAAAGGGGAAAGGATATAATTTTAAGTACTTTTAAGTCCAAAGACAAATCAATACTTTTTATACACAAAATATTATGTGAAGGGGTGTATAAAGCTAATGCTATATTCTTCATAGTAACTTAGAAATTAATCACTCAAAAAAACGAGACCTTATTTATAAGGAGATACAATTAAATGGATAGTCAAACTTGACAGTTTTTTTAGCAGGGATGATAAAGGTTAGGTACTTGAGGTAAAACATTGTCTGAATGAGACGATGTATTGAAGGAACTGCATGAGGACTTGTTGAAGCTATTGTCTTTTTCGTTTCTCATAAAAGTCAGCGATATGGCAGGGATTGGTATGACTAGGTGAAGCGATGTTGTGAATGCACTTGAACAAGATTTTTCTGGCATAGGGATTACCTCGTTTAGTGATGTGTTCCTTGGCTAGAAAGTTCCCAGATTCATAGTGTCTCAGGTCAATGCCAATAAAAGCGTTGATTTGATTGGCAGACTGAAAGCGACGAATATCTCCCAATTCGCCAATGATAGATGTCGCTGTGGTTTCTGCGATGCCAGGAATTGATCGTAAGATGTCATACTCTGGTTAAAGCTGGGCTAGAGCAACCATGTCGTTTAAGACAACCTGTCTGCGTTCAGAAAGACGAAGCAATTCTTGAGCATAGTAACGAACCTCTTCTATCATAGGAGAGGTTTTTGAAACAGCAGAATAAGATTGCTTTGCCAGTCCAACTAACTTCTCAGCCAAGTTAGCTACTCTGTTCTCTGAAATGCGTTTAGAGGTTGAGTTGCGAATAGTCTCTTTCACCTCAACCTCTGATAATTCCAGCACCCAATGCTTTGTTGGGAAGATGGACACGAGATTCCAATATTGCTCACCTGTAGGAGTAGATAGTAGAATCTCGATTTCTGGGAAGGCGACTTGAAGAACTTTGTGCAGCCTATTCTTCGTCCTTACGATATCCTCTGTCAGATTTTGGTAGAATCGGCTAAGATCATGCAAGCTTTGATAGACTATTTATTGAACGTAAGTTGGCTTACGGTTTAAAACAAATTGTGACGAAGCAAGTTTCTCTGCGTCAATCTTATCGGTTTTCCGGACTCCTAATCCATCAAGTTGCTTCTTAGTTTCCAAAGGATTAAGACGTGTATAGTCATAGCTGTTTTCTTCTAGAAAAGCCTGAAGTTGGCGAGAGTAGACATCAGTAGCTTCGAAAATAATTTCAGGGTTGCTCACGGTCTTTAGATCCTCCAGTAGATGAGAAAATCCGATAATGTCATTAGGCATAGTATAGCCATGAACCCTTTCACCATTTACAAGAATAGCAACTTCTGAGCTTGCTTTACTCACATCAATTCCAAAAACTGTCCGCATTTTAGTGATGTCATTTTCAATATTCGACGTCTAGCGCCAAAAGAAGTCACGACTTAACAAGACACCTCTACTTTAACACAAAGAAAAAGTAGTGAGTACTCTCTCCCGTCGGAGATTTCTTCACTACTAATCTTAGTATGTTTACTATATGCTTAATACGAATTTAATATAAGTTTATCTGAAGAAGCACTTTACTGTTATTAGCAAATGCGGGAGATATAATTAGTCTTAAATAAGATGAATTATAGTTTAAGTGAAAATCATAACTTATATTTAGTTATGAGTCATGTTTTATAGGACTTATATGATTATTTAGAGGAGTATTTATTAATTCAATAAACTGTTTTGAAAAGACTTCTGGGGGAGTGGGAAAAGGTTCAGTAATCCAAGTTTCTATAATACTTAATACACAATTCACAATATAATTTGATAAAGCGTTGTTATGTAGGAATGAGTGGCTTAAGTTGATAGGTGCATTTAGTAGCCAGTTGGAATATTTTTCTCGTAAATAATTTCGCCAATTAGGAATAGCAGATGTAGAGTAGATACAGCGGAGCCAATCTCTATATTTATATAATTCTGGAATAATAATTTTTGAAAAGAAAACTTCGATTGAAAGATTGTGTTCTTCGAACAGTAAAAATTGTTCGTTTATAGTAGTATCTATGGATTGCATGATGAAATCTACTATTTCCTCATAACTTTTGAAATGCTTTTGATATATTGCTTGTCTCGAAATCTTTGCCTCGTTAGCAATTTCAGTTATACTGAAACTTGAGCGTTCTGGATATCGTTCTGCTAGTTTGAAGAACGAGTTAATAATCTTCTCTTGAGTTCCTTTTACCATATTAAATCCTAAAAATTTACAAACTGTCAAAAAATTTATGTCTAAGTAATATTCTAAATAGAAAAAATATAATTTACAAGTCTAAAATGTTGATAATGTGTCAATTTTTTTGATACGAAGTTCAAGATTAACGATGAGTATTATCATGTATAATAGAGAGGAGAGTAAATTAATCAAAATTCTTTCCCATTTTTTAGAAATAGTAAGTAGTGATATAGAAAGGAAAATATGAATACAGTTGCAGTAGAAGTAAAACACTTATCTAAGAAATTTCAAATTGATAAAAATAAAGACATTTCGGTTCTTAGAGACATTTCTTTCGAAGCGAACTATGGTGAGTTTGTTTCTATACTAGGAGTAAGCGGGTCTGGTAAGTCAACCTTGTTAAATTGTATATCGAGTTTATCAGCACCAACAGAAGGGGTTGTAAAGGTTAATAATTGTAATCCTTATCAATTAAAGAATAGTAGATTATCAAAATTTAGAAGAGAAGATATTAGTTTTATTTTTCAGTCTTATAACCTACTTCCAGCTCTTCCAGTTCTGGAGAATGTAGCTTTGCCTCTTAGATTGTCCCATAAAAAAGTATGTAGAGACGATATTCAGACATTGTTAGATAAGATGAATTTTAGAGCTGATTTGATGTCTTCAGTTTCTTCGTTATCTGGTGGAGAAAAACAGAAAGTAGCTATTGCAAGAGCGATTCTTTCAAAAACTCGTATCATATTTGCAGATGAACCGACTGGTGCATTGGATAGTACGTCAAGGAAGATTATTTTTGAGATGTTAGCTGATTTAGCCCAAGAGGGAAGATGTGTCATTATGGTGACCCATGATATTGAGTTAGCAAGTCAAACAGATAGGGCTCTAATCTTGAAAGATGGCAAAATCTATCAGGAATTGTTCAACCCCACAGCTGAAGCTCTTTATAAGGCATTAGAGATAGAAAATAGTGGGGATTAACTTAAAATGTTCAAATTAATTTATTATCAATTTAAGTATTCAAAAAAACAGTGGCTTGGAATGTTTCCCCTATTTTTCGCTTCGAGTTTATTAGTTGGGATGTGTCTGTCTGTAGCATTTAGTACCATAAAGTATCAGCAAGTATTTCGAGATGTTGGGAGTCCTACCTTATTATTTGTAGGGCCAGTTCTTTTTGGAGGATTTACTTTATTATTTCTGGTTTCCGGTCTAATCCGACTATTTTTGAATTTAGCAAAAGAGGATTATCGCCAATGGTCAATAAATGGAGGAAGCCGAGTTCAGTTGTCGTTATTGATTAGCGGACAACTTACTATTTTTGCATTTTTAGTAAGTATAGTAGGAAGTTTTTTCTCAATTTTTTGTGCAAGATTTTATTACAGTTATGCGCAATATTTGGGAGGAGAAAAATTATTACCAACTATACCGATTGATTTCAGTATATCAGCATTCCTCTTGACCATACTTATTATTTGCCTACTTGCTTTCATAGGTAGCTTTCTTTACTTATATAAAATTCTAGGGAATGCAGTTTTGCTTGGTGATAGATTTGACTCTAAAAACCACTTTGTTGTTAAGATAATAAAGGTATTAGGCTTTGCTATTAGTTTAGGGTTCTGGTTAAAATTGCTTATTCCATTCTTCACAGTATCTGTAAACAAGCCCAATGAAAACTTATTATTCAGACTGGATGACTCAATCTTACTTATCTTAGTTATGCATTTGTTTTTGTTGGCCTTCATTTCACCACATATTCAAATTTTTCTAACTAAAATTTTATTAGCTTGGCGTTCGTCTTATGATTTTGTAATGGCAAAATGGATTATTCTGAAGGATAAAGAGTATTTAAAGTCATTAACAGTATCTATTTCGATAATAGCAATCTTAATATCAGAATTAATGATTTATTCTGACATTGCCTACTCAAATCTAGCAAAGAAAACAGCATCAGTTGAAATAAATGCTGTTCTACTATTTTTTGTAGTGGGACCATTAGTAGTTGTGATAGCCAATCTTATTTCTATTACCGTTCTTTCTTCAGTCAAAGAAAAAGAAGAGAATCTGCAATGGGAGAGAATTGGAATATCACATAAGCAGACTGTAACTATTAGATCTGTACAAGCAATAACATATGCAGTCATCATGCTTATTAGCACAGTCTTCTTCAATATTATTTTCTTCGTATTAATGCATAAAGAAGCTCTATTATTAGGGATCAAACAGATGAATTATGGAACTATTATTTATTATCCAATTATTATTTCTATAGTTATGTATTTGTTTGTTTTTATTACCAAAAGTTGGTTTGATGTTAAAAATAAAGCAAATTGATATATTATTGAACAACTCTCTTTAAAGTGGATAAAGAAATATTATAAAATTAAGCATCGGACTTGTTTATCATTTTAGGAGGGATGAGTCCGTTGTTGTGCTTCTTCAAAATGTAGTACTCGTATTTAAAATATTCAAAGAAGCCATTTATCCGTACGTAATCAATGCATTTGCTAACACAGAACATAGACTGTGGAACCTGAATTATAAGGTATAGACGACTTTAATGACTTTGGGCTAAAGTATAGTCGTAAAGCTTATTATGCATTATAAGATAATACATGGTCCTAATAAGGCGATGTATAGAGGCAATCGTATGTGGCTTAGTTGAAGCTATTGTCGATTGTCTTTTTCGTTTCTCATAAAAGTTAGCGATATGGCAGGGATTGGTATGGCTAGCTGAAGCGATATTGTGAATACATTTGTACAGAATTTTTCTTGCATAAGGATTCCCACGCTTAGTGATATGCTCTTGACTTAGGAAATCTCCCGATTCATAGTGTTTGAGATCAATACCGATAAAAGCGTTGATTTGATTAGCAGACTTAAAGCGACGAATGCTTCCTAATTCGCCAATAACGCTTGTAGCCGTTGTTTCTGCGATACCAGGAATAGAGAGAAGAATCTCATATTCAGGTAGAGGTTTAGCTAACTCTATCAACTGTTCTAAAACTTGTTCTCGACGGTTTGTCAACCTTATAAGTTCCTGTGCATTATACTTAACCTCTTCTATCATAGGAGAGGTTTTTGAAATGGCAGAATAAGATTGCTTTGCCAGTCCAACTAACTTTTCAGCCAAGTTACCTACTCTGTTCTCTGAAATACGTTTAGAGGTTGACTGGCGAATAGTCTCTTTCAACTCAACTTCTGATAATTTTAGCACCCAATGCTTGGTTGGGAAGATGGAAACAAGATTCCAATATTGCTCACCTGTAGGAGTAGATAGTAGATTTCTGGGAAGGCGACTTGAAGAACTTTGTGCAGCCTATTCTTCGTCCTTACGATATCCTCTGTCAGATTTTGGTAGAATCGGCTAAGATCATGCAAGTTTTGATAGACTTTTTCTTGAATATAAGTTGGCTTACGGTTTAAAACGAATTGTGACGAAGCTAGTTTCTCTGCATCAATCTTATCGGTTTTCCGAACTCGTAATCCATCAAGTTGCTTCTTAGCTTCCAAAGGATTAAGACGTGTATAGTCATAGCTGTTTTCTTCTAGAAAAGCTTGGAGTCGGCGAGAGTAGACACCAGTAGATTCGAAAATAATTTCATGGTTGCTCACGGTCTTTAGATCTTCCAGTAGACGAGAAAATCCGACAATGTCATTAGGCATAGTATAGCCATGAACCCTTTCACCATTCACAAGAATAGCGACTTCTGAGCTTTCTTTACTCAAATCAATTCCAAAAACTGTCCGCATTATGTTTACCTCTTTGTCTTGAATGATTCCTTATTCTAGTGATGTCATTTTCAATACTCGACGTCTAGAGCTAAAAGAAGCCACGACTTTACAAGACACCACTACTTTAACACAAAGAAAAAGTAGTGAGTACTCTCTCCCGTCGGAGATTTCTTCACTACTAATCTTAGTATGTTTTCAAGTATACATTATCAGAGAAGTGTATCAATCTGGCTCTTGGTTTTGAGTTCTAATTTGTGTGTGGGTGTCACTGGGTTAAAAAAGGTATATGTGGTTTAGTATAATGGTTCCAAAAAATTGAAGAGAAGGACTAGACAAATGACAAGAACACCAGGTAATAAAAAATGGTTACAAAATATTGCTAAGAAAATCAATCTTCCACTTTATCCGAAGAAAAAATTTAATGGGGAAGAAGTAACTCTCATGCCAGATGGGACAGTTCGATTATCTGAAACAGGAGAAAAGCCTTCTGCTGAAGCACTGGAAGCCTATCAAGACTTCGTTAAAAAATTCAATGAAAGACTACGTCGTTTTGGAGTAAGAACAATCGATGGAAAAGCAACATTGAATACTGTCTCTCGATTTTCGGACGACTATTATAAGAAGTATGCCTCGACACCATTACTGAAACAAGTTTACCCAAACAATGACTTTCCTTTCCATTTGCAACTTCAAGAGGATTACATCATTCAGATTAACTATAGTCAAGAAACAGATTACAAGTTAATAAGTAAGCAACTAAACCAGTTAGATATGGATATTCTACTATTTATAGCTACTTTCCGAAATGTTCAACTCCTTCAAATTTCTAGGGAGTTTGGTTTACCTATTCCTAAAATCAAACCACATCTCAAGCGACTCAGAGAGTTTTACTTAGTTCAAGAGTGGGAGTTCGAACGTGAAGATACTCCAGGGGCTCTTGCGACAAGTTACTCTATTTACAGTCATGGAACAATGTTGCTCTTACTAGCAAATAAGATCAGCAGAAACTTTACTTATAAGTGGAAAGATATTCTTCGGGAAGAAGATAACTACTCTCCTATTCGATACTGGAAGGTCGTAGATGCTTATCAGAACTTCAAATTTAATCAAAACTATGCCTATTTTGTTCCTACGTCAAAACTGGAGAAGTTCACGTATACAGTGACAAAGACACAAGAAAAGAGTGAGCGTACAAGTCCTCTTTCTGGTATGGAGAAACGAAAATCAGAATTACAAGCCAAAAAGGCGAAGAAGAAAGAGCATACGTATACAGTCCATGTTCCTAGATATCTCTTTATCGGTCAGTTAGCTCTCAATAAAAAGGAAGATGACGGTACAAAGAATCTTTTTGATGTGTATCCTTATATCACTAATGTAGGTGATACTAGCGATCTTGATAAATTGCTTAATGTCTTTAAACATTTTGGACGTTTTGAGGATGGTTTAGATGAGGAAGGTAACAAACGTTATCTACTGATTATCGTTGACAATTTTGATGATATTCAAGAAATTGAAGATAAGTATATGCTTATTGAAAATGGTGGGTATAAGAACCTCAATAACATTATTTTCCTCAACCTAGAGCTTGCTGCAGAAGAAGGGATTGATAAGTCTCTTGTTGTTATCAGAAGTCAAAATGCAACAGATGGTGGTCGTGTGGCCAAATACATGCCTTTTAGAATGAATGAAGCGTTTAACGAGCGTCCACTAATCAAAGACGCTGAACTAGAAGAGTTAAATCAAGAAGAAGGTGATACTGATGCTTAATATCTATATTGATCCTTACGTTTTATCTCCTTTTGAAGCCTCTCCCTTTTTTCATAAGCTGACTAACTTTGCAAAATCTAAAGACCACAGAGTCGCTATTATGGGGTTTAAATCACATATATCTTGGAATGCTCTATCGTATTTAGAAGACAAGGCTAAAATTACGATTACTCATAACCATGCAGACCTAGAGGATGAGAAAAAACATGCCGTTCTGCTAGCGGGCTATTTAAAAAAGGGTATTGAGTTAGTCACGTCTCCAACAAGCCATATTACAGATATCTTCCTCTTTGATGAGCAGGCTCAGATGGATACGAACACGTTGTCTCAGCTACTCAGCAAAGTCCCTTACGTACATTACCTATCAACAGAGCATTTCTTCCATTCTCCTCACGTCAATAATTTCCCTAAGAACAGGCCATTTATTTTCAATACCCAACTTTTTCGAGACACGAGAAATATTTATTTTGCTAACAGTTTAGTAGAAGGTCATGATTCACTATTTGAAAGTTTAGCTAAGAACGATATTACCCAACAATCATTTTTTGGTAGCAACAACTATATCTATATACCAGGTCATAATGGAAAAGAAGTAGCACGTGCTAAAGTTATTATGAACGTCACAAAAATTGAAGATTTGACGGTTGAAAGCATAAAACCTTTAGAGCCAGTATCAGCCATTTCAGAACCTCAACAAAGTATGAAAGAGCTACGTTTAGACGAAATCGAAAAACGTCTAAAGCAGAAAATGCAAAGCTCAGATAAAATTAAAAACAATGAAAATTCAAGTGAAGTCTTGAAAATTACCTCTGAAACACTTACAATGATAAGGAAGGTAATGGATTGTATTAGGAGGATGGAAGATAGTTTAAATGCTAAGATGGCTGAACAAGCTGACGACAACAATAAACTTGATTCAGATTATGATCCATTATACGCCTTCAGGGCCCAACATGATAAATTGGGGGAAGATTAAACAATAATAAAGGGTTGAAGGAGAGTAAAATGACTGATGAAGTAATGACTAAAAAGAATATTTACTTAGTGTCAGATGTTGAAAAAGCTAGAGAACTTGAGGCATACATCGTAAGTACAAAAGATGGCATGGAAGTCTTTGGACTTATTGGCTGTGATGAACTTGAGGAATTAACAGATGCTCAACGAGAATTTGTGCAGAGCGATGAAGCGATGCAATTCAAAAGTAAATAAGCTCCATGATTGATTAAAAAGCTGAGAAATCAGCTTTTTTGTGTTGAAGAAAGAATTATAAGGGATTTAAAGAATGGAAGCATTACAAAATTTTATAACTGGGATATTTAATAAGATATCTTTTTTCGCATATAATTTTAGTAGAAAGGTATTCAAAAATGGGAAAATTGTTCTAAATGATATAAATGTTGATGACTTTACCATAGTTGAAAAAAACTATGCTTTAGAAATCAACTAGTGCTTGAAGAAGGGACTTATCCTTTTGATAAATTAGAATTTATGACGCAGATTGGTGAAGGCGCAAATGGAAAAGCGTACAAGGTGTTTCATAAAATCTTACAGATTGAGCAAGTAATAAAAATCTCTAAATCGGATTATAAAAAAGCCTTGCTTGAAGCAATCAAAAACTCATCTACTGAATTAAGTGATGTAATTGCAGTGGTATCAGATGCTGGGATTCTAAGTTATCCTGAAAACACGAGTTACTCAGTTATGTCTATAGTGAATGATTATATATCGTTCAAGGAATGGATTGATTGTCGAGATAAATTACTTGAATTTTGCGAAGATTATCGCGGAGAATCGCCTTTCAAATCAGAATCATTTTCGAAGTATTCTAATTTAATTGTCCAAGCGAGTTTAAATCTTATTGTTTGTTTATTAAATAGTTATTCAAAATTTGTTCAAAGCAGTACAATTCATGGAGATTTGAATCCTCATAATATCCTTGTAAGAGACAGTTTTTTTAGTGCAGAATTACAACGAAGATTGGTGGAGTATTTTGAATATACAAAGGAAGAAAGAAAATCGTTAGGGGAGACGGACTCCCCAATTAGTAGTATTATAAACAGTCTTAATTCTATTCGGAGTAAAATTTCACCAGGTACAGTAAGCTCTAGTATCTACGATGTAAAATTTATCGATTTAGGAACGAGTCAGCTAGAAACAACTACTAGAGAATTAGGTGAACAAAGAGATGTACATTTTATACTTGATAGTACAAGAAAACTTCTAAAACCTTACTTTACTGGAACATCTTTATTGCAATTTATTGATTTAGAGAATGTTGATGGAGAGTTATTGTTTTCTTTTGATGTTCCAGATTTTGATGAGAAGTTATCGAATGATTTGGAAGAGAAGTATGGTATTTCAAATGCAGTTCATAATGGTAGATTGACTGCAGATGAAATTAAACAATTGGTAGTAGAAATTTCTAATAAAAAAGGAAACAAATTGTTTAAGTATTTAGTAAATGAATCGCTATCTCCGTATCCTATTTTTGTAGATAATGAAGCATATGATTTTTCTGGGGATGTCGACCCTATTGATGAGTATCTTCACAAATACAATTATCAGGGGAAAGCCCCGTCATCTATGGTTGCTGGAGATATATTGAGATTGGTAGCATTACTTGTTATTTTACTAGGTCACATACATAGAGATCTTGGGGTTACAAAAAGTGAAACAGATGTAATTTATGAATTAAATAGTCTAATTTCGCCCCCTCCGATATACGAACAAGCTAAAGTTGATATCAGTAATTTAGATAACTCTATTTTTGATGCTAAATTTATAGAAACATGGGAAAAGTTAATGGTTTCACAAAATAAATACTTATCATTAGGAGTTTTGATACGGTGGGAAGAATTATGGAAATATCTTGAACATGTTTTTAGTAGTGAAGATGGAGCATCTGCTAAGATATGTAACGCTATTAGATTACAAGAAGATAAGTTCCAATTTAATCATCAAAAAGTTTGAAAATGTTTGATTACTAAGATGAATTTTAAGACCAAATGAAAATATAAATTTATATTAGCGGTTTTAATTTCCGATTATATGTTCCTGTTGTTTTATTGAAAATCGAGAAGAAAAATTTTTATATAGGTCCTATAGAAATTTCTGGTGGGCATATAACTAAAAGCTTAGAAAAACTCCAGCTAGATAGTTACAATTTGAGAAAAGTATTACCAATTAATACATCTATTCGGAAAACAGTTATTTGTTGAATACACATGTTAGCTATGATAAACTACTACTAACAAGAAAATTGTTAGATTTGAGGCTGATATGAAACAAGAAACACTAATGAAAAATATAAACGGGTTGCTTGAGATTATGCCTTGGTATGTTAAGGAATATTATCAAGCAAAGCTCGTAATTCCATATAGCTATAAGACACTGTATGAGTACTTAAAGGAATATAGACGATTTTTTGAATGGTTGATTAGAGATCATGAGAAATTGGGTAAAACCGCACGATACGCAGATTATGATACGATTGCCGATGTTCATATTGATGAGCTGGCCCATTTACCAAAGTCTATTATCGAAGCTTATTTTGTCTATCTTCGTGAAAATACTGAGCGTCGTTCAATCTCTGAAGTCAGCATTGTTCGGACTAAGGATGCTCTCTCAAGTTTGTTTAAGTATCTTACTCAAGAAACTGAGGATGACGAGGGTGAGCCTTATTTTTACCGAAATGTCATGGTTAAGGTCAAAATCAAGAAACCTAAAGATACCTTGGCTAGTCGTGCTGATAACATGAAAGAAAAACTCTTTTTAAATGATACACAGGCTTTCTTGGACTATATCGATAATGAACATGAAAAGAAAATCTCAAAACGTGCCCAGGTATCGTTTGTCAAAAATAAAGAGCGTGATCTTGCTGTTATAGCACTTCTACTCTCAACTGGAGTCCGTTTATCTGAATTGGTGAACCTGGATATGCAAGATGTAAATCTGGCCACAAGAACAATTACAGTTATTCGAAAAGGTGGGAAAAAGGACGTTGTAAATATAGCTCCATTTGGGATCCCTTATATCGAGCGTTATTTAGAAATTAGGAAGGGACGCTACGCAGCAAGTGATTCAGATAAAGCATTCTTCTTAACGACTCAGAATAAAGTACCTGCAAGGCTTGGCACACGTTCTGTCGAGCTCTTGGTGAAGAAGTTATCTACCGCCTATGGTAAGCCTACTACTCCTCACAAACTGCGACACACACTTGCGACACGTCTTTATGAGCAAACAAAAGACAGCCTCCTAGTCTCTCAACAATTGGGACACAAGGGGACTGCAATGGTAGAGGTATATGCACACGTAGCTGCAGAGACAACTAAGGAAGCATTAAGTGACTTGTAGTTTATTATCACTTCTGTTTTAGATATACACGATACATAGTACAATGGATATGTATGTATCGTATTAAGGTTCCATAATTACAGTTGGTTTTAGTTAATCTAGTTAAAAAGCAACAACCACATCATATAGGCTGTTGCTTTTTTTAGTGTATATGATTTTCCAAAAGCTGAATTTGAAGAATATTGTCGAATTGAACTAATCTATATCCTTCACTAGTCTTTATTGATATTTCCTTACGAGACAGCTCTCTCACTTCGCCGAATAAAGTAATTTTTCTATCACGATGTTTGATAGTGAACTGCCCTTTAAGTTGGTTGACATAGAGTTGAGAAAGTAATAAGAGTTTCTGAGGCTTACTTAGGTCTGTTGAGAAGTCAACACGATTTTTAGCAGCATGTAATGACGAGGTATGCTCGGATAGAAAGAACCCCATCCACTTTTGCATCCCTGGATCCTGGTATTCTCTTGCTGCTTGAAATGGTAAATAGGAACGATCAATCATTTTAGACCATCCAATCCACCAGCAGAATGTCCTCCGATGAGCCTACTTCTGGCAACACTCCTCGATGCACTATCAAGTGCATTAGCTTTTAACAGAGAAGTAAAACCAAATTGGTCTCTGATAGAATCTATTGCTGTCTGGAGCCTTTCTTCTTTTTCAATTTGTTCGACATCATCGAACAGTGAGATTAAACCAAAAGATTCATCTACAAAACCGGAATAATTAACCGCTACACTTCGGATTGCTCCTGAAGTGTATTTATTATGGAATAGTTTCAACACATAGTTTGTCAGCATGTCAGTGTTATTCGTTGGTTCTATTTTCATTTGAGTATTGATAGAACGTTTGTTTTCATGCTTAGAGTAGCCAAGGTGTATAGAAACAACAGTCGCTTTTTTACCTATCTTTCTCAGTCGGATAGCAACTTGCTCGGCCATCTCTCTAAGGACAATCTCAATATCACGTTGTCTAAAATAGTCTCTAGGGAGAACCTGTGAGTTGCCTAGACCTTTTGATTTGGGTTTGTAGGGCTTATGAACGTTACTTTCATCAATACCATTAGCATGAAACCATAAACGAAGGCCAGCTACTCCTAGTTCTTTCTTTAAGGTATCTGGGTTAGCATTTGCCAAGTCTTTGATTGAAAGGATGCCTAACGTGTTCAAGTGTTTTTCCATTCTTTTACCGATACCCCAGAAATCTGTCATCTTAGGAATAGACCATACCTTATTCTCCACATCCTCATAGGACCAGTTAGCTCTCATGGTTGGAGTTTTCTTTGCTTCATTATCAAGCGCTAATTTAGCTAGTAATGGGTTAGCATTGGACATACCAACGGTTGAATAGATGCCAGTTTGTCTCCAGATGTCCCTTTGAATTCTTGCTGAAATAAGGTCGAGTTTTTGCTTTCGTGACAACTGCTTATCTGGAACGAAGTAATTAAGAGAACTAGACAGGTCAATAAAACCTTCATCTATAGAATAAGGGTAAATATCGTTAGGGCTACCATAGTTTTGAAAAATGCCTTGGATTTCTATATTAACTGCGATATACTCGTCCATTCTGGGAGGAACGATGAAAGTCACTTTTGCCCAGTCTTCAATGAATCGCACGTATTCTGGATCTGTTCTCAGTCCTTGTTTCTTGGCATTGTAGTACGAGAACTTTCTTGTTTGAATATCAAAAGGGAGGTCGTATGCTCTTCCTACGTTTGATTTCCCAAACACTTTCTTAAATATCGGTGAAGAAGCTAGGATAAGACCTGCAGAGTTATCAGCTCTACTCATAACACATAGAGAAGTCTTTAGAGGATGTAGCCCTCTTTCAACACATTCTACGCTAGCATAGAAAGACTTCATATCAATAAAGGCAATATCACTGCGAGGTTCCCTAGTGTAATCAAAATATCCCATGTGTTACCTCTTTTTGTTAGTATATAAACTAACAAAAGTATAGACTATTTTGGTGAGGTTTTCAAGAGTTACAGTGTTGCCAATAGTCTTTGAGAGTAAAAAAAACACCAATAGCTGTGTAATTGGCGTTTTCAGTAGTCTTCTAAATATTTTTAAAAGGGGTATCGAGTTATGTGGAACTTATTCAGAACTTCCTGATGATGGCTCGGTAGTAGCATGATAGTTATTTGCCTGGTCAATCATATCTTGCACATAAACACCCAAGAGTGTGTTATAACCATTTTCATCAATATTACTATGAAATTCAGGATTTACCCTTGTTTCTTTCGATGATTCGGGAACTCCAGCATCTTGTTGTTGTGCAGGTGTTGTAGGGGTACTTCCAGCTACCGTATTGCTGTTACTCTGAGCTGATTCACTAACAGTAGCTTGAGTAGAGCTTGAACTAGACGATGATGGTTTCGTAGAGGATGAGGTTTCTGTTTTTGAGGTGTTTTTGTTTGTGCTATCATCTTTAATCTCGATTAACTTCTCATATATTTTTTGCGTCAAAGCATTTTGTTGTGAGGCCGTTAATGATGCTGCGACACGAATAACAACTGTTCCGTATACATAGTGTGAACCAGGGTTGATGACAGTTGGCAGGCCATCGAAAGCACTTAAATAGTCATTTCGTTTTTTGGCATCTTCAGCCGTTTTATAGACCTCAACACATCCACCTGCATCTGTACCTTTTGCAACTAAATCAGCTCCAGCAACTGGATTAGTCACTTCATTGTCAGAGAAATAAACTGCTGCCGTATAACTTCCTTGCTTGTTTAAACCTTGGTTTGGATCATTATCTTCTGTGGCTGACTGAACTTCTGAAATCGTATCAATTTCCTTAAGACGACTTTCCACAAATGTATTGGAAGGATTGGTAATTTGTTTTAACTGCTTAACACTTGTTGAATACTTCTGGTTTTTATCATTAAGATGTTTTATTTCTGTCGAGTAGTTAATTGGTTTTTTTAGTGATTTAACTTGTTTATTGATGTCGCTTGTTTTCTTTTTGATTTTAGGAATTACTTGCTTCTTCTTTTCAGCGGTTGAGACTTCGTTTTTTAGTTCAACCGTCAGATTTTCGTCTAAGGGCTTATCTTTACTACTAAGTAGTTTCTTAGACACTTTAATTGTTTCCTCTAAGCTACTGTTTTCTTTTTGAATTTTAGCTGTCACTTCATTAAATGACTGTACCGCTCTTTGATGTGGTGAAATTGCAAGTACATAGTACCCTATACCAAAACATAATAGTACGATAAGAGAAATTATGACACTTTTCTTTGTATCAATTTTTTTCATAAAATCAAATTTCATTTTCAATCTCCAAAATCAAGTCTTCAGGATCCCAAATAGCTATCAGGGATTTACTATTAATTATTCTGTTTTATTATACTTAAATATTCTAACATTTTAAAGTAGTCTTTTGATTATTATTCAAGAAAATTACTGGAGTTTAGAAGTTTGGGATCCTGTTTATCAACGATACTAAATAAATATTTCCTTTTTTTGAAGTTAAGAGTATGAGGTAATTCAATGTGTTAAGAAATAATTCATTCTGACTGAGATGAAATAGGGGTTCACTACACGTCAATAGATGTGAGAAACCTTGATTTTAAGCGATTTTTGAAATTCTAAATTTCACTACATTGCAACATAAATCAACCGAATCACTACCTTTTTCACTACCTTTTTTGAAATAAGAATAATGATTCGGATATATAAAAGAAGAGGAACTTTAGTATGAAGCTCCTCTTTTTTATTTGTTCTTTTACTTACAAATTGTGAGACCTGGTTGGAAACACTTTTATTTGAATAAGTTTCAATATCCGCTTAAAATCAATGTTTTCCCACATTTACAGAAAACAGAATTTCATCTAATTTGAATCAATTTCAGTTGAATGGTATGAATTTTACCCTAAAAATACACAAATTGAGCTAGATTTTACCAAAAAGTTCCCACCATTTAAATTGTTATAACTTTATACATTTTATAATAGATACAAATTCATAATGAAATTAAACGATAAATTTCTATAACAATTGTTTCAAAGTAAAAATTTCAGTGAATAGTCATTCTAAATTATCACGTTTGAGTAATTCTTCAAAAATGATTTGAAACACATCTTTCTCAATAAAACTCTTTAATAATCTTATATTTTCAAAAGAACCCACATGTTTCATATACGTTTCTTTCAAACCATAATTATCTATAATTTCCTTATCTGCTTCTGATAATTGAGAGATCACATCATCAAAAATATTATCAACTACTCTAAGCAGTTCAATTTCTGTTAAATTTTGAAATTCTATCTTTAAATCAATCCTAGAAAAGATAGGAAGGCCAAGTTTTTCAGCAATTTCTTGATCATTACTAAAATTTGTTGTCAAAATAAATATACAATTAGAAACATCTACCAAGTAATTTATATCTTCCAACTCTCCCTCATCAAACATTTGATAAAAAACATTGTATAAAGCGCTATTTACCTTATCAAATTCATCAATTAATACAACATTGGTTTCTCTGGATAATAAATCTTTAGCTAATGAATTTTTACCGTGAGTATCTCCGAATATATATTTGTATGCTTCCTCAGTTTGCATCATCGAAAATTGTATTCGAGTCAATTTTCCGTTAAAATATTCGCTCATTGTTTTAGCTAATTCAGTTTTACCAACTCCTGAATTTCCGTAAAATAACATGACAAGAGGAGACTTATTTGTTAGGGTACTTTTCTTTAGTAGACCAATTGAAATATCTTTTTTAGCTTGCTGTTGGCCTACAACATTAGAAGAAATCATATGATTATAGAAATCAATAATTTCCTCATTATCTATTCCCCGATAGTTTGAATAGTATTCTTCTATAATATTATCAAACTGAACTCTCAAGGAAGTCTCTACTCTCTTGGGAGGATTTTGTATATAAAGATGTTGAATGTCATGTCCTAGAAGTACAATATTATTAAAATTTGATATCACGTGATCCGTTACAGAGGCATAATCATCAGCAAAAATAACAACATTTTCAATCTGTTTTTCGCCAAATCCATCTGGAGCATATTGTGAGGCATTTATATCATTGGCTCTCACAGTAATATTATATTGTCGAATAAGCTCCATAAATGGAGTGAAGTCTTCAACGGCTCTCTCTTTTAATAATTTATTAAAATCTCTCTTAGAACCTTTAAAAAGTATAATACTATCCATTTAGTTCACTCCTGCAAGTATTACATCATAAACTGGATATTTCTGTTCTGGGCAAATCCTATCATTTTCTAAAATTCCGGTAAAAGATAGATTTTTCTGTTGTAAATTAAACTGTGTCTCAAAATTTAAGTCACTAATAGTCGTTGCACCGACTTTTATTGAATAAAGTTTAAGAGTCATTTTTGTTAAATCATGAATTCGATAATTATTTTTAAAAGAATTGATATTAAAACGGAAAATTCTCTCAATTTCGTGTGCTTTATTATATCCTATAAGTTCAAAATAACCTTTAATCTCTCTAATCCCAGAATTAAGTTTAGAAAATGACATTGATACATTTTCCATCCCATCTATACTCTGGGAACCTTCCATCATTTCTGAAATTGGTGCAATCATAGCAAAATAAGACATCGAATCCTCACTTATTTCTAAAGTATAATTTTCTGTAATATCAACAAGAAAATTCTTCTTGCGTAACTCTACAGTATCTAAAAAATCATACAATAGAGAATTTTCAAGTATTGTCTTTGCTATTTTATTTCCTTGAATTCCACCTGAACTAGTAGCAGAAAGAGTAACTGAACCACTTAGTCCTGTCATTTTTTCAAAAATTGTTTTTAAAGCACTATTTTTACCAATTGTTCCTTCAGCATCAACTTCCACACCCGTTTCACCTTGTAATGTTGTCATAAGTTCAGTTGTTTTCGTTAATTTTCCCTTGGATTCAATCTGTAAAAAATCCATTGCTGATGATTCATCGAAATAAATTACTTTTTTTAATGTACTCATAAATTAACCCTTCGTCACTTATCAATTTCCTCCAGCTCTCTCAACCGTTCCTGTCCCAACTTCAACATCTCTTCCTCCACTTTACTCCATTTTCCGAAGAGGCATTCTTGTAGAACTTCTGCTGCTGAGGTTTGATCTACTTGCGAATCATAAACGCACGATTGATCTCTTTGATAAATTTGAATTTGTCTAAAAAGCTGATCCTTTTCCAACTCCCGTAAATTCTCAACCAAATGTTCTACAATTCTATCATGGTGTGCTTTAGGAGTTGCTCTAGCTTGACTAGGATTTATAGCATAGAGCTCTTCATAACGTATCAAGGTGCTGAGATAGGACAATTCCGGCTTGGTCGTAATCAGTGCAAGTGAGACTTGGTAACCTCTAATTGCCAATAATTGTGCCGTTTTTCTAGGAACTTCTGTTGTTCTCAAGGTGCCCTCGATTAACAAATGATAACCTTGTTTACTCAATTCATCTACGAGATATTCAACCATTTTTCCCGCAAACACTTTGGTATAATCCACACTATCTTTGCCATACTTTTCCTGTAGGCTAAGGTAGTTCGGATGAAAAGAGCGATAACTATCTCCATCAATGATAATGATATTACCTTGAAATTCCCTTTGTTTAATACGATGAATCGTTGTTTTCCCAGCACCACTCTGTCCACCTAGCAAGATAGCCTTGGGCTGAGACGAAGTTGTTTTACCACGAGTTAAAGAACGAACGAGTCGTCTGGATGCTCGTTCAAAATCATCTTGACTAAATTCTTCTAGTTTCATTAAGCCACCACCAGATGAGTTGCTTGTTCTAGCATCCGTTCAATGCCATCCAAATAGCCATTATATCGCTCTACTTCATCAACAGTCCCCACAAGATAAATCTTCGTGTTCAGCAAATCAGACAAATCATCGCTCATTAGAACCCAAGGATTAGAAGTATCATCAAATGCAATTCCTTGTACATCTTGAAAACGATAAAGTTGCGCTAAGATATTCACCCCTCGTTCTTTAATTACTTCAATTTTTAGAGTGAGCTGGTAATCTTCTACTGGCGTGAGCATCTTTTCCTCTCCTACAATATCTATATAGGAAACATTAAATTTCTGACAAATACGATCTATTAATTCTGTTGAAACTGAACTTGTCCCATTTTCATAACGACTCAGACTATTTCGAGAGATACCAATAATCTTTGCGAACTCAGGTTGCGTTAAATTCTGTGTTTTACGTAACGTTTTTATATTTTCTCCAATCATGTAACTCCTCCTTTTATTTATTTCTATTATAGCACAAAATTTAGAAACGCACCAAAAATGGTGCATTGTTATAGCTGAGAGATAAAATGTCACACATTCAATTATTGAAGAAAAAATCACTATAAGGCTGTTCAAAAGTCTTTGAGGGTATAAAAAATAAGAAAACTACAATTGAAAACATATTAGAGATAGGAATCTATGGTATACTAGTGATAATAAATAGTTATCGTAGGAGAAATCTAGCGTGAATAAAAAAAATAAGAGTTTTTTTGAGTAGACTTAATCCGTTTACTAAAGAACAACAGTACTTTATAGAAAAATTAAAAAGCACCTTAGATAAGTACAATATCGAAAGTATAACATTGCAAGCAAAAGATTATTCACCATATGAATCTCTAACAGTTTTGAATGAATTATATTAAATAATAACAAAACGTTGATATTACAGCGTTTATAGCATGCTAAAATAACAATACCAAACCTTTACTGAGGTGAATAGGAATTCACTACGAATCAATACAAAAGAAAAACGCTGATTTCAAGCGTTTTTCTTTTTGATAAATACAGTAAATTGCACTCACTGTATTTCAATTCAAACTCTACTTTTTTCGTAAGATCTGGTTGCATAGCTCATAGCCCTAGATAATTTCAAAACATTGTATTTATCACACTTTTCCAAATACTCAACAATTACATTAGTTTACTGAAATTGCTTCGGCTTACTCATTAACTCACTTTTGAAGTTTTCGTAAGAGTCCGGTCCGCCATACTTTTCTTTTATATCTTCGTATTTGGCGAAATATCTATCAAAATCTCTATCAAATGTTCTTTGTGACTCAATAATGTATAGAATTAACTTACTTATTTCGTCGAAAGATTTTCTCAATCGAATCACTTTCATTAAATCTAAAGTTCTAATTATCTCTGTGGTATCCTCATTGAAGTTTTGTCTAGTGTTATCAAATGCATATAAAACTTCCCCATGGGCAAATTTATTTCTCAACGAGTATAGTTCGTCTAAATCACTAGAAATATAGTTTTTTATTTCAGTGTATCTAAGATATGCAGTTTTATAGTTCCTTTCCAAATTTTCATAGGACACTTCATAAGTTTTTTCAATACAATAGTCTATCAATTTCTGCCATTTGTCAATAAATGTAGTTGCTGCAAATACTGAATTCCTTAAACTATCGTCTGCATGTTATGAATATATAATTTTATATAAGTAACATTCTGCTACTACTGTAGATGCAATCGTTAAAGGACGCAACAATAATTTTTCTTGAAGCTCTTTATTTGATCTAATACAATCCTTTATTAAACGAAAAATCAAATCATACTCTTTTTTGCATTCTCTTAAATTTTTAGTTTCATATATAAATTTAGTCACTTGATTCATAAGCACTCCTATTCAACTCGACATGCCTAAACATACAATACTTTTATATGCTTGGGCACGTCGGGAATCGAACCCGAATAAAGATTTATGAAATAATTCTTTATGTAAGACCACTTGACCACACCACATTAATATATGATAATTGAAAAGTACACTTGACTTTTGATGTACTTTTCTTAAATCAATAGTTTAAGTTTATTCTTCACTTTATTTTAGGTTCTTCAATTTTTGTAAGTTTTTCATAGAAGAACAGTAAGCCGACAATACGATAGTGGTCATCATCAATAGGTGTTCTTGCTTCATCTTTTTTGCTTGATACAGCATTCAAGAATACTGATTATGCTTGGGAGAAAGAAATGAATAATACTACAATAATTATAGATGGTACATTTGATTCTGAAAAAGTTATCAAAGTTTCTGGTAAGGATGCAGAGATACTTAGTGCATATTTAAATGTCATTGATAAACTGCACACTATCGAAAACTTTATAGGAATCCACGTTTTAAATTTCAATCAAATTTTTTACCATTTTGATTTAGATCGAGCTGGAACTGCCCGGAAGGTAAGAGGAATAGTTTCTGATGAATTTGTTTTAATAAATTCTTTAACCATAAACTTTATTACAAGTGGAAAAACCCTTATTGATGTAATTGAACAGTTTGATAAAAAATCAACCAAACAAATTAGTAAATTCATTAGTTCGATATACGATAATAACTTTTCATATAAATTAGCTACAACTTTACGTAATTTTGCTTTGCATGGGCATGTTCCTATATATTATAATCATGGAAAATATAGTTTTAACTTACAATATATTCTCCGTGAAGGGTCAAAATTCAAGTTTAGCAAGTCATTTATAAATTCATTAATTGATATTGCAACAAAAATACAAAAAGAACACGGAGATATTGCAAATATAGCTTATACTTCGACTATTGCTAACTACCAATATGGTGTTTTCCAAATAATTCAAGTTTTTTTACAGAACAATAAAAAGTTTTGCAATGACCTCTTTTACCAAGCAGAGAAGATAATTAGTGACCAACTAGAAGAAAATACTAATATACTATATTTTGAGGTCTTTGATGAAGTTCATTCTATTAATGTTTCCGATATGAGTGTATGGTACGACAAGTTAATTACCCATATTTCCAACGAACAAGACAACTTTGAAAAGATTTTTTCTGAATTAATTTTAAAAAAATAACTATATATACTTAGCAGGCTTTAATGTCTGCTTTTTTAGAAGGTAATTTCATTCAAGTTATTTTACTAGATGAACAAACACAAGAAATTCAAATCATGATTAGTAATTTTATCAAATCAGAAATTCAACACACCAGAGAATTGCTTGGAACTGACTCGCCCTTTCTTAACAAGAAGCAAACCTGCGAGTATTTGAAAATTTGCTACTTTCTTTACCCATTTATATTCTTAAATCTTCTTTTTAATTGACTTTCTCTTACTTAAAAATAAAGATAGTGTACCTGTCCATCCTTGGTATTTTCTTTATTGAGTTTAAAGATTTTTTTTGATTCCGGTGCTTAGTCATTCTAAATTTGCCTTTCTTTATGCTTCCGTTTCAGAAAGCCTTTCGCTATCCCACATATAGGCGAAGGGTTTTCCTTCTTGTAAACGAGCCACACTCTTAGATGTCTTATTATTCTGATTTCATCCCTTCTACTTTGATCGAGTAATTCTGATAATTTTTGACTAGTCACAAATCTGTTTGTTTCATTTCCTTTATTAATCTTGTTAACAGAAGTGGCTGATACTAATTGAATTCTGTAATCAAAGTTTCTTTTCGTTTAATAAAAAAGTTTTGGAATATCTACTTTGAAAATTACTAGAGAAAAGAAGTGAAGTGTTGCGCGTGGTATAAGAGTCAATACTAAAAGGATAGCATCATTACATGCTATCCTTAGGTCGTCCTATGATTATTGTGCAGGTCTCAAGGTTGCTGCTACTGTTCTAATAGAACTTTGTGTAAGTTCATCTTTTCTTTCTTCATCTGTGATTACACGAGGTTTTGGAAAGTTCTCGATAGGCTTTTCATGTTCTTTGGCTTGCTTTTTGGCTTGTTCAAGTCGTTGGTGTTGAGCTTCTGGACCCCAGTCTTTTTCTGCAGCAATCTCAGAGACCATAAAGGCACTATATCGATATGCCTCTGGAACAATCGTCTGGATTTGTTCTTTAGTGAAGTGGTCCCCCTCACTATAATCGACGACATCCCAAATTAGTCCGCCATTACTATCTTCTCGTGCTGCAAGGAAGTGTTCGCATCCAATAGGATTTGAGAGATTGATCATAAAGAGTTCTTCAGACCATTCTCCAGTCATTACAGCATCAATGAATGTTTTATATTCATCGTCCGAGGCAAAATTTAGATGCCCTTCTTTTTCAGCTTTTTGAGCTTCACATAATACCTCAAATCGTTCCTGGTATAGTGAGAAATTGTACTGCTTCAAAAAACTTGCTTGTTCTGTTGTTAAAATATTTTTCTTCATCGTGATTACCTCTTATTCTAAGTTAAATGTCAGTGTTACTTTAGTCAATGGGATGTGTTTAAGTCCCCAAAAGCCAGATTTTAGCAGCACTTTGAACATACCAGCTACATTTCCTTCTGTATCTTGTCTAAACTTTTCATCTCTGATTTCCGTAAGACCTTTAAATTCATGAGAAATACTACTAGCAATAGATAAACGCATCGACTCTTTGATATTGTCTACGGTGTCAAATCGTCCTCTGATATTTGCATTGTGTCTATCATCAAAAATGATTTTATTGATCTGACCTTTGCTGAAGTTTCTTAAGGCAATAGCTACAACATAAGGAAGTGCAATTCCCAATGTAACTAGTGGGTGTGTCAGAATATCAAAGACAATACCTTTTAAAGTGGTGATAAGTACGATATAAGCCAATGCACCTATCAATTTAAAGTAATTAACTGACATCGTAAATTTATTTTTTCGATTAGCTAATAACAAACCAATACATACATAAACTACTAGTAATACCAGGGCGACAATATGAATCGTCTTTGTTGAAACATTGAGAATATTGTTTGCTAATAACAGGACTGAAGTGGCTGTTATAAATATGATTTCAAGGAAATAAATACTTTCAGCAAACCATTTCATCAGTAACATGAACATTAATTTATTATTTTTCAAAAAGACACCTTCTTTCTACTTATATGGTCTTGATTTCATAAGTCCATAATTATATAAATTATCAGTCCTCATATAAGCAACAACTTCCTTCCTAGTTCGTTTTAAAGTACTTTCTAATTATAGAAAAACAAATATCTATTTGTAACCTAGTGACACCCCCAAGAAAAAAACACAACTCTTGTGAGCTGTGTTTTTAGGGAATTATGAATTTAGAATAGGGAAAAGGAATTTTAAGAAGTGGGTGCTATCTTAGTACTCTTTACTACGTTTAGAGAAACCAAGCATGCCAAGTGCAGTAGTCAAAATAACTGCACCTGCAGTAGCAATAGCTGAAGTTGATTTTTCACCAGTATTAGGAAGAACCTTAATAGCTTGTTGTTGAACAGGCACTTCTTCTACTGGAGTTACTGGGGTAGAAGTAGGTCCGCCAGACTCTCCTACTGGTGCTGCTGGTGGTGTATCGAATGAAACAAGATTTGATTTATAGGCATTACCAAAATCAATCTGATAGAAATCATTTTCTACAGTAGTACCTGCAGGGACTTGCAATGTAGCAGGGAGATTAACTGTTACATTATTATTTTTTAAAATGTAGTCTTGGTAATAATCTACTGGATTTTTGGCTACCCAGAGATAGAATTCACCAGTTGGGTTAAGACCAGATTCATTTAGGATCTTGTTGATGGCATCAGTACGTCCTTCATCCGAAAGTACGTGATACATATCAAAGAGGTCTCTGACATCTTTGTTTTGACTATCGATAATAGTAATAGCATCTTCATCTACAGTGAAAGCACCATCTTGGACATCATCGAGGAGTGCAAATTTAAGTGCTTGTTTAGATGTAGCCATATCTTTGTATGGGCTATAGTCAGTCGTCAAATGGAAGGTTACTTTATCATCGTCAGTAGTTTTGCCGTCGATGTCATTTCCACTTGAATCTGTAACAGACTTATGTGGCTTAGGTGCCGTTGGTGTCTTGTTAGTGACAGTATTAGAGAAGGTTTCATACCCATTGCGACCAGATTTATAAGTATTATCATAGAAGCCGTTGTCATCAGAGGCTACAAACTTGATAGTAGGTGCTTCAAGAGTTTTACCTTCATATTTAGCCGTAAATGTGTAGGTCTTAGAAGAATCATCATAGTCAACGTTCCAACCTTTAGCCTCATTTTCAGCTTTGTTGGCTTCGATGTTAGGAACTTCTCCAAATTCAAGAGGATCACGTGTGGTCACGGTATCGCCAACTTTTGCATTCGCAAAGATGTTTCCATTATTCAAAACGTAGGTATGTTCATCATTTTTAGGAATCATCTTACCATTAACATTTTCGCCGTCGCTGTTGAGGACAGTTTTAGTTACAGTTGGTTGGTAGTCCATCTTGTAATCATGATAGCTTACAGATGGAATTTCTGGTTTAACAGGCTCACTAACCTTTTTAACTGTAGCTGATGGAACCACGTTTGGATTAGTGAAATCAAGACTCAACTGACCATGAGTATTGATAATCCAGTTATCATCAATGTTAAGAATTGGGATAATACCAGTAGTTTCGCCTGGTTTCAAGACATAGGACTTGTTAAGTGCAATACTACGATTGATATCTTCCGCAAAGCTTGAGTTCCCGTCGTGGTTTACTGAGTAAATCTCTTCCCCGTCAGTGTAAACGTGGTAGTTAAGATTTTGGTTGACACCAGTATTCGGACGGTTACTTGTATAAGAGTAGTTCCACAAATCGAGACTATTAAGTGTTACAGTTGTCGAACCGTCTCCGTTAGCAGCAGACGTGAAATTAACCTTACCATTAAGGGTACCTGTACCCAAAACACCCAAGCTATCATTAGCTGAGTCATTCATATCATGCGTGAATGAGAAGGTTCCGTCAGGATTAACACTACCATTTTGAACAGAGTTCCCGTAAGTCAATTGATCAACATTTTGTGTTGTCACACGTCCATCAACATTAACGTTAGCATTATCCTTCATAGCAGCATAATCTTTGTTAAATTTGTCGATGGTTTCTTTGTTCGAAGCAATCTGCTTGTTAACCTGTTCAGTATAGGTGTTGTAATCACCTACATTATTACCATCCCCACTTGAGATTTCAGTAGCTTCAGCTTTAATAAGTCCATTACTATCTTTAACCGCTTTGTCTACTTGGGTTTCAAGTGTATCGTGTGCTTTGTCAGCTGCATCATAGGCTGATTGGCGTCCAGATGCGTCCTGGGTAGCTTGTTTGATTGTAGCTACTTGTTCATTTTGGTCGGCCTTGATTTCAGCTTGCTTTGTTGCAAGATCTTCAGTTGTGGTTGGTGTCCCTTTGTCTTGCGTAGCATCTTGTGTCACTTTAACCCCACTATCTTTAGCGGTAGCAACTGCATCTGTGACAGCTGTGTTGTCGATAGTTACCTTTTCAGCTTCAGTAGATGTATTAGCCTTTTCAGCGTAAGCGTTATTATCATTAGTACTTACTGGTTGTGTAGTAGCTACTTCTGCTACTGTTTCAGTAGGTTGTGAATCAGTAGTGTTTGTTGCAGTCGCTGTGGTTGTTGGAGCAGAGACATCTGAAGTTGCAACAGCTGTAGCTTGTGACATAAGGCTGTCTGCGTTTGCTTGTGAGGTAGCCACTGGTTCTGAATTTACAGGAGCTTCAGTTACTTCATCTGCGGATGCTTGAGAAGTTCCTCCAACGATTGCTGCAGCACCGAGTGCAAGTACACCTACAGCTCCGTAGACTTTATTTTTACGAATAGAGCCCTGTCCTTTCGTGTTATTTGAGTCTTTAAACATTTTCAATAATCACCTTTCTTAGTTTGAGTACCATTTATCTTGTTTCACAGCTGTACGTTGGAGACCAAGTGCTGCCAAAATCAAGAATCCAAAGGTAACGAGTTTTGTTCCAGCTTCCCCTGTTTCAGGAAGTGTTACCATTTCTCCTGCCTCGGTCTTAACAGAGACAGTTCCATCCTCATTCACTGCTCCTCCTGCCTGTGAAGCTGGAACTGAGGCTACAGAACCATCGAAGTTTTGTATGACAAGATCACTATTGTTTGTTGAGACAACTTTATAACCAGTATTTGTGACGACTGGTTGACTAGGAGTCACATTAAGTACAACTTGTTTTGTTGAAGGAGAAACGTCCCCTGGTTTAGGTGCTTCTTGAACACTCGTGTCGCTAACTTTAGGAGTTTCTTCAGTTTTAGGAGACTCAACCACCTTGTTTGAAGTTGCTGCTGAAGGTGAAGCAACTTCTGTACGATTGTCTGATTTATGTTCAGATGGTGTAGAGACACCAGTTCCATTGGTTCCGTCAAGAATATGAGGAGTGTTTGTAGCAGTTTCAGATAGTTCTGGAGAAGTCGATGATTTCTCAGAAGATGTTGTTCCTTCGCTACTTGGTAAACTTACACCTGTTCCAGATGTTCCATCAGATACTTTTGGTGTTTCTGAACTTGTTGAAGAAGATTCGGCCGAAGTTGATGAGCCACTAGGTGCTTCAGAACTTGAAGCGTTATTCCCTTCAGTTGGTGCTGGGGTTGGTGTGGCAACCGTTGACCCTTTATCATTAACAGTATTTGTTGAACTTTCACTGCTACTGCTAGTGTTATTTTCACTATTATGGTTAGCAGTATCCGTAGCGTTAGGCTTAGTAGGAGTTTCAGTTACTGTGTGTTCTGAAGGGGTAGGAGTTTCTGATGCAGTTGAAGTTGTATCAGAAGTAGAGTTTCCTTCACTTCCTTCAGAGGTAGCTGTAGACGTTTCAGCAGTTGTACTTGCATTTTCAGAAGTCGTAGGTGCAGCCTCAGAAGTTTCTGATGTCTTCCCTTCGTCTTGACTTGGCGTAGTAACACTTGGTGTTGTAGGTGTAGCTACACCAGTACCAGTAGAACCGTCGGTTACTTTAGGTGCTTCAGCAGTTGGGACATCTGTAGTATTGGTACCAGGTGTCGCTGGTGTTGATGAAGCGGGAGGAAGAAGTGTATCGGAGTGTCCAGTCGCAACAGTAGCATTATCTGTTGGTCCAGTTGGTGCGGCAGTTTCGTCTGCTGATACCCCATTATTAACCAAACCTGTTGCTACAAGGGCTGTTAAAAAAGCTCCAGATTTTAGGATCATTGAACGTTTGTTTTTATCCATAAATAAGCAATTTCCTTTCTTAAAAAATTACAATCAGATGATAGCAAAAGTCATCCCTGACTCAAACCCAGTGACACCCTATGAAAACACAAAAAAAGAGCATACTGCTCTCTTGTAATATAATATGGATTGTATTGTTGCCTAATTAAAAGCTCGTCTACGCATTGAAATCCCAATTTCTTGCCAAGATACCTCCATATCATCAGAAGGAGTGTCTCCTAATAGGAAAACGGACTTATTATGGAATAGAGCATCAAATCCAATGTCTTCATAAAAGAGTTCTTCGTCATCGTATTGAAAGCCAGAATCAATATCGAATTCATTGTTAAATATAGCACGGCAAATAAAGTACGCACCAAGACCATAGTAAGTAATAGCTTCATTGGAACCTTTAGGTGTAGCTTCAAATCGGTAGTACTTCTCTACTTCAATGGAGTTTTGAGCATTGACTTCAATAGGCTTAAGATAACAGTACCCAAGACTAGCGAGAGCTTCATCTAATTGCCGACGTAGAGGGCTTTTTTTATGAGCGATGAGACCAGGAATGGCATCCGCCTTACTATCGAGAAAGTCATATGCATTCAGAAGAATCAAACCTTTTTTAAAAAAGTCTGGGCTAGTCTGTCTGTCCAACCATTCACCTAAAAATCGGTTAATACGAGGTGTGTTCATATTTTTCTCCTTTCATAGATATTTGAATCGTCTTTTCTTAAACTAAGATTAGTGTAGCACAGAGGAAATTATAAGAGCAAGCGCAGAGAGCCCTAAATTTTCAAAAGCCATTTAAAATGAACAATTTTTTTTTAGACGTTGCTTTATCAACCTCAAGGTTTACTTGATAAATTCCCTTGTCTTGTCTTTAATACAGCCAATAGTGATCCAAAAGTTGAAGTTACAGGGAGGGGTTGCACCTGCTCCTCCTCTTTGATTTATTTCATGATAAACTCTCCCTCGTTTATGGCCCATCCAGCAGTTCACTTTACTTGAAGTCAGGTACTATTCGTGAGGCGAGGTGTTTATTTATATATTATTCTGCTGGCACTAAGTGCGAAGTGACAGTGCTTTTGGTTTGCAAATTAATAAGCTTCCTCGCCTCATTCTCTTCTAACACTTAATATAAATTGCCAATTACGGGGTGAGGGCTCGTCCTGTCATTTAAAACATTCCATATCCTACTTGAGTAATAATGTAGTCTGTTCATAATGGTATTCAGAAACAAACATAGTTATTGTTCTTCTGTTAACTGCTTTATGAAAATTTAATCCCCAAAAATAGCGATCAAGTTTAAAAACACCAAAAAAGCCAAAGCTTAAGCTTCAGCTTTTATAGTCTCAAATCATCTGTTAAGACAACATTGATAGGTTCTTCAGTATTTTTACGATACCTCTTCAAACATACCAGTGAAACAACTACCGAAAGTAATATCAATAAAACACCACATACAACCATTGCAAAGACCTGTTCAGGACGAGTGCCATAGTTCTCAGTATAGTTCAATAGTGATGCACTACTTTCCATTTTTTGGATAACATTTGGAACAAAGTTCCAGGAAATAATTGTAAAGACCGCTAAAAAGAGTAACATTCCAAACGCCCAACTTAGAACGTATCGTTGCTGACGTGTCATAAAGTCACGCTGATTGTATTCTTCAACACATAGTCCCTTATATTGTCCATCTATAGTAAAGAAACGTGGCTCTTCACCATTTTTAATTCGTTGAATATCACTTAAAATTTCAGCACTTAAGTGTCTAGCCGGTAACTCTTGAGCTAGTTTATTTTGTTCTTCAATATTTAACTCAGAAACATCATCAGTATATTTTAAAAGATATTCCTTAGTCTGTCCGTCAAATAATCTGACCAACTTCCTTAAAAGAAGCTTTGTTTCTTTTTCCATGACTCCTCATCTCCAATCGTTCTTTAATCCTATTCTCTTATTATCACCAATTCTTTAATCCCTGTGCTATGGCACTATTATATCAAGGATTAAGAAGATATGCACTTACACAAGGACAAAAATTCCTATTAGAGTTAAATATATAAAGAAAAGCTCCATCTATTGATGAAGCTAAACAAGATATGTAAGACGGATTGATTACGTTTAGTCATGTCCATGTTCAGCATGATCAGCTTCAGCTACTCCATGAACTGATGTTACTTCTATTTGAGTTGTTCCCATAACGTAATTCCCACAGAAATAGAGTTTCGCACCATCTGGGTTAGCAACCTCAAGGACAAACTGACGAACATTATCTGCTTTGGCTTTAAATACTTGAGTTGTAGCATCAGAATACTTATATCCTAGCATAAATTTCGCTACAAGCTCATACTGCATCTTAGTGCCAGTAATCGTTAAGTGATTTTGATAATCTGGCTTAACATCGGTTACGTTCTGAACTGTCTCAACATAAGAACACATTTCTTTCAGTGCATTCTTTACAGTTTGCGTATCAGCATCACCTGCAGGTGTTTGTGTTTCTAAGGTCGCAAGGGCCTCTTTACGCCATCTCTCATACTTATCTTCCTTTGGAATGGCTTCCGAGGATGAATCTTCAATCACCTGTTCGGTGCTAGGGGTTGTTACTTTTTTCTTCGGTTCATTTTTCTTAATTAACGCAGAGACCAAAAACATGACTCCAAGAGCTAGGAAAATGACCACCAAAATAATAATGTACTTAGAATCTTTTTTCATGAGCCCAGTATAGCATCATTTATACAAGAGAAAAAGGGAGTGACACCCCCTTTCATTGAAGACAAAGTGCCCAGAAGTTATACTTCTGGGCACTTTGTCTTCAATCTGAAGTAATCATTCTTTATTTTTCATTAGTTCATAAGCCTGATCGAATGTTTCACATTTACTATATGGTAACTCATTAAATATAGATTTCTCATAATTTTCATGATCCAATTTAAAGTTATTGACATTATTTTCAAAAAATAAATTTAAAGTTGATGTATCTGCAGAAAAATTTCTACAAGTCAATGCATCTACAACATGTAGAACATATCTCACATAACTCTCTATTACTTCATTCTTTTTATTTGCTAGCGTAATCGATATAGATTTGTGTGTTAGAATCCCCCAATAGTTCATTATTTTTGTTAAATAATCATTTACAAATTCATTACCATTTGTAGATGATATACTAATTGGTACTCCAACCTTACCAACTAATGGCATTACGTGAGTCCATAATGCAAAATTATCTAGAAATACTTTCATATAAGATGAAACATTATGAATAAATACCGGTGAAATCAATAATATTATATCGGACTCCATCATCTCTTTACTAATTTTTTGTCTTTCTTCATTGAACTCAATCACCTGCCTCCAATTACTTATATGGCTAAAATCAGTATTTGAAGGAGTTCTAAAAATTACTTCCGAAAATCTACTATCAGATTTCAAACTTTCTAACAATCTGTCTACGAAAATTTTACTTGAAGAGAACTCTTCAGTTTTATTACCATAATAAATAAAAATTTTCATTTTATTTCCTCTTTTCATTATAAATTTTAGCGTAGAGATTGCTAGTCTTAAGCAAAGATTCATGGGTGCCCTCAGCAACGAATTCTCCATCATCAATTAGATAAATTCTATCTGAATCCACAACAGTATTCAACCTATGGGAAATTGATAAGATAGTGACTCCAAGAGACTTTATCATATTATAAAAATAGTTTTCATTAACAGTGTCCAAAGAACTTGTGGCTTCATCTAAAATTAATAGCTGTGGTTTATTAATTATTGCTCTAGCTAAACATAATCGCTGTGCTTGACCTCCAGAAAAATTTGCCCCATGAGAACTAACTATAGTATTTAAACCTAAGGGTAATTCTTTAATGAATTCATCAAGGTGAACAATTTTTAATGCTTCCCAAATTTCTTCGTCTGTAGTACTTGAATTTCCCAAAATAATATTATCTCTTATTGTCTTATTGAAAATTGTAACATTTTGATTTACTACAGATATATTTTTTTGGAAAAAAGATTCATCTATTTTTTCTAACGGAATATCGTTAATTGAGATATTACCAGAAAATTTATGATACAAACCAGTTAATAATTTTATTATACTTGATTTACCACTACCTGATAAACCTACTATTGATACCTTCTCCCCTCTCCTTAAAATAAAATTAATATCTTTTAGAACATTATCAGATACATCGTTATATTTAAAAGTAACACCTTCTACTTTCAATTCTTGAAAGTCATCTATGCTTTCCTGACCGAGTAGCACCATTTCCTCTTCATCATAGATATCATTCAAGTAGAATAAAGAAGGTTTCACCATTATTATATCGCAAACTTGAGTAAAGAATGATGAAACATTGGCTAGAATCATACTTATTACTGAGTATAAAAAGAATATTTCTCCTGCTCTAACATTCAGATTTTGTATCGAATACAATACCAAGACAATTGGAAAAAACATTGTATAAGTACTAATGATT
>NZ_JACLQV010000020.1:0-38481 GCF_016648915.1 Streptococcus sp. 3.1 | reverse complement strand
AATCAAACTCAGTTTCTACCTCATATTTTTAATTTATTTCTAGATCACAATCAGATTCAAACTCAGTTTCTACTTCAGAGAGTGATTCAACTTCAGCGTCACAATCAGAATCAAACTCAGTTTCTACTTCAGAAAGTGACTCAACTTCATCATCACAATCCGAGTCAAACTCAGTTTCTACTTCAGAAAGTGAATCAACATCGACATCACAATCAGACTCAAACTCAGTTTCTACTTCAGAAAGTGAATCAACGTCAACATCACAATCCGAGTCAAACTCAATTTCGACTTCAGAAAGTGAATCAACGTCAGCGTCACAATTAGAATCGAACTCAGTTTCTACTTCAGAGAGTGAGTCAACGTCAACATCACAATCCGAATCAAACTCAGTTTCTACTTCAGAAAGTGAATCAATTTCAGAATCACAATCCGAGTCAAATTCAGTTTCTACCTCAGAGAGTGAATCAACATCAGCTTCACAATCCGAATCAAACTCAGTTTCAACTTCAGAGAGTGAATCGACGTCAGCTTCACAATCCGAGTCAAACTCAGTTTCAACTTCAGAAAGTGAATCAATTTCAGAATCACAATCAGTGTCTAACTCAGAGTCAGTATCAACAAGTGCGTCTGTCTCAGAATCACAGTCTGTATCAAACTCAGAATCAGCGTCAGAGAGTGCATCAGTTTCTGAATCACAGTCTGTTTCAAACTCAGAGTCAGCTTCAGAGAGTGCATCAGTTTCTGAATCACAGTCTGTTTCAAACTCAGAGTCAGCGTCAGTAAGTGAATCAATTTCTGAATCACAGTCTGTTTCAAACTCAGAGTCAGCCTCAGAAAGTGCGTCAGTAAGTGGATCACAATCAGTGTCAAACTCAGAATCAGCGTCAGAGAGTGCGTCAGTTTCTGAATCACAGTCTGTTTCAAACTCAGAATCAGCGTCAGAGAGTGCATCAGTTTCTGAATCACAATCAGTATCAAACTCAGAATCAGCCTCAGAAAGTGCGTCAGTAAGTGAATCACAATCAGTGTCTAACTCAGAATCAGCGTCAGAGAGTGCATCAGTTTCGGCTTCTGAATCAGAATCATTAAGTACATCAAGCTCTTTGAGTGCTTCTGTATTTGAAAGTCAGTCTCAAGCCTTCAGTGCTTCAATTTCTGCAATCATTTCAACTGTTGAGTCTATTTCGAACTCTGCTTCAAGCTTCATTTCAACAAGTGAATCGATTTCAACATCTAACTCAGCATCATTGAGTGAGTCAGTGTCATTGAGTGCATCTGTTTCAGGCTCACAATCAGTATCTAATTCTGAAAGTACATCTGTAAGTGCATCAGTTTCAGAATCACAATCAGTTTCAAATTCTGAGTCTGCATCAACAAGTGCCTCTATCTCAGAATCACAGTCTGTTTCCAACTCACTTTCAGCGTCAGCCTCAGCGAGTGTCTCTGCATCAGAATCAGCGAGCACATCAGTTTCTGTATCAGAGTCAGCGTCAGCAAGCACATCAGTTTCTGTATCAGAGTCAGAATCATCAAGCGTATCTGCATCAGTCTCTGCGTCAGCCTCAGCAAGCACATCTGCATCTGAGTCAGCTTCAGCATCTGCATCAGAATCAGCAAGTGCATCTGAGTCAGCATCTGCATCAGAATCAGCAAGCACATCAGCTTCAGTCTCTGCATCAGAATCAGCAAGTGCATCTGAGTCAGCATCTGCATCAGAATCAGCAAGCACATCAGCTTCAGTATCTGCATCAGAATCAGCAAGCGCATCAGTTTCTGTATCAGAGTCAGAATCAGCAAGCGCATCTGAGTCAGCATCAGCATCAGAATCAGCAAGCACATCCGCTTCAGTCTCAGCATCAGAATCAGCAAGTGCATCTGAGTCAGTATCTGCATCAGAATCAGCAAGTGCCTCAGCTTCAGCATCTGCATCAGCCTCAGAAAGTGCATCTGAGTCAGCATCAGCATCAGAATCAGCAAGCACATCCGCTTCAGCATCAGCATCAGAATCAGCAAGCGCGTCAGAGTCAGCATCAACATCTGCGTCAGCCTCAGCAAGCACATCCGTTTCAGTATCTGAGTCAGTCTCAGCGAGCGCATCAGACTCAGCAAGTGCATCAGCTTCAGCATCTGCATCAGAATCAGCAAGCGCATCTGAGTCAGCATCAACATCAGCATCAGAATCAGCAAGCACATCCGCTTCAGTATCTACATCAGAATCAGTAAGCACATCAGTTTCTGTATCTGAGTCAGCTTCAGCATCAGCATCAGAATCAGCAAGCGCGTCAGAGTCAGCATCAACATCTGCGTCAGAATCAGCAAGCACATCCGTTTCAGTATCTGAGTCAGTCTCAGCGAGCGCATCAGACTCAGCAAGTGCATCCGCTTCAGAGTCAGTATGCACATCTGCATCAGTCTCTGCGTCAGTCTCAGCAAGCGCATCCGCTTCAATCTCAGCGTCAGAATCAGTAAGCGCATCTGAATCTGCTTCAGTGTCAGCGTCAGCGAGCGCATCCGCTTCAGCATCTGCATCAGAATCAGCAAGCACATCAGCTTCAGTCTCTGCATCAGACTCAGCAAGTGCATCTGAGTCAGCTTCAGCATCTGCCTCAGAATCAGCAAGCGCATCAGTTTCTGCATCTGAGTCAGCGTCAGCGAGCGCATCAGTTTCTGTATCAGCGTCAGAATCATCAAGCGTATCTGCTTCAGCATCTGCGTCAGAATCAACAAGCACATCAGTTTCTGTATCTGCGTCAGAATCAGTAAGCGTATCTGAATCTGCTTCAGTGTCTGCCTCAGCGAGCGCCTCTGAATCAGCAAGTACATCAGTTTCTGTATCAGAGTCAGCTTCTACATCAGCATTCTTGAGTGCCTCTGAAAGCACAAGTGCTTCAACATCATTGAGTACTTCAGCAAGTCTTTCAACCTCTGCCTCAACAAGTGCTTCAGTGTCTGTCTCATTGAGTGCCTCAGAATCAACTTCTGAAGTGAAAGATCCTAAGTACAAACGTGGTAGCCAAGCGCTTCCTAAGACTGGTGAGGAAAACTCATCATTGTCAATGGCATTTGGTGCTTTGGCAACTGCAACAGGCCTCGCCTTTCTTGCTAAACGTAAGAAAGATGAAGAAGAAAGTGAAGACTTCTAAGTCTTAGTAAGTTTAATCATTATCTTTTAGCAAGATAATCAAATATCCCCTATCGATTAGAGTGATTTCCTAATTGGTAGGGGATTTTTTTAGTCTGATATTCTAAAAATACAAATAGTTTTAATAAGTCTTAGGGTTACCATTATTATCGTATTTTTAGAGATATGAAAGAAAGGATTAATCGCTAGAAAGCAATCTCGAAATGAGATTTTTTGCTTAATTTTATGATAAAATTTAAAGGAGTGTTTTAATCAAAAATAAATGGAGTTTATATGTTTTTTAGAAGGAATGAAGGTCAATATCGTGAAACCGATCGTGTGACACGCTTTAAATTGGTTAAGTCAGGGAAGCACTGGCTTCGTGCGGCGACGTCGAATTTTGGTCTTTTCAAGGTGCTTAGAGGGGGTGTGGATACACCGTCTGTTGCTGCCCATCAGGTAGAGGTGGATGCACCTGTTTTTTCAGGTCAGACACTGCTTAAGGGAGCGCTTGCAACGGGGGCCTTGTTAGGTGGTTCTGTTGTGACTCAAGTAGCTCATGCGGATGAAATGACTGATCAGCCGATTTTGGAAAGTGAAGCAGGAGCTAAGACTGATCTCTTGGCTGCATCTGATTCCGTTGTTCTTGGAAATATGGAGTCTGTGTCCAGTGTCCAAGAGAGTCAAGTAAATAGTCAAGAGTCATCAGAAACTACGTCAAGTCAGACTTCGGAGGCTTCTTTGAGTGAGTCTTTATCACGCAGCCAGTCGGTGTCTGCTTCTGAATTAGCTTCAAGATCGACATCCTTGTCATTGAGTGCCTCGCTTTCTGCTTCCTTGTCAGCTTCATTAGCTTCTAAGTCGGAATCAGTAAGTCAGACGGATTCCTCTTCACATAGTCTGTCAGAGAGCGCAGCTGAAAAATCATCAGAGCATAGTACAAGTACATCTGTTCAGTCAGTTAGCAAGAGTGATAGTAGTAGCGACACTAAAGTAGGGATGTCCCTTGTCAGCTCGGAGTCAACCTTGTTAAACGCTTCCTTAACATCCGAAGTTCAAACTAATCGCCAATTGTCAGATACGGCGACTGGTCTGCTAGCTGCCTCAGTTGTGGCTGATGCTGAGCGTTTAGAGCAAGAAAAGCGACTCAAAGATTTAGCCTTAGACATTTATACCTATAAAGCTCAAGCTGTTGATTTGCCAAATACGGATGCTGCTATTCTCAAGGGAGATAAAGCATTGGATGCCATTCGTGTCAGTCTGGCTAATCGTGACAGTGATGTGGCTTCTACGATTACTCAGGCTCGTCAGGCAAGAAATAGTCTTGCCAATGCAGTGCTTCGTGCGACATCTGGTCAGCGTGATCCTCGTAATGGTTCTCGTATTGATGCTAATAGTAATCTCCGTGCACCCCAGTATAATTTAGGGCTAGCTAATAATGCCTTGATTTCTGTTTATAACTCTGACTACATCAATCAGGCTTATAATGTTGTTGAAACCATTCCTACACGAAATAGTATTAAAAGCATTGGCTACGCTTCTGGTAGTGATCGAGTGAATGGCATCAACGTGCCTCAGACCTCTGCATTGAAAAATAGTGCAGTTGCCTTTAATATTTTTGGAACTGTTGGCCAGACAGAAGTCGTAACGCCTGGGAAAATTTATAATGTTTCTTTTGTAGTGACTAATACGGCTAAGCAGTCAGTGACACGTACGCTTCGTATTCAGGTTTTGCCACAAAATGATGGCATTCGAAACCCGATTACGGCTGTGACAACGAGTACTTTTGTTAATGACACAAGTAATCTCGCTCAAGCCGAAAAAGATAAGGTTTGGGAGGCTTTTAAGACTGCCAAACCAAATATTGCCACTTCAAAGGACTTTAAATCTTATTCGGTTTCAGCATCTGGTGTGGTGACCGTTACTTATAAAGATAACACCACTAATGATGTTACTGCTCCAGTGAAGCGACTTGCAGCACCAACAGTTGAAACGAGATTATTGGACAAGGCATATACACAGACACCTGTAACGGTGACAGGTGCTGAGCCAGGTTCTACAGTCGTTCTATACAATAATGACGACGAAGTGGGAACAGCAGTTGCAGATGCTTCGGGGCAAGCGATTGTGACGCCGACAGTTAAGTTACAAACGGGTGGTGTAACAGCTAAAGCTCGCATCATGTATGATGATTATGCGGTGTATTCAGATGCCAGCAATTCCGTGGCTGTAACGGACGGAACGCGTCCTGAAGTGACGGCCAAGTTGACTGTTGATGGTGTGGAACCTGAGTCTACGCCTCTTGAAGGTGGCGGGAAAAACTATACCATCTATGCTGGCGATGATGCTGTTTTGACTTTCACGGCTACAGATGACAGTGGTAAGCTTAAAGAAATGAAAGTCGTTGCAAGAGCCGACTTGAATGACAATGCCTTGAACGGAAATTTCTTTGGTAGTAGCCAGTATGGAACAGGTAATATTGCACCGATTACGGGAGATATCACAGCAACGAGTGACAATCCTGCAAACATCACAGCGACCATTCATTTGAAAGATGATCTTTACCATTCCTTCCGAAACACATGGCAACGTAATGTTGCTGCTATTGACAATGCGTCAAATATGAATCGTCCAAATGGCTTGGGTGAGATTCGTATTACTCAGGGGCGATTAGCAGATCGTACGCCGGGTGTGGCACCGACAAGCACTATTCAGGTGACAAGTCTGACTGCCTTGACAGATTCGGATAAAAGCAAAATTATTGCGGCTGTGTCGGCCTTGAATCCAGAGGTTGCAAACCGTATTAAGTCTTATACGGTTAATAGCGATGGAACGGTAACGATTACTTATAAGGATAGTACGACGAATGTTGTGACGGTGAAATTGTCGGATAGTGATCACAGCCAGTCAGTGTCGCAAAGTGCCAGTCAGTCTAAGCAGGAATCGATTTCTCAAAGTCGAAGTGAGTCCACTAAGCAGTCTGCATCGACCAGCCTTTCATTGAGCACGGTTGCTTCAAAAAGTGTCTCAAGTTCCTTGAGTTTATCAGCACAACAGAGTGTTTCAAAATCACAAAGTCAGTCAGCCTCAGCGAGTGCTTCTTTGAGTGTTGAGAAATCAGCAAGTGTTTCAAGTTCCTTGAGTTTATCAGCACAACAGAGTGTTTCAAAATCACAAAGTCAATCAGCCTCAGCGAGTGCTTCTTTGAGTGCCGTGAAATCAGCTAGTGTTTCAAGCTCATTAAGTGAGTCCTTGAAGACAAGCGTTTCGCAAAGTGAGTCAGCTTCAACAAGCACATCTTTGAGTGCCGTGAAATCGGAGAGAGTTTCAAGTTCATTAAGTGAGTCCTTGAAGACTAGTGTCTCACAAAGTGAGTCAGCCTCAACAAGTACATCTTTGAGTGCCGTGAAATCGGAGAGCGTTTCAGGTTCTTTGAGTGAATCCTTGAAGACAAGCGTCTCACAAAGTCAATCAGCCTCAACAAGTACATCTTTGAGTGTCGTGAAATCGGAGAGCGTTTCAAGTTCTTTGAGTGAATCCTTGAAGACAAGCGTCTCACAAAGTCAATCAGCCTCAACAAGCACATCTTTGAGTGCCGTGAAATCAGCAAGTGTTTCAAGCTCATTAAGTGAGTCCTTGAAGACGAGTGTCTCACAAAGTGAGTCAGCTTCAACGAGTGCGTCTTTGAGTGTTGAGAAATCAGCAAGTGTTTCAAGTTCCTTGAGTGAGTCCTTGAAGATGAGTGTCTCACAAAGTGAGTCAGCTTCAACGAGTGCATCTTTGAGTGTTGAGAAATCAGCAAGTGTTTCAAGTTCCTTGAGTGAGTCTTTGAAGACTAGTGTCTCACAAAGTGAGTCAGCTTCAACGAGTGCGTCTGTTTCAGAGTCACAGTCTGTTTCAACTTCCGAATCAGCCTCAGCGAGTGCATCAGTGTCTGAATCGCAATCAGTCTCGACTTCCGAGTCAGCTTCAGAGAGTGAATCAGTTTCAGAATCACAATCAGTTTCAAACTCAGAGTCAACTTCAGAGAGTGAATCTGTGTCAGAATCACAGTCAGTGTCTAATTCCGAATCAGCCTCAGTAAGTGCCTCAATTTCAGCATCACAATTGGTTTCAAACTCAGAGTCATCGTCAGAAAGTGCTTCAGTAAGCGAATCACAATCAGAGTCGAATTCCGTTTCAACTTCAGAGAGTGAGTCAGTTTCGGAATCACAGTCTGTTTCAACTTCCGAGTCATCGTCAGAAAGTGAATCAATTTCAGAATCACAGTCTGTTTCAAATTCAGAATCAGCGTCAGTAAGTGAATCAGTTTCGGAATCACAGTCTGTTTCAACTTCCGAGTCATCGTCAGAAAGTGAATCAATTTCAGAATCACAATCTGCCTCAACTTCCGAGTCATCGTCAGAAAGTGAGTCAACATCAGCGTCACAATCCGAGTCGAATTCAGTTTCGACTTCAGAGAGCGAGTCAATGTCGACATCACAATCCGAGTCAAACTCAGTTTCTACCTCTGAGAGCGAATCAACATCAACATCGCAATCTGAGTCAAACTCAGTTTCGACTTCAGAGAGTGAATCAACATCAGCATCACAATCCGAGTCAAACTCAGTCTCAGTTTCAGAAAGTGCCTCAACGTCAACATCACAATCCGAGTCAAATTCAGTTTCAGCTTCAGAAAGTGCATCAGTAAGCACATCACAGCTGGAATCGAATTCAGTTTCGACTTCAGAGAGTGAGTCGACATCAGCATCACAATCCGAGTCAAACTCAGTTTCTACTTCAGAAAGTGCCTCAACTTCAACATCTCAGTCTGAGTCGAACTCAACTTCAGCCTCAGTAAGTGCGTCAACATCAACATCACAGTTGGAGTCAAATTCAGTCTCAGCTTCAGAAAGTGCCTCAACGTCGACATCACAATCAGTATCAACTTCTGAGTCATCCTATGTAAGTGCGTCAGTGTCTGAATCACAGTCTGTTTCCAACTCAGAGTCAGCTTCAGAAAGTGCTTCAGTATCTGAGTCACAATCGGTTTCAAATTCAGAGTCAGCCTCAGTAAGTGAATCAATTTCAGAATCACAATCTGTATCAAATTCTGAATCCGCTTCAGAGAGTGCTTCAGTATCTGAGTCACAATCAGTTTCAAACTCAGAGTCAGCTTCAGAAAGTGCATCAGTAAGCACATCACAGCTGGAATCAAATTCAGTTTCTACCTCAGAGAGTGAGTCAACGTCAGCGTCACAATCTGAGTCAAACTCAGTTTCGACTTCAGAGAGTGAATCAACGTCAGCTTCACAATCCGAATCGAATTCAGTTTCAGCTTCAGAAAGTGAATCAACGTCAGCGTCACAATCAGAATCAAACTCAGTTTCAACTTCAGAGAGTGAATCAATTTCAGAATCACAGTCTGTTTCTAATTCAGAGTCAGCCTCAGTAAGTGAATCAACGTCAGCGTCACAATCAGAATCAAACTCAGTTTCAACTTCAGAGAGTGAATCAACATCAATGTCACAATCCGAGTCGAATTCAGTTTCAACTTCAGAGAGTGAATCAACATCAGCTTCACAATCCGAATCGAATTCAGTTTCTACCTCAGAGAGTGAATCAACGTCAGTGTCACAATCAGAATCAAACTCAGTTTCAGCGTCATTAAGTGAATCTATCTCAGAATCACAGTTAGTGTCTAATTCCGAGTCAGCTTCAGAGAGCGAGTCGACATCAACATCACAATCAGTCTCAAACTCAGAATCAGCCTCAATAAGTGAATCAATTTCAGAGTCACAATCTGTATCAAATTCCGAATCCGCTTCAGAAAGTGAGTCAGTTTCTGAATCACAGTCTGTATCAAATTCCGAATCCGCTTCAGAGAGTGCATCTGTGTCTGAGTCGCAATCAGTATCAAACTCAGAGTCAGTATCAGAGAGTGAATCAGTAAGCGAATCGCAATCAATTTCAAACTCCGAATCCGCTTCAGAAAGTGCATCAGTAAGCGAATCACAATCAGTGTCTAATTCTGAATCAGCCTCAGAGAGTGCGTCAGTTTCTGAATCACAGTCTGTATCAAATTCAGTTTCAGCCTCAGTAAGTGTGTCTGTTTCAGAATCGCAATCTGTCTCAAATTCTGAATCCGCTTCAGAGAGTGCTTCAGTATCTGAGTCACAATCCGTTTCAAACTCCGAATCCGCTTCAGAAAGTGCATCAGTAAGCGAATCACAATCATTGTCTAATTCCGAGTCTGCATCTGCAAGTGAGTCGATTTCAGAATCACAATCATTGTCTACTTCAGAATCCGCGTCTGTAAGCGAATCAATCTCTGAGTCGCAATCAGGGTCAAACTCAACTTCAGCGTCAGTAAGTGCTTCAATTTCAGAATCACAGTCTGCTTCAACTTCAGAGTCAGCGTCAGTAAGTGAATCTATCTCAGAATCACAGTCTGTATCAAACTCTGAATCAGCGTCAGAGAGTGAATCAACATCAATGACACAATCCGAATCAAACTCAGTTTCGACTTCAGAAAGTGAATCAACATCAGCTTCACAATCCGAGTCAAACTCAGTTTCGACTTCAGAAAGTGAATCAACGTCAACATCACAGTCTGAATCAAACTCAGAGTCAGCTTCGGTAAGTGAGTCAATCTCAGAATCACAATCAGTGTCTAACTCCGAATCCGCTTCAGAAAGTGAATCAATTTCAGAATCACAGTCTGTTTCTAATTCAGAGTCAGCTTCAGTCAGAGAATCAATTAGTGAGTCACAATCCGAGTCGAACTCAGTTTCTACTTCAGAAAGTGAGTCAACATCAGCGTCACAATCTGCCTCAAATTCAGAATCAGCCTCAGTAAGTGAATCAGTATCAGAATCACAATCTGCCTCAAATTCAGAATCAGCCTCAGTAAGTGAATCAACGTCAGCTTCACAATCCGAGTCAAATTCAGTTTCTGCGTCAGAAAGTGCATCAGTAAGCACATCACAGCTGGAATCAAATTCAGTTTCGACTTCAGAGAGCGAGTCAACGTCGACATCACAATCCGAGTCAAACTCAGTTTCGCAATCAGAATCGAATTCAGTTTCAGCTAGTGAGTCAGCATCATTGAGTGAATCTCGAAGTACAAGTGCGTCAGTTTCGGCTTCTGAATCAGAATCATTGAGTACATCAAGCTCTTTGAGTGCTTCTGTATTTGAAAGCCAGTCTCAAGCCTTCAGTGCTTCAATTTCTGCAATCATTTCAACTGTTGAATCTATTTCGAACTCGGCTTCAAGCTTCATTTCAGCTAGTGAATCAATTTCAACATCTAACTCAGTATCATTGAGTGAATCGGCGTCATTGAGTGCATCTGTTTCAGGCTCACAATCAGTATCTAATTCTGAAAGTACATCTGTAAGTGCTTCAATCAGTGAATCACAATCAGTTTCGAATTCTGAGTCTGCATCAACAAGTGAATCTGAGTCAGCTTCAGCATCTGCATCAGAATCAGCAAGCATATCAGTTTCTGTATCTGCTTCAGCATCAGCAAGTACATCCGCTTCAGTCTCTGTCTCAGAATCAGTAAGCGCATCTGAATCTGCTTCAGCATCCGCTTCAGTCTCTGCGTCAGAATCAACAAGTGCATCTGAATCGGCATCTGCATCAGAATCAGCAAGTGCATCTGAGTCAGCTTCAGCCTCTGAGTCAGCGTCAGCAAGCACATCAGTTTCAGTCTCTGTCTCAGAATCAGTAAGCGCATCTGAATCAGCTTCAGCCTCTGAGTCAGCGTCAGTCAGCACATCCGTTTCAGTATCTGAGTTAGCTTCATCAAGCGCATCCGCTTCGGCATCTGCATCGGAATCAGCGAGTGCATCCGCTTCAGTCTCTGTATCAGAATCAACGAGCACATCAGTTTCTGTATCAGAGTCAGAATCATCAAGCGTATCTGCATCAGTCTCTGCGTCAGAATCAGCAAGTACATCCGCTTCAGTCTCTGTCTCAGAATCAGTAAGCGCATCTGAATCTGCTTCAGCATCTGCTTCAGCGTCAGCGAGCGCCTCAGAATCAGCAAGTGCATCAGAGTCAGCGAGCACAACAGTTTCTGTATCAGAGTCAGAATCAACAAGTGCATCTGCATCTGCGTCAGCGTCAGCGAGCGCATCCGCTTCAGTCTCTGCATCAGAATCAGCAAGTGCATCTGAGTCAGTTTCAGCATCTGCATCAGAATCATCAAGCGTATCTGCTTCAGTGTCAGCGTCAGCGAGTGCATCAGTTTCTGTATCAGAGTCAGCATCATTGAGTGAATCACAATCAGCCTCAGTAAGTGCTTCGATTTCTGCAAGTGAGTCTGTATCGTTGAGTGAATCACAAAGTGCAAGTGTGTCTGTGTCAGAATCATCAAGCGTTTCTGCATCAGTCTCTGCATATGAGTCAGCAAGCACATCAGTTTCTGTCTCAGCGTCAGTGAGCACATCCGCTTCAGTGTCTGCATCAGAATCCGTAAGCACATCCGCTTCAGTCTCAGCCTCAGTGTCAGAATCAGTCAGCGAATCAGAGTCGGCATCATTGAGCGCTTCAGTTTCAGTGTCACAATCAATCTCTAATTCCGTTTCTGCATCAACAAGTGCGTCTGTATCAGCAAGCACATCTGCTTCAGTCTCAGCGTCAGAATTAACGAGCGCATCCGCTTCAGTCTCAGCGTCAGAATCAGTAAGCGTATCTGAATCAACTTCAGCTAGCATCTCAGTCTCAGAATCAATTTCAACTTCAGAATCTATCTCTGTTTCAACTTCAATCTCTGAATCAATTTCAAACATTGTAAATCATTCAGAATCAGCTTCATCAAGCGTTTCAGTATCAGAGTCAGCTTCTACATCAGCATTCTTGAGTGCCTCTGAAAGCACAAGTACTTCAACAAGTATTTCAACATCATTGAGTGTCTCATTGAGTGAATCACAATCAGCCTCAGTAAGTACTTCGATTTCTACAAGCGAGTCTGTGTCATTGAACGAGTTGCAAAGCGCAAGCACATCTGCTTCAGTCTCTGTCTCAGAATCTGTAAGCGCATCTGAATCAGCTTCGGTGTCTGCCTCATTGAGTGCCTCAGAATCAACTTCTGAAGTGAAAAATCCTAAGCACAAACGTGGTAGCCAAGCGCTTCCTAAGACTGGTGAGGAAAACTCATCATTGTCAATGGCATTTGGTGCTTTGGCAACTGTAACAGGTCTCGCCTTTCTTGCCAAACGTAAGAAAAATGAAGAATAGGACGAAGATTATTCGTATTTCAGGATTGTAAAAGTCTTTACAATGCTCAGATAAGCACAATAAAAAACACCTTCATGTTAGATAACCATTCTAGCTAAGAGGTGTTTTTTGATTTGGAGATGTTGTGAAAGTTTCAAAATGGAACTGACCTTTTGAAATACAAATGACTACATAAAAATAAGAGACCACTTGAACATGGTCTCTTATTTGTTGTCTTGCTCATTATCTTGTTTATACATCACAGTCCCCACTATTACGAGAATAGTTAACATAATTGGTATATATCGAAAAGCCTCATTAGCCAAAAGGATTGAGACAATATAAAAACCAATACTTGTGCTTAAGAAGTTTTTATTACCTTTTTTACGCCCTTTCCATACTAAGATGGTTGCTATTATGTAACAAATCAAGCTAGGTGCTTGGAAAATCATCAAAAGTATTCCCCAAGGATTTAAACAAAACATGGCAAGATAAACAATAGCTGAATAAAATGCGGCTGCAAGGAGAACAGAAGCAAGACTGTTGTCAGGAGCATTCTTCTTAATGAGGTCTGACTTAGTGACCTCTTGACCAGTCGTTACCTTATCTTGTTTCGTGTTGAAGTTTGTATTTTGTTCTGACATCTTTCTCACCTTCCCCTCTATTTGTGTCTAAATAGATTATTTCTTTTCATCTTCATTATACTCCTTTTTCCTTCGTTTCAGCAGGATAGATAAGATTTTGAGCTATTTTTTTGAGACGATTTATCGCTCTGTGATTGGTTTTTGTGGCACTATAGTGACCGAACTTGAAACTCTTAAACCTCAGTAAGAAGGGAATAGCTTAGATAGTTAGAATTTAGATTTTGTATGAGAAGATAGTCTAAAAAAGACCCTATTTTAACAGACCTAATGGTTTGGTAAGGATGGTATTTTTTGTCGCTTTTAGAGAAGTGCCTTAAGGATTTTGTGAATTTTCATTAGATTTCCTTGTAATCCCATTAAAAGAAGTACCTTATCAATAATCATTCTAAATAGCCATAGAGTGTCAGTTTTCTGTTTCTCAATGACTAAAATGACCATTTTTATATTTTTAAACACTCATTTAAAGCTAATGTCATTAAAACAACAAAAGGACTTTTCTAAAAATTATGAAAATTTATCAAATCTTATTGAAAAAAAGCTTTCAATGATTTAGAATGAAGCTATAAATGGGAAAAAGGAGTCTTTTTATTATGGACAAAAAAGTACATTATAAAATGCACAAAGTTAAGAAACAATGGGTAACCATCGCAGTTACAGGAATGTCGCTCGGTGCAGTCTCAGCGGTTTCTTTAGGAACTAACGACGGTGTCGTTCAGGCCGACGAACATACGGATGCTACTGTAGCCATCCCCGATATTACTGTTGATACGGGTACTGTATCTAACGATACAACGGCTGCTCAGGATCCAACTACAGCAGTTGCAGCGACAAATGATGTCGCAACTGACCAAGCAGCTCCAACAGCAACTTTCGATTTGACAACTGATACAACAAATACAGTTGCAGCGAATGCTGTTGATACGGCAGCGACTGTCGGTACTGATCGTGCGGCAACTACAACAGATACAACAGCAACCAATGATACAGCTGTTGATACGACAAATAACAACACTACAACTGACACAACAACAGTTACTGATCGCGCAGCGACACGTGAACGTCGTGCGACTGGTGCTCGACGTGGTCCTACAGGAGGCCGTCGTGCTACCCCAGTTAACGGCAATACAAATAATGCCAACAATACTGTCACAGTAGTAAACAACGACCTTCCAGCAACTAACAATGTCGTAACTGATGGTCCAAGTCACATCAAAACAATTGATGGTAAACAATACTACGTTGAAGATGACGGTACTATTCGTAAGAACTATGTCCTTGAACGTAACGGCGGAAGCCAATACTTTAATGCTGAAACTGGTGAATTGTCTAACCAAAAAGAATACCGCTTCGATAAGAACGGTGGAACAGGTTCATCAGCTGATAGCACAAACACAAACGTTACTGTAAATGGCGATAAGAATGCCTTTTATGGTACAACTGATAAAGATATCGAACTTGTTGATGGTTACTTTACTGCCAACACATGGTACCGTCCAAAAGAAATCTTGAAAGATGGTAAAGAGTGGACTGCCTCAACTGAAAATGACAAACGTCCATTGCTTACGGTTTGGTGGCCAAGCAAGGCTATCCAAGCGAGCTACCTCAACTACATGAAGGAGCAAGGTCTCGGTACCAATCAGACCTATACGTCATTCAGCTCACAAACTCAAATGGACCAAGCAGCGCTTGAAGTTCAAAAACGTATTGAAGAACGTATTGCGCGTGAAGGTAACACTGACTGGTTGCGTACAACTATCAAAAATTTCGTGAAGACCCAACCAGGTTGGAATTCAACTTCTGAAAATCTTGATAACAGCGATCACTTGCAAGGTGGTGCCCTTCTCTATAACAACGATAGTCGTACAAGCCATGCTAATTCTGATTATCGTCTCTTGAACCGCACACCAACTAGCCAAACAGGTAAACACAATCCTAAGTATACTAAGGATACAAGTAACGGTGGTTTCGAGTTCTTGTTGGCTAATGATATCGACAACTCAAACCCAGCGGTTCAAGCTGAGCAGTTGAACTGGCTCCACTACATCATGAACATCGGTACTATTACTGGTGGTTCTGAAGATGAAAACTTCGATGGTGTTCGTGTCGATGCCGTGGATAATGTCAATGCTGACCTTCTTCAAATTGCTTCAGATTACTTCAAAGCTAAGTATGGTTCTGACCAAAGCCAAGATCAAGCCATTAAACACATGTCTATCTTGGAAGCGTGGTCTCACAATGACCCATACTACAATGAAGACACTAAAGGTGCCCAATTGCCAATGGATGACCCTATGCACTTAGCATTGGTATATTCACTCTTGCGTCCAATTGGTAACCGCTCAGGAGTTGAACCACTTATTTCAAATAGTATCAATGACCGTTCTGAAAGTGGTAAAAACTCTAAACGCATGGCTAACTACGCCTTTGTTCGTGCTCACGATTCAGAGGTACAATCAATCATTGGTCAAATCATCAAAAATGAAATCAACCCTCAATCAACAGGGAATACCTTCACGCTTGATGAAATGAAGAAAGCCTTTGAAATCTACAACAGAGACATGCGTAGTGCTAACAAGCAATACACACAATATAATATTCCATCAGCATACGCCTTGATGCTTACGCATAAGGACACTGTGCCACGTGTTTACTATGGTGACATGTACACAGATGATGGTCAATATATGGCCCAAAAATCACCATATTATGATGCTATTGAAACCCTCTTGAAAGGCCGTATCCGCTATGCAGCCGGTGGTCAAGATATGAAGGTTAACTACATCGGTTATGGTAATACTAATGGTTGGGATGCTGCAGGTGTCTTGACATCTGTACGTTATGGTACAGGGGCTAATAGTGCTTCTGATACTGGTACAGCAGAAACACGTAACCAAGGTATGGCAGTTATCGTTTCAAACCAACCTGCCCTTCGTTTGACAAGCAACTTGACAATTAACATGGGTGCGGCTCACCGTAACCAAGCTTATCGTCCATTGCTTTTGACAACAAACGATGGTGTGGCTACTTACTTGAATGATAGCGATGCTAACGGCATTGTCAAATACACTGATGGTAACGGTAATTTGACATTTAATGCAAACGAAATCCGTGGTATCCGTAACCCTCAAGTTGATGGTTACCTTGCAGTTTGGGTACCAGTAGGTGCTTCTGAAAGTCAAGACGTGCGTGTAGCACCAAGTAAAGAAAAGAACAGCAGTGGTTTGGTTTATGAATCAAATGCTGCCCTTGATTCACAAGTTATCTACGAAGGTTTCTCTAACTTCCAAGACTTCGTCCAAGATTCATCACAATACACTAATAAGAAGATTGCTGAAAATGCAAACCTCTTCAAATCATGGGGTATCACATCATTTGAATTTGCACCACAGTACGTTTCAAGTGATGATGGTAGCTTCCTTGACTCAGTCATCCAAAATGGTTATGCTTTTACAGACCGTTATGATATTGCTATGAGTAAGGACAATAAGTACGGTTCATTGGCTGACTTGAAAGCAGCTCTTAAATCACTCCACGCTGTAGGTATCTCAGCGATTGCTGACTGGGTTCCAGACCAAATCTATAACCTTCCAGGTGATGAAGTGGTTACAGCAACTCGTGTTAATAACTATGGTGAAACTAAAGATGGAGCAATCATCAATCATAGCCTCTACGCTGCTAAGACACGTACTTTTGGTAACGACTACCAAGGTAAATATGGTGGTGCCTTCCTTGATGAATTGAAACGTCTTTACCCACAAATCTTTGATCGTGTTCAAATCTCTACTGGTAAACGTATGACTACTGACGAGAAGATCACACAGTGGTCTGCGAAGTACATGAATGGTACTAACATTCTTGACCGTGGTTCAGAGTACGTGCTTAAGAATGGTCTAAGTGGTTACTACGGTACAAATGGTGGTAAAGTTAGCCTTCCAAAAGTAGTCGGAAGCAACCAATCTACTAACAACGACAACCAAAACGGTGATGGTAGTGGTAAGTTTGAGAAGAGCTGGGGCAGTGTTTACTATCGTTATAACGATGGCAAACGTGCTAAGAATGCCTTTATCAAAGATAACGACGGAAATGTTTACTACTTTGATAACTCAGGTCGCATGGCAATCGGTGAAAAGACTATCGATGGTAAACAATACTTCTTCCTCGCTAATGGGGTGCAATTGCGTGATGGTTACCGTCAAAACCGTAGAGGTCAAGTATTCTACTACGACCAAAACGGTGTCTTGAATGCAAACGGTAAACAAGATCCAAAACCAGATAACAACAATAACAATACATCAGGCCGCAACCAATTCGTACAAATTGGTAATAACGTTTGGGCATACTACGATGGTAATGGTAAACGTGTGACAGGTCACCAAAACATCAATGGTCAAGAACTCTTCTTCGATAACAATGGTGTCCAAGTTAAAGGGCGTACTGTTAATGAGAATGGTACTATCCGTTACTATGATGCTAACTCAGGTGAATTGGCTCGCAACCGATTCGCAGAAATCGAACCAGGTGTTTGGGCTTACTTCAATAATGATGGTGCAGCCGTAAAAGGTTCACAAAATATCAATGGTCAAAACCTCTACTTTGATCAAAATGGTCGTCAAGTGAAAGGTGCTTTGGCTAATGTTGATGGCAACCTTCGTTACTATGATGTAAATTCAGGTGAGCTTTACCGTAATCAATTCCATGAAATCGATGGTAGCTGGTATTACTTCGATGGTAATGGTAATGCTGTCAAAGGCATGGTTACTATCAATGGTCAAAACCTCCTCTTTGATAACAATGGTAAGCAAATCAAAGGTCATTTGGTTCGTGTGAACGGCGTTGTTCGTTACTATGATCCAAATTCAGGTGAGATGGCTGTTAACCGTTGGGTTGAAGTGAGTCCAGGATGGTGGGTTTACTTTGACGCTCAAGGCCGAGGACAAATCTAATCGTTTCCAAACTGTATGAACCGAGACAGTAGTCTCGGTTTTTATGGCATGTTCGGATTTCGTTAAGGATTTAATGATGGCTGAACAAGTGATTTTAAAACCATCTTGAGTTAGTCATGATAGTCTGATAGTAATCATTACATCTGTAGTTCCATGAAAAAGTAATCATGCTAAAAAAGCTATTAGTTATTTATAACTTAATACGAGAAACTTGAGAAACTGGGGAATTTCATTAAATGGTTCCAATCTATTGACGAAGCGTAAAAGTCAATCTATACTAAAAGTAATGCTAGTTATTCATTGGCATTCCATAGTCGAGGACTAGGCACAGACCTTCTCTGTGCCATTCTCTTAGGTTGTTCCCTTACAACTGAGGTAAGGTTCTAGTCTTTCAAAGATGAGAAGTAGTTGTGATAGTTTATAGTCTATTTCTTATGAGAGTGTCTTTAGGGAGAGAAAGCTCCATTAAAGACTCATCATTTAAGTTATCGGGGTAATCTCATTTTGATGTCACTTTCATAAACTACTTGATAGATATTGCACATTAAAGCACTATTTTTTCACTTAGGGGTTAAAATGATTAAAGTTCTTACACCTTACTTGTAAAAATTCGATTCTCGTATTATAGTATATATAAGAGATATCAAAAATTTTAATCTTTGATAAGAACTTGTTAGCTTCTCCGAGGGAAAATGAAATCTTAATAGAAAAGATTTCCATGAGAACTTAGCAAGTATAGGATTTTATTTCTCATAAAAAGAAGAAAGGGGGAGTATTTTTGAGAGCCTATAGGGAAGATGCGACTGAAGCAGCAGCAAGAACTGCCGAAGAGCATATTGCACATAAATCAGCGCACTCTGATTTAGTTGATACTATAGATCTTTCTAAATTATTGACTAACCCAAAAAGTCGCTCTGACCACGGTGCCCCCTCTCCATTAGATTTTGCCAGAGCTGACGAAGTTCTCTTTGATAATCATGCTCAATCGGAAACCGTGAGGATTCCATCTAAGCAAGAGATTATTTTTCAAGGAGCGGATTCGCAAACTCCAGATCCTGAAGTCATGGAAAACCATGTCTTCACAGGGACTAGGGATAGGAAGACTGGTTTAATCGAATGGGACAAGGACAGTTATACCTATCCTAAGATATCGGTACCAGTTGTCCAGGGCTATTTCGCTGACCAAAAGGAAGCGGGTTTTAACGTTGTCACGCCCTATGTGCCAACGGTAACGGAACATGTGACCTATAGGAAATTGGGACGCATTATCCCTGTGACAGAAGATGGGGAATATATTCCAGGTGCTTTGACTAAGCAGTATAACAATAACAAAAAAGATCCACGAAAGGCGGGTGAGACAGCAACACCAGCTGTTCAAGATTATATGACAGATATTAAAAGTGTAGTACCGAACAAACCAGGAGCGGACACTCCGGTTGTGTATCGTAAAATTTTCAAGAAAGCCAGCATCACTTATATTGATGAAACTACCGGTGCTTACTTGGTTAGTGACCAGTTGACCGGTGAATTGGGTGAAGCGATTGAATACGGGACAGCAACACGTATCAAGACTTTCAAGGACATGGGATATGACTTGATTCAGGATGAATTCCCTAAAGATGCCATTTTTGATGATAAGGATATTGATGATCAAGAGTGGTTTGTCCTCTTGCAACACGATGTTGCTAAGGTGGGACCTGAAAATGAACAAGTCCCAGATACTCCAATCAATCCTAATAATCCAGATGGACCTAAATGGCCATCTAAGTATGCTTACGAAAAAGAAGTAAGCTTCACAGTCTTTTACAGAAGTACAGATGGCAATGCGGATTTGCCAAATGCTGATGTGCAAAAGGCTTATTGGGTGCGTACTCTTACCTTCGACAAGGTTACAGGTGAGCTTGTTGATGAGACAGAGTGGTCTCCAAACAAAACCAAATATTATGATATCTATGCACCAGTTGTTTTAGGCTATTTTGCGGATAGAGTAGAAGTTAAGGGTAGAGATGTTACTGAAGATAATATAGAAGAAACCGTTACCTACGTTCCACTTGGTAAGATCATTCCTATTGATGCGAATGGACGCTTGATTCCAAACGTTCCAACGCCAACCTTTAACAATGATGCCAATAACCCAACTAAGGTTAGTGAGACACTTGTTCCTCACATTCCGGGTTACCGTCCAATGCAACAAAGTGTCATGCCTGAGAGCTTGACAGACGATATTCTTGTCGAATATGCTCCAATTCTAGAGGATGTCACGCAACCAACCTTGCAAACTGTCTTCTTCAAAGGAGCTGGCGAAGCAACACCGTCTGTTAATATTCAGTCTGACTTCAGCTTCACTGGTAAGTACAACCAAGCAGAAGATACTTACACTTGGGATCAAGACAGCTATACTTTCGCTAAAGTCAATGTTCCAGTTATCGAAGGTTACTTTGCGGACAAGGCAGTTGCTGGTATGCAGGTTGTTACACCTGATAAACCAGAAGCAACAGATAGTGTTGCCTATAAAGAGCTTGGTAAGATTATCCCTGTTGATACCTTTGGTAATCCAATCGCGGATGCAGAACCAGTTCATTATGCTAATGATCCTCAAGATGCTACGCAAGTTATTGAAACACCAGCACCACAAGTTGCTGGCTACCAAGCTGAAAGTGAATTGGTATTGCCAATTGACCTCAGCCTGGATCAAACCTTGGTTTACGAACCAATCTTGGATGATATTACACAGGATACGAAACAAACGGTTACCTTCCAAGGTGCAGGCTACAAAGATCCAGTTATCAACATTCAAGATAGCTTCAGCTTCCACGGTAAGTTTAACCAAGTGGAACAAACAAGCACTTGGGATCAAGACAGCTTCACTTATGATGTTGTAGAAGTTCCAGTAGTTGAAGGCTTCTATGCAGATAAACGTCAAGCTGGTGGTCTTGAAGTTCGCCCAGACCTTCCAGAAGTGGAAGATACTGTTACTTACACAGAACTTGGTAAGATTATTCCAGTAGATGAGTATGGTACACCAATCGAAAATGCACCTACTCCAAGCTACAACAACGATCCTGAAGATCCAACCATGGCTATGGAAACAGTCGTTCCAGATGTTCTTGGTTACATTTCTGAAAAGGCCTTTATTACTCCAGAGCACCCAGGTCAAGATACCAACGTGGTTTATGCTAAGGATGAGCAAAAAGCTATTATCCTTTACATGAATGAGCTTGATAAGTCAGAATTGACTCGTGATGTTGTTGTCGGAAGCTCAGGTGAGAAGATTGACTACTCTACTGATGAACAAATCGCAAACTTGCTCAAACAAGGTTATGAACTTGTCAACGATGGTTATGCAGAAGCCTTTGACCACACTTACAATGGTGACTCTGACTTTGACCAAGTCTTCGAAGTGGTTCTTCGTGAACGTTTGGTTCTTATCGACCCAGATATGCCAGCACCAGTTGCAGGTGAAGTCGTAGATCCAAATGATGTGAATAGCCCAGTTTGGCCAAATAGCGTAGAGATGCTTGAAAACCGTGCCGATGTGACACGTACCATCCAGTATGTCTTCGAAGAAGGTGGTTTGGCTAGCGACGACTACGTTGAAGTTCTTGATTTCAAACGTTTGGCTAATGTTAACCTTGTGACAGGTGCTATCAATTATGAAGCATGGTCAAGTACTCAAGCTGGCTTCTCAGCTGTTCCTTCACCAGAGGTTGTCGGATTCACACCAGACCGTATAGAAGTCGCTGAAATGACAGATGTTTCTGTGGAAACTCCTGAAATCATGGAAGTGGTTACTTACCTCAAGGATGCTCAGAAAGCTACAGTCACTTATGTTGACGGTACAACTCGTAAGAAACTTGAAGTGGTCGACTTGCTTGGTAAATCAGGCGAAGTTATCGATTACTCAACAATCGAGCGCATCAAGTACTACAGTGATCGTGGTTATACCCTCCTTGCAGATGGCTTCACAAACGGTGTTATCTTTGATGGTGATTCACATGTTGACCAAAACTTCATGGTTACCCTTCGTCATGGTACCGTTCAAGTAGGTCCAGATAACATCCAAGAAGCTGGTACACCAATCAACCCAGCAAATCCTGATGGTGCTAAATGGCCAGAACGTGAAAGCTATATTAAAGATGTAACCTTCACAGTTCTCTACACATCTAGCGATGGACAAGCAGAACTTCCTGCTAATAACATCCAAACCGCTCAATGGACACGTAGTTTGACCATTGATAAGGTTACAGGTGAAGAGCTTGGTTCAAGCTACTGGACTTCAAATAAAGGTCAGTTTGAAACAGTCATCACACCAGAAGTAGAAGGCTACAGCGCTGATAAGGATAAGGTTGAAGGTAAGACCGTTGGTCAACGTAACCTTGAAGAAACTGTTGTTTATATCCCGCTTACAGGCGATATCAATGGTAAACCTAAAGAAAACAAGGCAGACGATATCGTTGTTGAAGAGGTTCAAGACCTAGAAGTTCTCGATCAAGTCGAAGAGCAAGAGGAATCTCATGATGGACCAGTCACTTATGGACCAGGCGATGACTTTGAAGCACCTGTTTCAAGTCAAGCTGAGGGTAAAGGCTCTAAACACAAGATGCCAATTAATCTCTCAAATGAGGAAGAAGCAAGCAAAGGTAAGATTGAAGAAACCATCAATATCGCAGGCTTCACCGTATCGGTAACAGGTCTAGGACTTGGCCGCAACGGACGTAAGAAGAAAAATAAGAAAGATCACAAAGATCAAAAAGACAAATAATATAAAGACCTGAATGTCTCAGGCATGCCCAGACAGAAAGAAAATCTCAAGTTGCTTATGGCACTTGGGATTTTTTTGTGGATTGGTTAACTGAGGTATGTGGAAACTAAGTATTTTAAACGTAAAAGAAGGTGTCGAACATACGCTGGTATTGATAAAAGTGATGATAAAAACTATAATCTAGTTACAAGAGCTATGCACTTAAATGCTCATTCCATTATTGTTAATGACTGGTTTTTCAATTCATGGTCGTTATAAAAAGAGGTACTATGTCTATTTCGTTTACTTATTGTGGCGTTGCATGTGGAGTCATTTCCATTGATAATCAATTTCATATTGGAATTGATCCTGACTTATCTCCTAAGGGAACTTTAGTTCAGTTTAAAGGATTTGTCTCCGAGAAACAAACTGATGTTTATAAGGATGAGTCTCTTCTTAGCAAAGTTGATGTATGGCTAATTACTCATGGGCATCAAGATCATTTGGATGATGTAGGGAAAGATTATCTGAAAGAGAAGACGGTCATTTCTCCTAATAGGAAAATTTTAGATGGGGTGCCATGTTTAAATAATAGTGTTTTAAGATGGGGAGAAGAACAAGCATTTCAAGTCGCTGACTATTGTATCACCATAAAAGCATTACCGGCTTATCATGCCAGTAATTACATCATGCGAAAGATAGTTGGTAAGGTAAATGGCTATCAACTAACATTTACCACTTCGTCAGAAACTAAAGTCATTTATTTTACCGGTGATACTGTTTTGTACCCAGACTTAACCAAAAATGTCCCTAAAAATATCGATGCTATTTTTGCTAATTTAGGTGCTGTAAAATCAGGTTCATTTGGTGGACCATTTACCATGGACTTAAAAATGTTAAACCGAATGAATGATCTCCTTCAACCTAAAAGAATTTATCCCATTCATATTGATGATTATAGTCATTACAAGACAACTAAAAATGAAGTTGAAACAGCAGGTTATAGGGTTTTAGCTGTTGGTGAGACCATCGATATATAATTAAGTAGAATAAAGACTTTACATACTTTTGTATGGGAGTTTTGCGCCACAAAAGCAAATTAGCCTTCCCTTGGTAATGAGGGTATGATGGTTCAGGATAATCGAGTTTTGCTTGAATCTAGATATGAGTGTTAGTTTCAAAAACAAGTGAAATCTTGATGTTTTGGTCTTTAATTCCGATTGATTCTGTGGTATTCTTAATAAGTCTCATAAGTTCTTCCTAATGATGGCTTGGTCGCTTTTCATTATAGTTCTTATGGGACTTTTTGTGTACACTCAAAAAGCTCTATAATCTCTACTGTAGTTTGAACCACTACAGTAGAGATTATAACGCCAAAGAAAATCTCAAGTTGCCTTGTGCACTTGGGATTTTTTTGTGGATTATTTCTTATCTAAAATCAGATGTTTAAAGACTATCTCAGAATATTTTTAAATTAAAAATATGTAAAACTATTAACTCTGATTTTTTTCCGAAAATATATTGATAAACTACAATTATAGTGAAAGGTACCTTCGCTATAACAAGACGTTCTCCAGATTGGGTTTCAGATTTTAAAACTTCCTCTTTTATTGCATATGCATGGGTGGAACTTGATGGTAAACCTATTGGTGAGAGCATTAGTTTGTCAAAATTTCAAAAGGTTCTATTCGTCAAAGGAAAACAAAATGATTAATATTACTAATTTAAATAAAACATATGATGACAAAGTTGTATTATCAAATATAACTTTTCATGCTAATAAAGGTGAGATTACTGGTTTGATAGGACCTAATGGTTCTGGAAAATCAACCCTAATAAAAATACTATTAGGATTGGAGTCAGCTGATAGTGGAAAGGCAACTATTTTGGGAACAACATATAGTGAGTTAGGAGCTGAGCCAATCTCTATAGTAGGAACTTTTTTAGATAGTTATCAACCTTATCCAAGTAGAACTGGTTATGAGCAATTAAGATGGATTGCACTTTCTTGTGGACTCAGTAAGCAACGTTGTATTGAATGTTTAGAAATTGTTGGATTAAAAGATGTTGGTAAGAAAAAAATCAAAGATTATTCTTTAGGAATGAAGCAGAGATTAGGTTTAGCAACAGCAATACTTGCAGACCCAGATATTTTGATTTTAGACGAACCTATTAATGGTTTAGACCCAGAGGGAATCCGTTGGTTAAGAGAGTTTCTCAAAGACTTTGTGAAACAAGAAAAAACAGTATTATTAACTAGCCATTATATGAGCGAACTTGAATTAACCGTAGATAGAGTTGTAGGTATTTCAAATGGTCACGTTGTTCTAAATGATAAACGTGAGCAAGTATTGAAGCAATATGATAGTTTTGAAAACGCCTATTTTAGCTCTATACACGAAAGGAGTAGTGTAAAATGTTAAGTCAAGTTATAAAGGGGTATTTATATAAATATAGCCATCTAACTTTATTTAAAATGGGATTATTTATCTTAGTTGTAGTTAGTTTGTTTTTTACCTATCAAAATATTCAAGTCATTAATGCACTACACACCGGTGCTGCAAACTCAGTAAATATTGATCCAAATATAATTGAAACTCCCTATAGAACGGTGAGAGATGCTATATTATCATCTCCGTATCAAGCAACCGTATTATTTTTGCCTATATTGTCAGCATTAATTCTAGCAACTGATTATCAATTTGGTGAGGATGAGTTTTCATCACTAATTTGTGCTAACTGGAAAATAAGATTGTTTTCACAGATATTTAGTATAATTGCTATTTCAATAACGACGACTTTTACGTTGTTTTTATTAAATGCATTACTTCTAAAATTCATGTTAGTTAGTAAGTTACAAAGTATTCTGTCTATAGGCTTAATGCTTGATGTTTTTATTAGAATAGTAGCTTTTACAATTACACTAAATTTACTCTCTCTATTACTTGTAAAAATAACAAAAAGATCAATTCCTTCTTTGATTGTGATAGTTCTGTTGTTAGTTTTCTCTTTATCAGGCATACTTAGGGCAATTTCTCCTATTTTAGATAATTTATTACCTTTAATTGGAGCTAAGTCTTTTGCTTTTGGTAGGATCGAAGCCGGTCAGACAACTCAAGTATATGGAGCGATTCTTTTACTATTTGAAACTTTCCTTACGACGATTTGTTTATTTTATTTAGAAAAAATAAAATGGGGGAAGAAGAATGAAAAGCCAATTGCATAGCTTGTTTTATAAAAAATATAGTTTATTACCTGTACAGGTTTATTTATTATTTCAGTTAGTATTTGTTATTATAATAAGTTTATTAAGATACCTAAAATTCGAAGTTAATGGTGATTCTATCACTTTTAGCAGTTCTGTCTTATTAACTATAATATCGTTCTCTTTTTTAGGGAATGGAGTTTTAAATGCAAGTGTAGAATTGAAAACACAAAGTTATAAGCAAGTTTACCTGAACAACGGAAGTAGGGTGAAAGCTACATTATATATATTATTAATAGACCTACTAGAATGTCTAACACAGTCATTATTAGCAGGTTTAATAGTAATGATATTTAGTCAGGGTACTCATAGTGAAGTAAATTTTTATTACTACTTGTTTGGTTCAGTTATATACTTTTTAGCGGGTTACTCTTTTTCCTTTTTATGTGGTAATTCAATGATTGCACTTGCAATTTTGCTATTATTTCCTATACTGGTGTTGCCTTTTATAGATAGGGTTATACCAATAGCTTCAAGTGTAATAATATATGATTTAGTTTTTCAGCTAATACATACAAACTATTCTATAATGCGTTTTATTGTATTCATAATTTGGCTTATTGGATTATTCCTTACTAGTTATTACCTTATTCGAAAGGAATTTTTAAAGTAAGTCAAATAAAGATTGCTTTATTAGATGAGACAACATCAAATTTAGATAGATTGATTGAAAAAGAGATACAAGACTTTGAAACACATATTCTGTTACTTAAAAATAAGCACTATTGAGATTTGCTAGAAGCTCAATTTATTGAACTATAAATTATATGCTAATTTTGAAATGTATTTTCGATTTTTAATTATGTTACAATATATTCAAAACGTACGAGGAAAAAAATGGTAAAGTCTAAGATTCTAGTTATTGACGATGATTTAAAAGTTTTAAGATTGATTAAGAATATTCTGGAGAAAAACTCTTATGTAGTTGAAACTAGAAATTCTGTTGAAGATATTAACCTATGTGACTTCATAGGATTTGATTTGATTTTACTGGATATAATGATGCCAGTGAGTGGTATTGATATTTGTAGTAGTATCAGAAGTCAGATTCAAACACCTATAATTTTTATTACTGCTAAAAACCTTGAAGAAGATATTGTTGAAGCTATTGGAATAGGTGCAGATGATTTTATTACCAAACCATTCGGTATGAAGGAGTTGGTTGCAAGAGTCAAAATGCATATTCGACGAGATAAAAGGCTACTTTCTGTCGGAGATACTGAGACTAGTGGTTTACTTCAATTTGATAGGGTAGGAAAGGAATTAATGGTAGACGGTAATAGTATTTCTCTTTCGAGAAGGGAGTTTAATTTATTATATTTGTTGTTTACCTATCAAACTAAAATCTTTAGTGTAGAGGAGCTTTATGAATATTTGTACCCTCAAAGTTCAGAAGTTCAGTACCGAAGTATCACAGAGTATATCTATCAGATTCGACAAAAATTAAAACCTTATGGTATTGATCCAATTAAAACTCTTTGGGGTGGGGGATATAAATGGCAAAATCAATAACATTAAAGCAGTTGATAAGAGCAACTTATTTGAAAATTATTTTTCAATTTCTGATATGCATTTGTTTTTTTTATATCATTCCTGCCCTATTTACAGCAGTTGAAGGAATTAATGCTAACAATGTGAATAGCTTTACTATGTTTTTTAGTGTTAGTTCGTGGATTTATCTTTGTGTCATTTTAGTTGTTATAATTGTAAGAAATGTACAAAAACTTCTATATGAAATTCAGATAGAGATGAAGACAGTATATGAACAAAGCTTATATTCAGACAATAACAAATACTCTAAGCCACTAAGGTTATTTGAATTTATTGAGACAAAAGAACATATTATGAAGATGCAGGATAAAATTCAGAAGATGCTTGAAAAAGAGAAGAAACAAAAGCAAGAGCTAATGTTCAGAGTGTCTTCCGCAGCACATGATTTAAAGACACCTCTAACAATAATTTCAGGTAATGCTGAGTATCTTCAGACATTTGATTTGTCTCCTGAGTTAACTCAATGCTTATTAGATATCGAATCTTCAAGTCAACAGCTAGATAATTATTTTAATCAATTTATTCAATATTCAAAAACATTTTATAAAGATAATATCAATAAAGAGCATATTACTTCGGAGCAGCTTGCGTCATGTTTGATTAGAGAATTAACTCCTCTGACAACTGGGACCTGTGTCTTAAAAGTATTGAATGAAACCCCATCTGATACTACTATTCATATTGACTTAGTATTATTCTTAAGAGCACTTACTAATCTTGTGAATAATGCAATGTCCTATAGTCAATCAATGATGCCAAGGATAGTTATAAAATTATCATCTGAGCAAAATAAGATTGTTTTATCGGTTTGGAATGATGGCTCAAGGTTCTCGGCTAATATGATTGATAATGTAGGATCGCTCTTTTACCAAGATAATCAATCAGGAAACGACTCTCAGAATCACCATTTTGGAATAGGGTTATCTTTTGTAAAAAGAGTCGTAGAACTTCATGATTGGGAACTGAAACTTTCTAATGAAAATAATGGAGCTATGGTTACAATTTATATTTAGTAATGGTTTTTTAGTTGAGATTATTAGCTAGTTTATATCCATTCGCTTGTGGTAACATCACTTCTATACTACAATATAGGAGAAGAAGCAAAAAAGGAGTATGCCATGCCAACTGAATATGAAAAAATGATTGCAGGTGACTTTTATAAGCCAAGCGATCCTGAGTTACGTGCTCTAGCGGCCAGCTCAAGAGAAAAACAATGGGCCTTTAATGCTGAACCTGATCGCCTCAAGAGGGCAGAGATTGTCAAATCTTGGTTTGGTTCGACTGGTGAAAATGTTGCCATGAATCCTCAGTTCGTTACGGATTACGGTGTTAATATCCATATCGGTGAAAATTTTTATTCCAACTGGAATTTGACCATGTTGGATATCTGTCCTATCACGATTGGTGACAATGCCATGATTGGCCCTAATTGTCAGTTTTTGACGCCCTTGCATCCGCTTGATCCAACCGAGCGTAATTCAGGCATTGAATATGGTGCTCCAATTACAATCGGTGATAATTTCTGGGCTGGTGGAGGCGTGACCATCCTTCCTGGCGTTACCCTAGGGGATAATGTAGTAGCTGGGGCAGGAGCCGTCGTGACCAAGTCCTTTGGAGACAACGTGGTTCTAGGCGGGAATCCAGCGCGTGTTATTAAGGAAATTCCTGTAAAGAAAGACTAAATGAAGCAACTCAAGGATTTAAGTCCTTGAGTTTTTTGAAATCTATTGAAAGTTGAGTGGAAATCTCTTGAAAAGTTATTGACATTACCTCCTAAAACTCTTATACTAAATAACGTTAGTTAGCTAACAATGTAGTTAAGGAGTCATGTTTTGGACCATTTTGGACGCTTGTTGAAGCAAGCCAATAACAATATGATGCGCCACTTTGATCAGTTTGCTAGGCAGTATGATTTGACTGGAAATCAGATGGCCATTATCGATTTTATAACCCATCATGCTAATCATGAGGTATTTCAACGTGACATTGAGCATGAATTTGAGATTCAGCGTTCGACAACGACAGTTCTCTTACAGCGGATGGAGAAAAAAGGCCTTATCGAACGACATACCTCATCGAAAGACGCTAGGCAAAAAGCGGTTGTTTTAACGGATAAGGCAGTAAAAATCGCGTCTGCCTGCCAATCCTATCTTCGAAAAGAAGAGGAAGAGTTTGCCCAGCAATTTTCATCTGAAGAGAGAGAAGTCTTTCTCAAAATCTTACAACACTACCGCAATATTTAAGTTTATATAAGAGGAACAAATACTTATGTCAGACGAAAAAATCTCCACTAAGATCCTGTGTGCCATCTTTGCGACAGGAATCCTTTCTTTTTGTGGAGTGGCTGGTGAAACAGCTATGAACATCACCTTTCCTGTATTGATGAAGGTATTTTCGGTTAATACGTCAACAGTACAGTGGGTTACAACCATCTACCTATTAGTCGTTGCTTGCGTGGTGCCCTTATCTGCCTATCTCAAGCGCTCATTTAAGATGAAGACCATCTTTCTGGTCGCAAACCTTTTGTCTATTTTAGGTGTTCTTATCGACTTTATAGCGCCTAGTTTTAGCTTTGTTGTTCTGGGACGATTGGTTCAAGGAATGGGTGTTGGTTTTGCCCTACCTCTCATGTTTAACATCATTTTGGAGCAGGTGCCAAGTCGTAAGATTGGTCTCATGATGGGAGTTGGGACACTGATTACAGCTGTCGCTCCAGCGATTGGACCGACTGTTGGTGGACTTTTGACAGCGCATTTTGGTTGGCGTTCTATCTTCCTCATTCAGTTTCCTATTCTCTTGGCTTCACTGATTGCAGGGCTTCGCTCGATTGAGCAAAAGAGTGAGGTTAAACGTGAATCTTTAGATATCCTCAGTCTACTGGCTACCATCTTTCTTTTCTTGGGCCTGATTTTAGGTCTTCATGGGGTTGCTGAACATGCCTTCTTCAGCTTCTCAGTCTTAGGTTGGCTTTTGATTGGGATCTTAGGTCTTGTCATTTTGATTTGGCGTTCTACAACATTAGAAAATCCCATCATCAACCTCTCTATTTTGAAAAATCTTAAACTGACAGGTCATATCATCGCTTTCTTTTCTTTCCAATTGGGTTCCCTTGCGATGAGTTTCCTCTTGCCAAACTATGTGCAGTTGGTTAACAACTCTAATACCACTCTTGCAGCCTTGATGCTCCTCCCAGGAGCTATCATTGGTGCAGGATTTGCTCCGTTTTCGGGTATCATTTTAGATAAGATGGGAGCTCGTAAACCAATTCTGATTGGAGCAAGCCTTATCGTTCTTGCTCAGTTGCTATTTAGCTTGTTTGGTCTCTCCCTTTCAAATACTTTGATTCTCGCCTTTTACATGATTTTCATGACGGGACTCGGGGTTGCCTTTGGTAATGTCATGACTAATGGACAGAAACAACTGTCGCTTGATCAACGAGCCGATGCTAATGCCATCTTTAACACGCTCCAACAATTTGCAGGAGCAGTGGGAACAACACTAGCATCTCTAATTGTTGCTATGAGTCAAGCTAACCACAAGATTGACTTTGCACGAGCAACGGCTCAAGGTAGTCGAAATGGCTTTGTGGTCCTATTTGTTTTGGCTATTTTCCAACTCCTTGTCTTATTTAGTGTTGTTAAAAAGAATGATTAATAACAAGTTTGAAGCAAAGGAAACATGCTTTCCCTTGCTTTTTCTTTCCTTAATTGAAATACTAATCTTACTGCAAATTTTAGTATTATGTTAAGGTTTATGACTTATAATAAACTTAAAGAATAAACCAGTCTTCGATGAAGAGGATAGAAGAAAGGAAAGACCAATGTCTTTACTCAAGAAAATTCGTCCCGAACAACCACTAAAGAATCTTAGGTGGTTTGATATCGGTATTGTTACGCTGATTATGTTTGGTGAGTTTATTGTCCGTTCAACACAAATATATTTGGCAAGTTTGGCTCCAAGCGTTTCCACAGCAATCAGTGAGACATCAACAAATACAGCCAGTGAGGGAGCAGGCTATTCAAGTAATTTCACCTTGCAGATTATTCTCCTAACCTTAGCGATTATATATCTCTGGATACGTCATTTTGACTTTAAACAATTACTTATACGCCTAAAGTGGTCTGTTCTCTTTTGGGTACCCTTTATTTTCGCTATTTCAGGCCTATTTGCCGATATGGTTAGCACCTTGTCAGGACAGTATAATTATTTTAGTCCTCAAGTTTTAGCTTATATTAACCCTATGGCTGTTATTGATAAGTTTATGGCTTTGTCACCTATGGCCATTGCTTACGGACTGCTTAACGGTTTCTACGAGGAATTTTTCTTCTTAGGGCTTTTGACCTCAGTAAAGGACAAGTATAAATGGTGGGTCTTGGTCTTTTCAACCATTGTCCGTGTGTCCTTCCATACCTATCAGGGGATACTATGGGCTCTGGTTATCGGTGTGGTCTTTGGTCTACTTTATTATTTCCTTTATAAATACAAGGTCAAAAACTTGCTTCCATTCTTCCTCATGCATGCCTTGGCGGATATGTTTGGCTCGAGTCTAATTTATCTCTTGGTAAACTGGAATTATTAGTAAAACAACTCCCTTCGTTTAAGTACGAGGGGAGTTTCCTTTTATTGTTAGATGTATCTTAATTAGCTTAGTATTATCGCTTTTAATTTAATAGTTCTTGGAAGAAGTTTTCTACCTCAGGATGAAGATTAGTTTCCTTAAGTGTAACTAGTGAAACATAAAGCGACATGCGTTCCTCTTTAACCATTGGGATAGAAATTAAATCTTTGTCTTCCTTTGTTATAGCGATTTCAGAAAGAAGACTGATACCAATTTTTTTACGAAGGAGTTGCTTAAGCAAATTAATATCATCTGTTTGAAAGAATGGTGTTGCAGCATGATGATATTGATTATTCAAATGTTGAAAAGCATTTAGATGAACAAAATGTTCGTCTAAAATAATAAAATTTTCATTTAGAACATCAGAGAAAGCGATAGCTTCCTTATCTGCCAATGAGTGGCCTGAAGGTAGAATATAATAAAGATCACTTGTCATAAGAGTTTTAACTGAAAATCGTTTATCGATAATCGGTTCTAAGCTTCCAATAAAACTGGCATCTAGTTCTCCCTTAGACAAGAGGTCTAGAAGTTCAATAGAACCTTCTTGTATAGGGTGAATGTTTCGAAGTGCTGAGACATTTTCAATAAAAGCAGGCTCTTTACGAACAAGATAGTCAATAATAAGAGGCGGAAACCCAATTGTATCATAGGGAGAAATGCTTCGAAGTATTTCTTTTTGGGCACCTTGTATTTCTGGAAGAGCTTTCTTTACATGTCGTAGCAATATATCACCTTGTGGAGTTAGCTTAAATGTCCTATGTGAAGGATCATGCACAAGTAATTGACAATGAAACTCCTTTTCTAAACGTTTAATGGCATAAGAAATAGATGGTTGACTCACCCCGTTTTTTCGAGCTACTGCAGTGAAAGATTGCAGGTTGCTTAGGTCATAAAAATAGTATAAGTCTTTAAGATTCATAAAATCACACTTTCAAAAAATTGTTAAAAAGAGTTACATAGACAAGGCTAGATGAGACGATAAGTAAATATTATCCGTAGTGATGTGTTTGACTATAACTTTTTTATTGAGTTAGAATATGATGATGAGTCAGGAGATGATTATAGGTTATCAAGAATATCTTCAAAAATAGCTAGGATTTTCTCCCTTTTATCAACAGGAACTTGTTTCAGCTTCATGTTAACTCTTTTCAATGAGAGATTATCGGTTTGGTCAGTGGTGGGCTCGAGGCTATTGAAATTGAAAAAGTCCTCTGGTGTCAAGTTTAAGGCGACAATCACTTTTTCTAGACTGTGAATGGTAAGATTCACATTTTGGTTTTCTAATTGATTGATATACTTGAGTCCGAGTCCTGCCTGTTCCGAAAGTTCCTCCTGGCTCATTTTGTTTTGTTTACGAAAATATTTCACTTTTTGTGAAATATATTTTTGTAGATAATTATTAGTTGTCATATAAACAGAATACAAGTTTTAAATGACAAAAATAACTTTTTAAACAATACAAAGTATACTATAAAATCCATATTGTTGTTTATTAGTTCAATATGCTAGTACTCTATTAGTACCATCACAATTGTTGCTACTATACAGCCTGTAAAACAAATGTGTTATAAGGTTAGGCACAGATAAAGTGGTTGTCCATTTGTATCTGGAGGAAAGATGATAACTGGTTGTATAGTTGATTCTGTCATAATTCTTTTTGCCCATTATAACATAAAAGAAATGAGTGGACACTATAAAGCACATTGTTCTTTAAAACGACTATTTTAAGTAGTATAATATAAGTAAAAAGGAGGTTGCACTATGACTGCACATGATATTTTAAACAACCCTTTCCTTAATAAGGGAACTGCCTTTACCTTAGAGGAGCGAAAGGAACTAGGTCTTATTGGTTTACTGCCACCGTATGTTCAAACGATTGAAGAACAAGCGACGCAAACTTATGCGCAAATGCAAACAAAAGCCAATGATTTGGAAAAGCGTCTTTTCCTAATGGAAATTTTTAACACCAACCGAACTCTTTTCTATTACCTCTTTTCTCAACATTTGGAGGAATTCAATCCAATTGTATACGATCCAACCATTGCAGATACCATTGAAGGCTATAGTGACCTCTTTGTAGATCCCCAATATGCGGGATATCTTGATATCAATCATCCTGAAAATATTGAAGCCACTTTGAAAAATGCTGCTGGGGATCGCGAGATTCGTCTCATTGTTGTAACAGATGCAGAAGGAATCCTTGGAATCGGTGACTGGGGAACAAATGGTGTCGACATTTCTGTTGGGAAATTGATGGTCTATACGGGTGCTGCTGGAATCGATCCTTCTATGGTCCTTCCTTTAGTTATTGATGCAGGGACTAACCGTGAAGAACTTCGTAACAATCCTAATTACTTAGGGAATCGTCATGAACGGGTTCGTGGAGATCGTTACTACGACTTCATTGACCAATTTGTTCAAACAGCAGAACGTCTCTTTCCTAAACTCTACCTTCACTGGGAAGACTTCGGTCGCTTGAATGCTGCTAATATTCTTGAAAAATACCGGAAACAAATTCCAACTTTTAATGATGATATTCAAGGTACAGGAATAGTTACCCTAGGTGGTATCTTTGGTTCACTGGATATTAGTGGTGAAAAATTAACAGATCAAGTTTATCTCTGCTATGGTGGTGGTACTGCGGGTGCAGGAATTGCCTCTCGTGTTCTTCGTGAAATGGTGAGTGAAGGTCTTTCTGAAGAAGAAGCCTATAAACGTTTCTTTATGGTTGATAAACAAGGTCTTCTCTTTGATGACATGGATGACCTAACCCCTGAACAAAAACCGTTTGCTAAGAAACGTGCTGACTTTAGTAATGCAGACAAGTTGACTGACCTGCTTGAAGTAGTGAAGACTGTGAAGCCAACCATTCTTGTAGGAACTTCAACTCAACCTAATACCTTCACTAAAGAAATAGTAGAAGCTATGTGTGAAAACACAGAACGTCCGATGATTTTCCCTTTGTCAAATCCAACCAAACTAGCAGAAGCTAGTGCCAAAGATTTGATTGAATGGTCAGATGGCAAAGCTTTTGTCGCAACAGGAATTCCTGCTGATACGGTTTCTTATAAAGGTGTCGACTATGTGATTGGTCAAGCCAATAATGCCTTGATTTACCCAGGTCTTGGTCTAGGTATGCTGGCTTCTGAAGCAAGTCTTTTGACTGATGAAATGATTGGAGCAGCGGCTCATTCATTGAGTGGTATTGTCAATCCAGGCCAACCAGGAGCTCCTGTCTTGCCACCATTCAAGTATGTAGCAGATGTTTCTATTAAAGTAGCAGAAGCAGTCGCTAAAAAAGCACAAGAGCAAGGTCTTGCGCATGCTAAGGAAACAGATATGGCCAAAGCAGTTCGTGATTTGAAGTGGTATCCAGAGTATAAATAATTCACTGCTGCTGCCTATCCTTCGCTAGCGACAGATTTGTATGGGCTGTGGACTTAAGTAATTTAGAAAGGATACCTATGTCACTCTTTTTAACCTCGATTACGAGTATTATTCCGATTATCGCTATCATTGTTTTGGGGTATATTCTTCAGGTGAAGGGATGGTTTGGAGATGCCTTTGGATCTAACCTATCCCGTTTGATCATGAATGTAGCCTTGCCAGCGTCAATCTTTGTGTCGGTGATGAAATACCTGACACTAGATAAGCTAATCAGTCTTTCTGGAGGTCTTCTTTATACATTTGTGGCCTTTATCTTGGGATATAGCGTAGCTTATATTGCAGTTGTGCTTTTCAAGGTTCGTCCAGGACGGCGAGGAACCATGATTAATACCTTTGTGAATGCCAACACTATTTTTATTGGTTTACCTTTAAACGTTGCTCTTTTTGGGGATCAGGCTCTTCCTTATTTCTTAATTTACTATATCACCAACACGATTTCCACCTGGACATTGGGCGTGTATTTGATGACGAGCGATAGTAAATCGGGTCAAAGCAAGAAGACAAGTAAATTTGACTGGAAGAAATTGCTACCAGCTCCGCTTGTAGGTTTTCTTATGGCTCTGCTATTTTTGATTCTTCGAATCTCTATTCCAGATTTCGCAACGAATACCTTAACCTATGTTGGAAATATCGTCACTCCCCTATCTCTGATTTATATTGGTATCGTTCTTGCAAAGGCAGGCTTGAAAACGATTACTTTTGATAAAGATACAATTGTCACTTTAGTTGGACGCTTTATCCTAGCTCCTCTAATCATGCTTCTTGTATTGAAGTTCTTTGCACCAAATATGGCGACAGTAGAATTTAAGACCTTTATGATTCAGTCCGCTACACCAGCTTTGGCTGTTCTCCCGATCCTTGCTAATCAGGGAAAAGGAGATGTGGAATTCTCTACGAATGTAGTGACTCTAAGTACGGTTCTATTTATCGTTGTTATTCCAATATTACAAACCTTGTTAGGATAAGAGGAAGAGATTGTGAGAACAATTTTGAATGGCGTGAAAAAATGGCAGAGACTAATCAAACTTGTGCTATTTTTATCTATTGCTAGTCTGGTTATTGTAGAGATAATCAGACTTTTTAAGACCATTTCGTTTGATAAGATTGGAGCAATCTTTGGAGAACTCTCTCCAATAAAAGTCATTAGTTTAGCTTTGCTTGGTTTTATGGCTGTTGCACCTATGGTATTCTATGATAAAATCTTAAATAAAGAGCTTAATCAGAAACAAAAATTATCTTACTTACTAGAGACAAGTTGGACTATTAATAGCTTGAATAATATGATTGGCTTCGCCGGTTTGGTGGATGTTGGTTTACGATATTCTTTCTATGGTGATGAGGAACGACCTGAAAAAAGTATGCAGGGAATTTCTCGTGTCATACCTTATTTTATGAGTGGTTTCTCACTGTTTGCACTGTTAAGTTTAGTTTTTATAATTATATTTCCTATTTCAAAAGGGGTTAAAAAGTATTGGCCAGCTCTTTTAGGAGCCAGTCTATATCTTCCAATTGTTTTATTGGTTTCAAACAGAAAAAAATGGGCCCATTTTAGTCAACTGAGTGGAAGGACAATTAAATCTTTAGTATTTGCTTCTGGCCTTGATTGAGCTAGCGTATTAAGTTTTTTTCTTTTGGTTGGGTATGCTTTTGGCTATAATTTACCAATTTATGATATAATCCCCTTCAAGGGATTTAGTTCTGTGTAAAACGGAGCTAAATCCTTTTTATATAGTAAAATCAATACCATTAGGAATTGATTTGATTTTTATTAAAAATATGAGATAATAGACTCGGACTAAGTTTAAACAGCAATTTTAGAGGGAGACAATTATGTCAAAACGACTATTATCGGATGAGCCGAATACCCCCAAATCCCTTAAGGAGCTTTTCTGGGAAAATGCGGAAAAAGCTCGTATGGGGGAATTTTGGAAAGACAAGAAGAGTTACAAAGAGCTTTCAGAAGCTACGGGGATTCCGTCAGGAAACCTTCGAATGCTTTTCATGAACAAGCCTAAGGGAAATATTCCAAAGATTGTAACCATTACTAACGGTCTGGCCAAGGTGACTGGGAAAAACATTACACTTGGGAAGCTCTTAGCTCGAGATAATCAGCATGAGGGTTTTGAGTTTCCAAGAAATCCTGATCAGGTCACCCAGAACTTGTGGCACAACATTCGCAAGAAGTTGGAAATCACGGAAGATATGGCTGAGGGGGAAGTCAGAGAACGCATGACAGCCTTTGTAGTCTCATCTGGTATGGCTCAAACCAACTATAATCTGATCAATCAAACAGGAACGGTATCGCTTGATACTTTGGAAAAATTTTCTAAAAGGCTTAGAGTCGAGCCTTATGAATTATTAGCTACCATAAGACGAAGGGAGATTGTTGATAAGGTTGAAGGTCCTATTCCTAAGGGAAATGACAGCGACTCTCACATTGATATTGGCAAGCTTAATACTTTCATTAAATCACAACCTTACTCGCCCAATGGTCAAGAGGTGGCATCTGCAGACTTAAGCCCACAGAATCTCTATCATTATTATGCCAAGGGAAATGTCGGAGATATGCCCATAAAAACAGCCTATAAGTTTAAAAGACTAGTGGATATTTATGAAGCAGAATATGGTATTCTTGAACCTTCAAGCAGAGTTTTAGATGTCAAGGAATTGGAAAAATTCCTTTATAGTGGCATGATCACCGGCTATGCCATTTCTAAGACAGGGTTGATGAATGCGACCAATGGAAATCTCTATATCAAGGGCAAACGTCCTATCGAATCTATGCAACTGGATCGGGCCTTCGGTCTCTATAAACACTTAAAAAGACTGAAAAAGGACCAATAAATTCTTTACCTAACAAAAAGCCCAAATTGTTCTGACCCCAAAAAGTTAGACAAATAATTTAAGCAAAGGATTTAGTTCTGTATTGTACAGGACTGAGTCCTTT
>NZ_JACLQV010000002.1:0-218532 GCF_016648915.1 Streptococcus sp. 3.1 | reverse complement strand
AGCTATCGCATGGGCGGAAGTAAATGCTAATCTTCGTCGTTTTACTCCTTGACTAGCAAACTTACCGCCTCAACATGGTGCGTCTGTGGAACTCAAAAGGTTCAGGGAACCTTTTGAGGTTTAACTGCGTTTCACTAACAAACTCACACACTCAATGTGTGGAGTTAGTCAACATCTATATTATATAACGAAAGTGATAGAGTTGTTGTTTAAAATTAAACTTTAGAATGAAAATATTTAAAAAAAGTAGATCACTTTTAGAAGTGTCCTACTTGTATTATTTTTATTTAAAAAGGGATAAATCCTTAACAAAAGGGGTGTACTCCCGCGCCTTCGGGAAGGAAAAAAAGAAATGGCGCAAAATCAAGGTTTTATTTTTGAAATTTACCAGAAAATACCCTTAATGAAAGTAACGTAGTTCTTGTTGATGGTCATAGTGTGTTCTATTGATGCACGTTCAACGGTTACTAGATTTAGGTTAAAATCGTTAAAGCCCATATCATAGTTTAAAAAAGCGATTATACAAAAACTTGTATATCGCTCTGTTTGTTCACTTACTTTGACAAAGTGGAGGTATCTATCCTCAAGGTCCTCAATGCATTCCATACTGCCAGTAGCGTTACACCAACATCTGCAAAGATTGCCTCCCACATATTAGAAATTCCCAATCCACTTAGAACCAAGAAAATTAGTTTAACTACAATAGCCAAGGTCATGTTTTGCCGAGCTATTCTGACTGTCTTTTTAGCCAGTCGAATGACTTGAGGAAGTTTTCCAAGGTCATCATCCATCAGTACAACATCTGCTGATTCAATGGCTGCGTCCGAACCTAGCCCTCCCATAGCAATACCAACATCTGCCCTAGCAAGAACCGGTGCATCATTCACTCCATCTCCAACAAAGGCAACAGCCTGCTGAGACTGAGTCAGAATTTCCTCAAATGTACTCACCTTATCCTGAGGCAAGCAATCTCCAAATGCATCATTGAAGGCAAATTGCTGTGCAAATTCATCAACCACTGCCTGACGATCACCTGAAAGGAGAACCGTTTTTTTAATTCCGACCGCCTGTAAATCCTTCAAGGCCTCGATGCTCGTCTCCTTCACTTGGTCTGTGATAAGGAAATAGCCTAAAAAGTGACTGTCCTCTGCCAAATAGAGAACTGTTCCTGTGCTGTCAATAGCTGGATAAGCAATCCCTTGAACTTCCATTAATCTAGCATTCCCAAGATAGAGCTGTCTGCCATCTATCCTACCGGACATGCCCTGCCCTGGTAGCTCGGTAATCTGACTCACCCTATTCTCGTCCACTTCCTGTCCATAGGCTGTTCGAATCGAGTTTGCGATTGGATGATTGGAATAGCTTTCCAAATGGGCAGCGAGGTACAGAATATTATCCTCGATACCTTCTGCGTTGACAACGGTATCTACCGCAAAGATACCTTTTGTAATTGTCCCCGTCTTATCAAATACGACCGTATCCAACTTGGCAAGAGCCTCTAAATAATTCCCACCTTTCACTAAGACACCTAATTTAGATGCTCCCCCTAGCCCGCCAAAGAAACTCATTGGTACCGAAACCGCAAGAGCACAAGGGCAAGAAATGACTAAAAAGGTAAGTGCCCGATAAAGCCAAGTCGACCACTCCCCTAAACCAAGCAAGGGAGGCAGGCTTGCAAGCAGAAAAGCGATTCCGACAACCACTGGTGTATACACACGCGAAAAACGTGTGATCATCCGTTCCGTCTCCGCTTTTTTATTGCTTGCATTTTCAACTAATTCCAAAATTTTGTTGACCGTTGATTGCGAAAAAGTCTTACTCACTTCAATTACCAGTGGACTAGTCAAATTGATCACACCACTTGTAATGTCCTCACCAACGCCAATTTCCCTAGGCAGTGATTCTCCTGTCAAGGCTGACGTATCCAGAATAGAACGACCTTCTCTGACCAGACCATCTAGGGGCACCTTCTCCCCAGGCTTAACTAAAATATGGTCCGCAACCCTTACTGTTTCAGGGTCTACTTGAACGGTTTCTCCCCCCTCTAGTCTCCAAGCCTTATCCGACCGAATATCCATCAATCGTGCAATGGACTGACGAGATTGAGAGGTGGCCTTATCTTGGAAATACTCCCCAATCTGATAAAAAAGCATGACGGCTACTGCCTCTGGAAATTCTCCCAAGAGAAAGGCTCCTAAGGTCGCGATACTCATCAAAAAGTTTTCATCAAAAAGATTACCACGTTGAATATTTTGAACCATCTTGATAAGAACCTTATGGCCGATAATGATATATAGGGTCAGATAATAGACCAGACGAATCCAGAAATACTCCTCTGGCAGGAAAAAGCCGAAGGCAAATAGAATCATAACAGCAAGTAGCAGCTCTTTCGCCCAATCTCGTTTTTCTGGAAGTGCCTCTTCCTTTTTCTCACTGATAACTTCGATTCCAGGTTCAATAGCATCCACCAAGTCAATAATTTCCTTATCTATCCCATCTTCGCTTTTTGTTTCCAAAATCAGCTTTTGAGCTATCAGATTGACAGTGGCAGATTCTACCTGCTCCAATTGATTGACAGCACGTTCAATCTTAGCAGCACAATTGCCACAGTCAATTCCTCGAAGTTCATACTCTTTCTTCATGTTTTTCCTCTTTCAAATGTTTCAGTGTCAAAGACAAGACTGCTGCGACATGATCGTCCGCAAGTTCATAATAGGTCATCCTTCCTTTTTTCTCCCCCTTGACCAATTGGCAGTCCCGCAGATAGCGTAGTTGGTGAGAAATAGCAGACTTGGTCATCTGTAACGCAATCGCTAAGTCTCCGACACAAATTGGATTTTGCCGTACTGCTTGTAAAATCCGCAAACGAGTTGGGTCAGAAATCGCCTTAAAAAAATTGGACATATTTAGCAATGTAACGGTATCAAACTCCGTCTCATGGACCCCTTGAATTAAATCTGGATTACAAGCTGTTAAACACTGTGACATATTTTCTATTCCTCCTATACTAAAGTTGTATCAAGTAACATCATGATTAGAAATCCGGCCATAACCCCACCTGTCGCAATATCGGTATTCTTGTGCTCTTGAGCACCTGGCACAAGTTCTTCCACTGCAACATAAATCATGGCTCCCGCCGCAAATAAGAGAGCATAAGGTAGTAGCTGGGTCATAGACATAACAGCATAGGCCCCTAAAACAGCTGCAATCGACTCAACAATCGCTGACATGGCGCCATAGTAGAAAGCTGATTTCCTACTTCGCCCTTCTACCCGTAGTGGCAAGGACAAGGCAGAGCCTTCTCGAATATTTTGGATGCCAATTCCCAAGGCCAATCCAAGGGCACTCATTCACGTAAAGGAAAGTCTAGTTGCGAGATTTGCCACACTAGCAAATGCCACACCAACTGCTAAGCCCTCTGGTATATTATGAAACACTACCGCCAGATAAAGCAGCATGGTCTTTGATAAGGGTCTTTTGGGATTCAAAATCCCTTCCTTATCACTCATCTGATGATTCAAATGTAGGTCGGGAACCAAATAATTAATAAAGCGGATAAATAAGCCCCCGACAATAGAACCAACAGCCGTCGTCAACCAGTAAAATCTGTTCGTAGCTATTGACTGGCTATAGTCCAAAGAAGGGACAAGCAAAGGCCAGACTGCCACTGCCGTCATAATGCCCGCTGCCAAGCCCATCATCATATCCATGAATTTTTGATGAATGGTTTTGACAAAAAAGACCAAACTAGCACCGATAAGGGTACAAAACCAGTTGAATAAGCCAGCTAATAAAGCTTGCATTACTGGTGATAGAGAAGAAAAATTACATCTCATACCTCAATAATCGATGATTCAGTTGAACAACCACTCAACTATTATCATTATAGTTGAACACTCGCTCAATTGTCAAGGAAGAAAGTAAAAAAGCTATGAGAAATCCCCATAACTTTGTAAATTATTGAAGCAATCTCGTGTTCTTAGAGAATATCACAATGCCATAAAAAGCCCAAAGGACTATTTGGAATTATCATATCATATAACGCTTCGACACAATTTAACGATTACTATATTGAGAAACAAACTTTACTCCTCAAGAAAGTTAGATGTTCCCAATGCTATCCGTAAGAGTACTTAAAACCTTGAAACATACTGATTTCAAGGTTTTTATAACGTGTTATTGTATCACCTAATTTCTACTGATTTCCATAGATCAAACCTTTCGTGATTTTTTCATATAGGTGGGTACGTTTCTATTCCCTCAAACTCCTTGTCAATGGAAATAAAAACGTACCCACAGTGTAAATGGAAATAGAATTTGAGAATTCCTAACTATCACTTCCACTCACTCCAAAAATTACTTACTCTAATACTTCCCCACCATAAAGCAAAAAGCCTTGCAATCAAGGCTTTTCATTATCCCTTTCGTTCAAAGGTTCTAGGCTTTTACGAGCAAAGCTACACACTCCACGTGGTGCGTTTGCGGAAATAAATCAACCGGTTGTACTTTCTTCAATTCATATCCCAATTCTTGGTAGAGTTTGATATCACGCGCCATGGTTGCTGGGTTACATGAGACATAAGTAATCTTCTCAGGTTGCATGGCGACGCTGGCTTTGATGAAGCTTTCAGTCAAGCCCTTACGTGGTGGATCCACAATGATGACGTCTGGTTTGATGCCATTCTTACTCCACTTGGCCATGGCATTTTCAGCTGAGTCAGCCACATAGTGGGCGTTAGTAATGCCGTTGCGTTCTGCATTTTTCTTGGCATCTTCGACGGCTGTTTCGATGACTTCAACGCCGTAGACTTCCTTGACCTGTTTTGCAAATGACAAACCGATTGTCCCGATTCCTGAGTAGGCATCAATAACAATGCTATCGCTGTTTAGGTCTGAGAAGTCAATGGCTGTTTGGTAGAGTTTTTCAGCCATCTCGGTGTTAACCTGATAGAAAGACTGGGCAGAAATCTCATAGTCATTACCCAACATACTGTCTGTGATGGTGTCTTGACCATAAAGAGTTCGGAACTCCTTACCAAAGATGGCGTTAGTGTTCTTATCGTTGATGTTTTGGATGATAGAAACGACACTTGGGAAAGCTTCTGTAATTTTAGCAATGACTTGGTCAATACGGAAGACTTTTGGTCTGGTCGTTACAAAGACCAACATCATCTGACCTGAATAATGGCCACGACGAACCACCAAGTGACGAATCAAACCTGTCTGCTCCTTCTCGTCGTATGGTTTGAGGTCATAGCGACGGAGAAGGTCACGGACAAAGACAATGAGTTTATCAATTTCCTTGTCTTGGATAAGGAAATCTTCAATTGGAATCAAGTCGTGCGAATTCTTGCGGTAGAAACCTGTTTCAAGCTGACCTTTAACACGGCGAACAGGTACCTGAGCCTTGTTACGGTAGGCGTAAGGCGTCTCCATCCCCAATGTTTCAGTGACCTCTACGTCTGAGATGCCTGCTGTCTTATAGAGGTTGTCCACAACTTGTTTACGCTTGAACTTGAGCTGCTCCTCGTAGGTCATATGTCCAAAATCAGCAATCCCTGAACGGAGATAGGTTGCATCAATGTCCTGATTGCGGTTTGGTGAAAGGGTCACATACTCCTCAACCTTTCCAAAGCCGATATTTTTCTTGAGCTTAAGCACGCGCATCTTGATGACTTCACCTGGGAGGGCATTATCCACGAAAAAGACAAAGCCATCCACCTTGGCAACGCCTGCTCCTTCATGTGTCAAATCGACAATTTCAACTTCTACAATATCGTTTTTATTTAACATAATTCAACTTTCTTTACTCTTTATAGGGCTTAAACATATCTTCTAAAGCCTTTTACTACCCTCCATTATAGCACATATAAATTAAATTTATGGCTGGCCATAAATAATATAGATTTTTCAGAAAAGTCATACAGTGCTATCATAGGTCCATGACAAAAAATTAAACGACTCAGCAACTTGGCTAGATGTCGTTTCTATCTAAAGGAGAATAATCATGCCAGATATTACCATTCATACAATCGAAACTGCACCAGAAGAAGTCAAAGACGTCCTTCAAACAGTCAAAGATGCCAATGGGGGATTCATTCCAAATTTGATTGGTCTCCTTGCTAATGCGCCAACTGCGCTTGAAACTTACCGTACTGTCGGTGAAATCAACCGTCGCAATTCATTGACACCAACTGAACGTGAGGTTGTTCAAATTACAGCTGCTGTTACTAACGGATGTGCTTTCTGTGTGGCAGGTCACACAGCTTTTTCAATCAAGCAAATCCAAATGACACCACAACTCTTGGAAGCCCTTCGTAACCGTACACCAATCGAAGACGATCCAAAACTTGATACCCTTGCTAAATTCACTATTGCCGTGATCAATACCAAAGGTGCTGTTGGTGATGAAGCCTACAATGACTTCTTGGAAGCTGGTTACACTGCTCAAAATGCCCTTGACGTTATCTTGGGTGTCAGCCTTGCTAGCTTGTGTAACTACGCTAACAATCTCGCACAAACACCGATTAACCCTGAACTTCAAGAATTCGCTTAATTCAAAACCAAAGGATAAACTAGAGGAGGACCTAAGCCTATGTCACATTTTTCAAAAGAATTCCTTACTTGGTTGGACACCAACGCTGACCATATTGACCAAGAGTCTGGACCCATTGCGGACCAACTTCTTGAAAAAATTGCTGAAAACGACGTCTTTAAAATCGGCGTACCTGCTGAGTTTGATGGCCTAGGTGGTGGTCCTACTCAAGTTGTTGATGTGCTTGATGAATTGGCACAACACTCTTTGACAGCTTCCTTTATTTCTTGGGGACACCGTACTTTCATCGAGTATATCCTAGCTAGCGACAATGCTTATCCTCGTGAAACATGGTTGAAAGAATTGTATACCGGTGAGCGTGCTGGTGGAACTGGCTTGTCAAATGCGGTCAAATTCTTGTCAGATATTGAAGAATTGAATGTTACCATCAGTCAAGAAGGTGATGACTACTATCTTGATGGTCGTTTGCCTTGGGTGACTAACCTACGTTCTGATAAATTCGCTGCTCTCTTTGCTGCTGACTTTAAAGACGGTAGCCAACCTTGGATTATCACTATTCCATCTGAAGCTGAGGGACTCAGCCGTTCTGAAGATTTGGAATTCGTTTCCCTTCAAGGTGCTAACACTGCCTCTCTTACTTTCGATCACGTTAAGTTAGATCCTAATTGGATCCTTTCAAAAGAAGGTACGGACTATATTGCCAAAACACGTCCGAACTTCCTTGGTTTCCAATTTGGTCTCGCCTTTGGTTTGGCCAAACGTTCTCTTGATGAGGTTGAAGCTAGTCTAAACAGTAACCGTAGCGTTCTTCGTGAAGAATTTGAAGCTACACGTGGAAATCTTCTTGCTATCCAAGACCAACTCTTTGCCGGTCTTAATGATGCCGATTATTTCATTGACAAACCACGTGAACTTTTCCAATTGCGTATCGATATTGTCGATGTCGTAGCCAACAGCCTACTCCTCGAACTTCAGGCTAGTGGTGGTCGTGGCTATTTGAAAGAATCAGAGTCAAGCTTTATCCGTCGTTGGAATGAAGGCGGCTTCCTTCCAATTGTATCTCCGAGTGCGGTGCAGCTTCGTCACATTCTTGCAGCTAGCTAGAAAGGCCGGTGGACCAATGATGGTATTTTTTAAGAAAATTCCCTTGGCCCTATCTAGTCTAGTTCTTGCCCTCTTTAGTTTATCCAATCAAATAAGCCACTATACCCTGATTGCTCAGGGTATTTGGTGTTTAGCCAGTATAGGTTTTATACTTATACTGGGACGCTTGATTCTTGGATTTGAACAAATAAGAGAAGATTTGCGAAATCCAGTCATTGCTTCGGCCTTTGCTAGTTTCTTTATGGCTGCCTTTCTATTTGCCAGCCGCCTCCCACTAGCTCAAACAGGATTGAGTGTGACTTGGCTTGGACTCCTTGGACTTTATATTGCCTATATTATTTTTTTCAGTCTGCGTTTTTTACGCCCATTTTCTTTGAATCAAGTCTATCCAAGCTGGTTCGTGGTCTATGTTGGCCCTGCTATCAGTCTTGTGACAGTACCGGCTAGTGTTCCAACTAGCATCAAGGGACTTATTCTGGGAGTAACGGGATTTGCGACTCTAGCCCTCTTTCCACTTGTTTTATGGAGAATGAGACAGATAGCCATACCTCACCTATATCGGCCTATACTTGCCATTTTAGCAGCACCTCTGGCCCTTCTCATTACCAGCTCAATCAAGAGTAATCAAAGACCTGCAACTATCATTTTACTTGCCCTACTTTTATTCTCACAAGCATTCTTTTTCTATGCTCTTGATCTCTTCGTAAAACTGGTTAGAAATGGTTTTATGCCACTTTTTGCAGCTTTTAGCTTTCCCTTGGTCAATAGTGTCAATGCTTTTAAGGCGGCCACTACCAGTCTTGGACTAGTCAATCCAGCTACCCAATTGGTTTATAAGGTAGAGTTCGTCTTCGTTCTTGTCATCATGACCTATTTGCTCTATCATTTTCTAAAACTCTTATACAAGGCGCTTATACAAGCTCTTAATACCAAAAAACAAGCAGGTTCAGTGTGAACCTGCTTGTTTTCTTATCTAAATCCTAGTTCTTTTAATTTTGACTGATAATTATCAAAATCAATTTCAATCCCTTGACCGCCATACAAATCATAACTGTCAATCCAATCACCATCCGAAGGAATGGTTTGCGAATTGATCCCTTTTTTGAAACTACCAGCATTTGAAAGTCCCAAATCCAACATATCAGTCATACTCATATTGGTTGAGGTCAGTGAGTAAACCTTCCCCAAAGCCTCAGGTCCATTGAAGAGATTAAGTGGATTCTTAAGCTGCTTCATAACAGCCTGCATCACTTGTTGCTGGCGCTTGGTACGGCCATAATCTCCCTCGTCATCCTTACGGAAACGAGCATAATTCAGAAGGGTGCGACCATCCATATCCTGCTTACCAACTTTAATGGTTTGATTTGGCACATGACCATTCTTGTCCATCTTCAAATCATCTGGGACTTGTACTGATGACACTTTTTTACCATCAATGGTCGCAAACTTCGCATTGATTTCCACACCATTCGGGAAGAGGGTATCGACCCCTGTCGCAAAGGTTTCAAAGTCAACCATGGCATAGTACTTAATATCAATGTCAAAGTTTCGTTTGAGGGTCTCACGCATGAGTTCTGCCCCTTGATGATTATTTTGCTCACCAATATTGAAAGCCGTATTAAGTTTCAAGTCCTGAGAATAGTCGGTTTCTGAAGCTCCCTTGATATTGACCAAGGTATCTCGCATAAAGCTAACCATCTTAATCTTACCTTCTTTATTGCCCACATTGACAACCATGATGGAGTCCGTTCTGGCATCGGTAGAGTCTTGGCTAACTCGCTGGTCAGAACCTAGAATAAGGATATTAACCCCATCCTTGGTATCCTTACCATTAAAGGTCTCAACTACGGCAGGCTGATAGGATTTACCATTATTACCTGCAGCAGAAAGGTCTGTTCCCTTGTAAAATTGATAGGCCATGGCTATCACTAAGAACACAACTCCAAGACTCAAGCAACTAAGCACCAGCTTAACAACTTTCTTGAGCCTTCTCTTTTTCTTTGGTCGCTTCTTCTTGGCTACTTGCGACTTGGACCTTGGAGCCGACATTGCTGAAGGAGTTGCTTGTCTTTGAACCTTTTTACGTTTAGGTTTACTTTGAGCGACTTCCTCCCGATAGACGGGCAATCCTTCCTCAGTTAGCTGATTGACAGACTCATAATCACGTTCTTGATAGTAGTCAGAACGATTGTCATAAGGCTGGCTCCATGCTGCTTGATAGTCCTCTCTTTGCGCTTGATACCGCCGCTCAGCTTCATAGGCATCCAACTTTCCTTGAAGATAATTGAATTCTGAGGCCTGCTGTCCATTCAGGTGAGCAAGATTTTTTAAAAGATAGCTGTAACGTAACCGTTCATGATGCGTAAACGGTCCATTGTTAGATTTGGTCATAAGATTTCCCTTTAAATTTCATAGACTTGGTAAGCACCCAAGATTTTATATCCAATTCCAACTGCAGTCAGCTCTTCAAGAGCGAACTGAGCCAACTTTTCCTTTGTATAATCACAATCAATAATAAAGAAATACTCGCCAAGTACCGTCTTCAAAGGACGACTTTCTATCTTGGTCAAGTCAATGCCTCGCCAGGCAAAGGTTGATAAGGCCTTGTAAAGTGCCCCTGGCATATTGTCAGGCAGGGTCAAGGCCAGCGTTAATTTGCAATCAATCTGATTGAGCGGAATCTCAGGAACGGTGTTCCCCAACACCCAAAAACGGGTATAATTCTTTTCAATCTCCTGAATATCCTTAGCCAAGATTTGAAGACCGTATTCCTTAGCAGCTGCATGCGGAGCGATGGCCGCATATGGCTGATCTGGATTATCAGCGACAAAACGCGCCGCAAAGGCTGTACTGGCTGTTGTCTCAATCTTGGCATGTGGAAAATGCTGTTTAATATACTTTTTCCCTTGGGCAATAGCCTGTGGGTGTGAGAAGATTTTCTCAATTTTCTCATGATGTTTCGTCGCCATCAACTGCTGCTTGATGGGCTGAACAATCTCTGCCACAGCACGAATATCGGCCTGATGGAAGAGATAGTCTAAACTCTCATGAACAGAGCCCTCAATGGAATTTTCCACCGGAATGACCGCATAATCCACACGTCCCTCTTCATAAGACTTGATAACCTCGGTAATGGTACCTAGAGAAACCAATTCTGCCTTAGGAAAAGCCTTTAAGGCTGCATTATGCGTAAACGACCCACTAGGGCCCAAATAACCTACATACATTTGATAAACCTTGCTACTTCTTCTGGCGTTCGGTTATCAACTGTGACAACCAAATCTGCTAAATCTTGATAGAGTGCCATTCGACCGTCATAAATAGCCTTAAAATCCTCTTTGGAATGATTGAGAAAGAGTGGGCGCTGATTCTTGGTATCCTTTTCAATGCGATCATAGACCACATCGAAAGAAGCATGGAGCCAAACGTTATGCTTACGATTTTTCGCCAAGAGCTGACGATTGCGCTCCGTCACAACGACACCACCTCCAGTAGAGATGATGACGTCATCTCCCTCTTGAAGGAGTTCCTCCAAAGTCTCAGACTCAATCTGACGAAAGGCTGCTTCACCTTCTTTTGCAAAAAAATCAGCAATGGACATGCCGATTTTCTCCTCGATGACCTGATCCATATCCACGAAACGACCATCCAGGTATGGGGCGACGGAACTCTTACCAACTCCCATAAAGCCCAATAAAACCTTAGCCATGGAGCAATCCTTCCAAGTCACTAAAGAAGCTTGGGTAACTTGTATTGATAGCTTCCGCACGTTGCAAGTCAACCTCACCATCTTGAACCAAAAGGGCAGCAATAGCTGTCATCATACCAATACGGTGGTCACCCAAGGTATTAACCTCTGCCCCATGAAGAGCCGTCTTACCAGTGATAATCATACCATCCTCAGTTGGTACAATATCAGCACCCATAGCATTCAAGGCATCCGCTACCACCTGAATACGGTCAGTCTCTTTGACCTTAAGTTCTTCAGCATCACGAATCACAGTCTTACCTTGAGCTTGTGTCGCCAAGAGTGTGATAATTGGAAGTTCATCAATCAAACGTGGAATGATATCTCCACCAATTTCAGTTCCTTTAAGTTCTGAAGTTTCAACCGTAATGGTCGCAGATTTTGCAACCTGGTCAATATCTGAAAGGGTAATCTTACCACCCATGTCTTTGATCACATCAATGATACCCGTACGCGTCTCATTGATACCAACATTTTCCAAGACAATCTTAGAGTTAGGTACCACAAGTCCTGCTACCAACCAAAAGGCAGCTGAAGAAATGTCACCTGGGACCACAACTTCTTGAGCAGTGAAAGTTTGGCCACCAGAAATACGAATTTCCTTGCCATCTACCTGAAGCTGACCACCAAACTGCTGAATCATATCTTCCGTATGGTTACGTGTTTTTTCCTTCTCGATGATAACAGATTCGCCATCAGCTTGAAGCGCTGCAAAAATAAGGGCAGATTTTACCTGAGCAGAGGCCACAGGCAATTGGTAATGAATAGGTTTAAGAGACTTGCTACCGTGCATTTTCAAAGGTGGCAAATCACGGTCTGTTTGACCAGAAACCTCTACACCCATCTGACGCAAGGGAATGGTCACACGGTCCATCGGACGTTTTGAAAGGGAATCATCTCCAAACATTTCCACATCAAAATCTTGACCTGCAAGCACACCTGAAATCAAACGAATCGATGTTCCAGAGTTCCCCATGTCCAACTTGTTTTGAGGAGCCTTGAGACCATCAAAACCAACACCGTGAATGCGTACCACATCACCATCATCCTCGATAGTCACACCCAAATCACGGAAGACCTGCATAGTTGAGAGGACATCCTCACCTCGTAAAATATCACGAACAGTTGTCACACCTTTGGCAAGACTTCCGAACATGATAGAACGGTGACTGATTGACTTGTCACCAGGGATACGCAAGCTGCCATGAAGACCTTGGGCTTTGGTTTCTAGTTTCATAGGTTACTCCTGAAAATTTTATAGTTACTCTCATTATACCATAATCGAAAGCCCAACCATAGACTGAATTGTCAAAATATTCACTCTCTAGTATTGCCATACTTTTCTTTCAGAAAGGCAACTGCTTCTTGAACACGGTTCCGAATCAAGTTAGCAGACTCCTCCAAAAGACGATTTTCCTCAGCCGACAAAGACAAGCGAACTGGAGCAGCCACCCCATGACGCCCTAGGATGACTGGATAGCCAAGATAGGTTTGATAAGCTTCTTGATAGCTAGATACTGCCACCTCTTCTTGAGCGTCAGAAAGGATAATTGTCACCAAACGAAGAGCAGCACTGGCAATACCGTAAGACGTATAGCCCTTACCATAAAAAACCTTATGACCACCCTTCATGGAAGCCATAAAGAGATTTTGACGTTCTTCTTCGCTGGTCAATTCTGTAATGTCTTGCCCTTTAACCTTGACTTGACTCCAGGCAGTAAATTGGGAATTCCCATGTTCGCCAAGATTGTAGCCAGATACTGATTTGGGATTGACTGACAAATCGTCTCCTACCGCTGCCTTCATTCTCGCCGTATCGAGTAGAGTCCCTGTCCCAATCACACGTTCTCTTGGCCAGCCTGTGAATTCCTGATAGAGGGCTGATACAGCATCTACAGGATTCGAGATAACCAAGAGTATGCCTTTAAAATCCAATTTTTTAAGTTCCTGAGAAACCTGATAAACAGCTTCTCGAGTAAATGGAAATTCAGCAAAGCGGTCCTCACCAGCATTGTGCTGTAACTGAATGTTTCCAAGAGATGAAATAATCACATCAGCATCTTCAAGTGCCGTATAATCATTGACAACAATTTTTGCATAGCTAGGTAGATTTGCCATGGCATCCTTAAAATCCTGGGCATCTGCCTCGGCCTTCTTCTCATTGATATCTATAAAGACATAACTATCAGCCAAGCCTTTAGCAATTGCTCCATGAGCTACTGCAGCTCCAACGTTTCCCATACCAATAATTCCAATCTTACGACTCATCATTTTCCTCCTTAATGTCTCTAGTTTCTTCCTTAAACAATCTCTTTTGAATGCAGAAAAGGGCCTGTCAATTGACACACCCTCTCTGATTAACTATTCAATTCTTGCAAAGGTTTGAAGATGATACGTTCAATATCATTCAAATAAACAGACAAACCTTGTTGTGCAGCCAAGTATTCTTTCAAAAGGGCATTAGCTTCTACTTTTTGACCCAATTCTTGAACAGCTGCTTGTTCTTCTGCTGTTGGCATTGTTCCAGCTTGCATTTTAGCATAGAAATCCTCTTGGAAATCAGTAAACTCTTTGAAAAGAGCGCTAGCTTCAGCATCAGCTGCAATTGCTTCTTTTTTCTCTACCAAAGTTTTGTACTCAGGAAGGGCACGAATGCCACGTTCCAACTCATTTGCTAAATCATAAATATTTGTCATTTTATTCTCCTAGGCGATCACCACATGATAGTCGGTATTGGCTTCAATAACAGTCTTAGCATGTGTGCGATCTTTTTCATTTTTAAAAGTAATTTGTAGGATACCGTGAATATCCTCACGATTTTCCTCATTAATACGAAGGTTAACCAAAGACGTTCCTCGTAGCAATTCCATAATGCTAAGGATAACGTCTTCTCGGTCAGGCACATCCACGAAAATATCGAAGGCACTTTCCACGCCACCTTTTTTGTGAATTTCCATCTCTTTACGTTTCTTACGACCATTGTCAAAGAACTCCCAAATGGCATTCTCATCTTCAGACTTAATCAAGTCAGCCACATGGTCCAAACGTTTTTTGAAATCTTCAATACGATCCAAAACAGCTGGCCCATTGGTCATGAGAATGGAAGCCCACATACCAGGTTCACTTTCTGCAATACGGGTCATATCTCGGAAGCCCCCAGCCGCAAAGTGATTGGTCATCTCGTGAGCCTGAGCATAATCAGCTGCCTGCTCCATAAGTCCAGAAGCCAAAAGATGTGGGAAATGACTGATTTGACTGGTTACACGGTCATGTTCAGCCGCATCAATCTCCACAAATCGTGACTTAAGCCCCGACAAGATATCCTTAAGCTCAGGAATAGTTGTCTCTCTTGTTAGACTTGTCGGTGTGAAAATATAATAGGCATTTTCAAAAAGTGTCACGTCGGCTGCAATAGCCCCTGATTTATGAGAACCAGCCATAGGGTGAGAACCTACAAACTGAACATTTTTACCTGTTAGGTAACGTTCAGCTGCCTCAACGATATCCAACTTAGTAGACCCTGCGTCTGTGATGATGACATCATCTTTGAGTTCCAAGTCAGCCAACTCCTTCAAGTAGGCCACAGTTTGCTTAATCGGCACTGCAAGGATAATCACATCAGCAAGTGGGGCAAACTCTTTGAAATCACTTGTTGCACGGTCAACGATACCACGCTCAAGCGCAATATTTCGGGAATAGTCAGAGCGATTATATCCAAGAATCTCATAATCAGGGTGGTCCCTTTTAATCCCTAAGGCCAAGGAGCCACCAATCAAGCCCAATCCTGCGATATAAATAGTTTTCTTACTCATTACTACTCCCATCTATTGTCTGATGCTGCTTAAAAGTTTTTCACATAGGCACGGTGACGTGCTACCGCTTCTTTCAATTCTTCCATGTTGTCAGAAGAGAATTTGTCCAAGATTTCATTGGCTACGACTGTAGCGACTACGGATTCCATAACGACACCCGCTGCAGGCAAGGCCGTTGGATCTGAACGCTCGACTGTTGCCTTGTATGGTTCATGTGTTTCGATATCTACTGACATCAATGGCTTGTATAGGGTTGGAATAGGTTTCATAACCCCACGGACCACAATCGGTTGCCCGTTGGTCATACCACCTTCAAAACCACCAAGGTTGTTAGTGCGACGCGTATAGCCATCCTCTTCATTCCAGAGAATCTCGTCCATTACTTGAGAGCCCTTGAGGTAGCCATCCTTGAAACCAAGTCCAAATTCTACACCCTTGAAGGCATTGATGGATACAACTGCTTGAGCAATCTTAGCATCAAGTTTGGTATCCCATTGGACATAAGAACCAAGGCCAACAGGGACGCCGCCAACAACAGTTTCAACGACACCACCGATTGTGTCTCCCTCTTTTTTGATTTGGTCAATGTAATCTTTAATTTCTTGTTCACGTTCTTGGTTAACAACTGAAATCTCTGATTGTTGAGCCAATTCCTTGATTTGAGCTACTGTCAAATTCTCAGGCACATCAATTTCCTTACCACCAAAGACAACAACATGGTTAGCAATTTCAATATCAAGCTCAGCCAAGATACGTTTAGCAACAGCACCTACTGCCACACGCATGGTTGTTTCACGCGCACTAGAACGCTCCAAGGAATTACGCAAATCATCGAAACGGTATTTCATTCCGCCAACCAAGTCAGCATGTCCTGGACGTGGGTGAGTGATTTTACGTTTGGTTTTCAAACGGTCCTCAATATCTTCCACAGCCATGATGTCCAACCATTTTTGATGGTCCTTATTGATAACGTGAAGGGTGATTGGAGCTCCTGTTGTTTTCCCATGACGAACACCAGAAGTGATTTCAACCTTATCAGACTCAATTTTCATACGGCCACCACGACCATAGCCACCTTGGCGGCGTTTCAAATCAGTATTGATATCTTCAGCCGTCAAGGGAAGACCAGCTGGAACACCTTCGATAATTGCTGTTAAACGTGGGCCGTGAGACTCACCTGCTGTTAAATATCTCATTTATTTCTCCAAGTACTCTTTCATTTCGACTAAAGGAATCTGATTGATAGCTGCCTTACCAATCTCGGGAACGATAACTGTCTTAATGTTATTACCACGGGCTTTCTTGTCATGTGTGAGGGCTGTATAGAGCTCTTCAACACGCCATGGCTCATAGTCCACTGGCAAACCAAATTTAACACACATCTCAGCAATTTGACGTGTGATTCCCTGAGGCATTAGACCTTTTTCCTCAGCAACACGAGAAATCTGAACCATTCCGATAGCTACCGCTTCACCATGCATGACTTTTCCGTAACCAGCTGTTTGTTCAACGGCATGCCCAATCGTATGACCAAAGTTGAGGTACATACGGACACCACCTTCAAACTCATCTTCAACCACAATTTTACGCTTAACGTTACATGAACGGTAAATAATGGTTTCTGAGTTTTCTAGGATACTGTGAACCGAACCATCAATGCTTTCAAGCAAGTGCCAAAGCTCAGGGTCATCAATCAAACCGTATTTGACAACCTCACCCATACCTTCAATCAATTCACGTTTACCAAGTGTCTCAAGAACATTAGGATCAATCAAAACCCCATCAGGCTGAGCAAAAGTTCCCACGATATTTTTAGCAAATGGTGTGTTCACACCTGTCTTACCACCAATAGATGAATCCACTTGGGCAGTTAGACTGGTTGGAACCTGAACGAAATGAATCCCACGCATATAGGTTGAAGCGACAAAGCCTGCTAAGTCTCCAACAACGCCACCACCAAGAGCAACAATGCCATCACTACGAGTCATGCCATTCTTAATCAAAAACTCATAAGCCTTGTTAACAGTCTTAAGATTTTTACTCGCTTCACCTTCTAGGAAATCAAAAACGACAACCTCAAAACCTTCGTGCTCCAGGCTAAGCTTAACTTTTTCTGCATATAGAGCTCCCACATGATTGTCCGTAATAAGGGCAATCTTTTGTGGTTCCCAAAGTGACTTCACCCATTTACCGACAGTCTTAAGGGCTCCTTTTTCAATAATAATGTCATAAGGGTTATGTGTTAAATTTACCTCTAGTTTCATCGTCGTTCCCTCCTAGCTATTGTAAATATTTTCTAATTCCTGCCAAATGGCGTCTGTTGGCATGTCCTTGCCTGTCCACAATTTAAAGGCACCTGCTGCTTGATGAAGCAACATGCCAAGGCCGTTCACAGCCCCTATTCCCTGTTTTCTAGCCAAGGCCAAGAAAGGTGTTTCAAAAGGCTGATAAATGATATCAGCAACCAAGAGTCCCTTAGGAAATTTTGTATCTGTAGGAATAGGCAAGGATGCGCCATCCATACCTACACTCGTCGCATTCACCAATAAATGAGCTTGGCCTAGTTCCTCTTTAAAATACTTAAGATCATTTAAAGCATGAAACTCCAAGTGACAAGTTGTCTGTTCAAGTAGTGACTTAAAGCTCTCTTTTGCCTTATCCAATGACTGAGGGCGAACATAGACACTTACTTTTTTGGCACCATCAAGAACTGCCTGCGTCACAATAGCTTTAGCCGCACCACCAGCACCCAAAATCATCAGATGGGCATCTTTAGGGCTAAAGTTCTTTAGACTAGCAAAAAAGCCAAAACCGTCTGTATTATGACCAATCAAACGCCCATCACGATTAACAACTGTATTGACAGCACCAATCAGTTGAGCTGCAGGACTAATCTCATCCAAAAAAGGAATGACTGCTTCCTTATATGGCATGGACAAATTGATACCGAACATGTCGTAACGTCTAATATTTTCAACTGTCTCGGCTAGGTCTGATTCCAGAATCTCCCAGGCCACATAAACACCATTAACTTGTGTCTTCTCAAAGGCCGAATTATGAATGAATGGCGAAATCGAATGCTTGATTGGATTGGCGACAACAGCTGCTAGGCGTGTGTGTCCATCAATCTGCATCCAAAACCTCCCTGATTCTGCGCATGTCTGCTAAACTAATTTGTCCTGGAGCACTGGCATTATCAAGACTGGCAAAGGTCCATGATGACCCTATCAAGTCGCCCGCAAAACGTGACAAACGACCTAGTTTACCCATTGACATGGTCACAAACTCCTGCTCAGGATTAAAGGCCTTAAAGCCACGTGTGAAGTTCATAAGGTCGAGAACATCCTGCTCATTCTTAGGCATAACTGCCACCTTAACCACTCGTGGTGTCAAGTTTGCCATCTCAGACAAAAGTTCCATGAGGTTTTCAGGTGTCTCCTCAAAGTTATGATAAGACAAAACCAAGTTTGAAAATTCAAGCATTTGATCAAAGACAGCCTTACGTGTGAAATACTCAAAATCAATATAATCTGGCGAGTAAATCGCAGCTACATCCTTAATCAGTGCGACATATTCCGCATCCGTTAACTCAAGCCTACCACCCTCACGCGTTGTACGGATGGTAAAGATAATCTCAAAGCCTGCGAATTTCTCGAAAATAGCCGGAGCAACCGTTAAGATACTATCCTTATCTAAAAAATCTGCACGCCATTCAATAATGTCTGCCCCCTCAAAACGAGACAGTTCAAGCGCTTGTGCCTCCTCTAAACTAGTTGGCATAATCGGAACTACAATTTTCATTTATTTACCTTTATTGTGTATACTTTCAAATAATTTGATGTTGGATCATTAGGATTGACGGTAAAATCCGCTGGTAATTGTTGCAGGTTAACGAAGTCCGCTGAAACATCTCCCAAGCCCTTACGTAGTTGTTTCTTAAACTGTTGCACTGTCATATTAGCAGCATTGGTACTTGCGATGATTGTCCCATGCTCTGATAAAATATCAAGACTTTGTGCAATTAACTTGTGGTAATCCTTATTTGCTGAGAAAGTGCGTTTCTTATTTCGAGCAAAGCTTGGCGGATCGATGACGATAAGGTCATAAGATAAGCCTTTTTTCTTTGCATATTTGAAATAATCGAAGACATCCATCACGACCAAGCGATGATTTTCCATACTGAAGCCATTAGCTTCAAAATGAGCCGTCGATAATTCACGTGAACGCTTAGCCAAATCAACCGATGTCGTTTCAACCGCTCCCCCCATAGCTGCAGCCACTGAAAAAGCTGCCGTATAGGAGAACATATTCAAAACTGATTTTCCCAAAGCTAAGCCATTAACTAAGCCATCACGCACTTCATGCTGATCAAGGAAAATCCCCGTCATTAGCCCATCATTGAGGAAAACTTCATAAGTTACCCCATTTTCTAAAATGGTGAAGGTATCAGCCGCCTCTTGCCCAAAAAGATGGTCTGATTCGAAATCAAGACCCTTGAAGCGGATTTTCTCATAGCCTCCCAAGACCTCAGGAAAGACCATTTGGAAAGCATCTACAATATCATTTTTCAAGGAATAAACAAAGGCATTGTACCATGAAAAGAGGGCATAATCCCCATATAAATCAATTGTGAGACCACCAAAATCGTCACCATCTTGGTTGAAAAGACGAAAAGCTGTCGTCAACTCATTATCATAATAGGATTGACGTTTGGCCTTAGCCCTTTCAAAAAGTCCTTGAAAATAAGTCACTGTCAATTGTTGTTTTTTAGGGGACAGAAACCATCCTATCCCCTTATTTTGACTTGACAAATAGCCCGTTCCTAAAAAGTCTTTGGATTGGCTATATAGATAAACCAACTGATTATTTTCAGTTATATTTGGAAAATCTTCGGCTAAAAGAAGCTGTTTTCCTTGTTTGATTTTTTTCTCCGCAAAGGGACTTACCGTCAATATACTCATGTTACTATTATACCAAAAAAATGCTATTATTTCTGTTTCGTGACTAGATTTTATCAATTATATGTCAAGGAATATCACACTCAATGGCAGTAAATTTTTGAGAGTCATTATCTTATTTGGTATAATGATTAAGATAATATAGAATCAAAGGAAGTATTACTTTGAAAAAAATTACTGAAGCCTTTTGGAAAGGAGTTTCATCAAGACTTGGATTTATCCTCTTGTTACTCTTCTTTTACTGGCTAAAAACCATATTCGCTTATTACGTCAACATTAATCTTGAGTTGGAAAGCAGATATCAGGTTATGCTTTCGCTGATCAACCCTATTCCACTAGGATTAATGCTTCTGGGTTTAGGACTATACTTCAAGAAACGACGTTTCTTTTACAGCATTACCATTGCTATCTATGTCATCCTTAACCTCTTACTTATTGCTAATGTGATATACTTTGGAGAGTTTACAGACTTCATCACTGTAAATACCATCCTAGCAAGTTCTAGTTCGGCAGCAGGACTAGGAGACTCAGCCAAGAACCTTCTTGAGCCAAGCTATCTTTTCTACCTGATTGATGTTCCTTTCTTCATCTATGCTGGTTTCAGGAAAAAGCTTAAAATGGACAGCAAGCCATTTAACAAACGAGCTAGTTTTGCCGTTACTGCACTGTCGACACTCCTTCTCTCAGTTAACCTCTTTTTAGCGGAAGTTAACCGTGGCGAGTTGTTGACACGTGGTTTCTCAAATAACTATATTGTTCGTGCTATGGGGCTCCCCTTCTTCACAGCCTATTCTGGTAACTTAACTTATCAGGCCTCACAGGCTCGTTCATCTGCAACAGCTGAGGATATGAAAAAGGTTGAAGCTTACGTTAAAGAGCATTACGCAGCACCTGATCCTAAGTATTACGGAATTGCTAAAGGAAGAAACGTCATCGTTATTCACCTGGAAAGCTTCCAACAGTTCCTCATTGACTACAAGCTCAAAGTAGACGGTCAAGACTATGAGGTTACACCATTCATCAATTCCATTTATCACTCAAATGAAACTCTAGCCTTTTCAAACTTCTTCCACCAAGTTAAATCAGGTAAAACTTCTGATGCTGAAACCTTGATGGAAACGTCTCTCTTTGGACTAAGCACAGGCTCATACATGGTAAACTATGGCGGTACCAATACAGCCTATGCTGCACCATCTATCCTAGCTCAAACAGGCGATTATACATCAGCTGTTTTCCATGGAAACACTGGATCCTTCTGGAATCGTAATAATACCTATAAACAATGGGGGTATAATTACTTCTTTGACTCATCAGCCTTCACTGAAAAAACTGATGAAAACTCCTTCCAGTATGGTCTAAATGACAAGTACATGTTCCCAGATTCCATCAAATATCTGGAACAAATGCAACAACCTTTCTACGTTAAATACCTTACAGTATCTAACCACTACCCATATACTTCTCTCTCAGGCGATGAAAAGGAACAAGGTTTCCCACTTGCCGAAACAAAAGACGAGACAGTCAACGGATATTTTGCAACAGCTAACTATCTTGACTCAGCAATCAAAGACTTCTTTGATTACCTCAAGGAAACCGGTCTTTACGATAACTCGATTATTGTCATGTACGGTGACCACTATGGTATCTCTGATACACGAAGCAGCAATCTTGCTGAACTTCTCGGTAAGAACCCTGAAACTTGGTCAAACTATGATAAAGCCATGCTTCAACGTGTTCCTTACATGATTCATATTCCAGGCTATACTGGTGGTGGTATCTCTAACACCTTTGGTGGTGAGGTTGATGCCCTTCCAACTCTCCTTCACGTTCTTGGAGTTGACACTAGCTCTTATATCCAGATGGGACAAGACCTCCTATCTCCCGATAATAAGCAAACCGTCGCATTTAGAACCTCAGGTCAATATGTTACTCCTCAATACACCAGCTACTCTGGTCGACTTTATAACACTCAAACAGGGGAAGAAATTACCAACCCTGATGAGACAACTAAAAAAGATAACGAAGCCATTCGTAAGGCAGTAGCAACTCAGCTTTCGATGAGTGACGCTGTTCAAACAGGTGACCTTCTTCGTTTCTATACGCCAAACGGTTTGAAGCATGTTGATTCTAGCAAGATTTCCTACACTAAACAGATGGATCAACTAAAAGAAATCAATAAAAAGCTGAAAGATAAATCAACCAGCCTCTACAAACAAAAAGGCAATAAATCAACAGCTGATCTATTCAAGACCCCATCTTACAAGGAACTACATCCTGCAGAATCTGAATCGAGCTCAAGTTCAAGTGAATCAGAGTCAAGTAGTTCTTCAACGGAACAACAATAAGCCTTAAAAGCAGTCCTGTTTGGACTGCCTTTTTTAGATTAAACAATTATCAATCGTACTTAACTGGAAAATCATAATCCTCATAGCACTCGCCTCAAACATATTTCTTGCTAGTTTGCTATAAGCGTGATTAAATAGTTTTTGTAAAAAAACTTATAAAGGAGAACAGATATGAATCCAATGGACCTATTTAACCAAGTAAAAGAAATGATCGAAAAGAAAGATTTCGAAGCTGCTAAAAAGTTTGTCGATGACAATAAAGATGATTTGGGCGAATACTTTGACCAAGCTAAGTCACTTGTTTCAGGTAACGAAATGGTTAGTGGAGCTTTAGACAAGATTAAAGGTCTATTCTAAGACGAAGTCCCCTAAATCAATAGGATTGAGGGGGCTTTTTATGTTTAGAGTTTCTATTTAGAGACAATGCATAACACAATCTAAGATTCTTTAGAAACACAAAAAAGAGATTCCTAAGGAACCTCTTTTTATTCTATATGACTATAGAATTATTTTTTCAAGTTGTAGAATGATTTCAAACCACGGTATTCTGCAACTTCACCAAGTTGGTCTTCGATACGAAGCAATTGGTTGTATTTAGCGATACGGTCAGTACGTGACAATGAACCTGTCTTGATTTGACCAGCGTTAGTTGCAACTGCGATATCAGCGATTGTTGAATCTTCAGTTTCACCTGAACGGTGTGATACTACTGCTGTGTATCCAGCTTCTTTCGCCATTTCGATAGCGTCGAAAGTTTCAGTCAAAGTACCGATTTGGTTAACTTTGATAAGGATTGAGTTAGCAGCGTGTTCTGCAATACCTTTTTCAAGGTAAGCTGTGTTAGTTACGAAGAAGTCGTCACCAACCAATTGAACTTTACCACCAAGACGTTCAGTAAGAGCTTTCCAACCGTCCCAGTCGTTTTCGTCCATACCATCTTCGATAGTGATGATTGGGTATTTGTTAACCAATTCTTCAAGGTAGTCGATTTGTTCTGCAGCAGTACGAACAGCAGCGCCTTCACCTTCAAATTTAGTGTAGTCGTAAACTTTACGTTCTGCATCGTAGAATTCAGATGATGCACAGTCAAATCCGATAAATACGTCTTTACCTGGTACATATCCAGCAGCTTCGATAGCTTTGATGATAGTTTCAACACCATCTTCAGTTCCGTCGAAACGAGGTGCAAAACCACCTTCGTCACCTACGGCTGTTTCAAGTCCACGTTCTTTAAGGATTTTCTTAAGTGCGTGGAAGATTTCAGCACCCCAACGAAGAGCTTCTTTGAATGTTGGTGCACCAGCAGGTACAATCATGAATTCTTGGAAAGCGATTGGAGCGTCTGAGTGAGAACCACCGTTGATGATGTTCATCATTGGAGTTGGAAGAACTTTAGTGTTGAATCCGCCAAGGTAGCTGTAAAGTGGAACTTCAAGGTAGTCAGCAGCTGCGCGTGCTACAGCGATAGACACACCAAGAATAGCGTTGGCACCAAGTTTACCTTTGTTTGGAGTACCGTCAAGAGCGATCATTGCGCGGTCAATACCTTGTTGATCACGTACGTCGAATCCGATGATGTGTTCAGCAATAACGTTGTTTACGTTATCAACTGCTTTTTGAGTACCAAGACCACCGTAACGAGCTTTGTCACCATCACGAAGTTCTACTGCTTCGTGTTCACCAGTTGAAGCTCCTGAAGGAACCATACCGCGACCGAATGCACCAGATTCAGTGTAAACTTCTACTTCAAGTGTTGGGTTACCGCGTGAGTCAAGGACTTCGCGTGCGTAAACATCAGTAATAATTGACATTACAATACTCTCCTTATGAGTTAAAATTTTTTACACCTATATATTACCATAATATCAAGGCTTAAGCAAATTAAAACCAGAATTTTCTAGCGATTTTCTATTTTTTAATATTTTCAATTGTTTTTGAAAATCTCAGAAAGCAACTCAAATGAAAAGGAATTCAAAATATTGTATAATACAAGTAGAAAACTAAGAGGAGATTCCTATGACTTCACTTGAAAACAAAGTGCTCCAATGCGCTAGTGGTGAAAAACGCCTAAATCCCGATGAACTTCGTCAGTATTTTGGAACCTATGCGGAACGTGTAGTCCTAGCTGTTCTATTGGAAAATGCCGAAAAGAAAACTGTAATTGACAATTTTCCGCAAATATTAAAAGACTTATTAGCCGTTTACCCTAATCTTAGTCTCAAACTTTCGCCAAAATTAGCCGACCAGACACAATTTACCTATATCAAGACCGCTCAAGCACTAAATATTTCTGCAACTATCGTTGACGAGGCCAAGGCCCACTCACCATACGGTCTTATCGTACATAGTAATCAAGCAGAGAATCTTGATAAAGTGTTATTTTCAGAACTCTATCCTGATATCCTTGCTCCTAGTGAAACTGAACCTATCCTTGAAAAAAAGGGATTTTTTGCTAAACTATTCGGAAAATAAAAGCTGATGCAAAGTCAGCTTTTTCTTATATCACAATGTTTTACTGAGCTTGATGACATTCCCAATATTGAGTCCTGTGCGATAGAGATTCTCCTTAGCGGTAGCTAAAACTTGGTCTAACTCTAATACTTGTCCAATGATAGGGAAAGCAGCTGTGATACCTGCTACTGGAAAATCAGGCAAGTCATCCTTCAAACTACCACAGATAGCAATGACGGGAATAGCTGATGGTGTCCGCCTAGCCACCCCGACCGGTGCTTTACCAGACAAGGACTGGCTATCCATACGTCCTTCACCAACTATGACCAAATCAACTTCCTTCACACGTTGATCAAAATCAACGCAATCAAGTACAAAGTCAATCCCTGATTTAATTTCTGCACCTGCAAAAGCTACTAAACCCGCTGCCATGCCTCCTCCGGCTCCTGAACCAGCCAGTTTTAAAACCTCAGGAGCAAAGTTTTCGTAGAATTGTGTCATGTCTTGGTCAACCTTTTTAAATTGTGAAGGAGCTAGGCCTTTTTGTCCACCAAAAATATAGGTCGCTCCATCTTGACCACACAAGGGATTATCTACGTCAGTAATCAGATGAATAGTAACACCAGACAAATCAATCTTATTTTTAGAGGATACCTTTTTAATAAGACCAAGATTAGCACCTATTGGCTCAAGCTCCTGTCCCTGAGAGTCATAAAAACGATAACCCAATCCATATGCCATACCAATACCACCATCATTGGTAGCAGACCCACCTACGCCTATGATAAAATCTCGGATGCCAGATTGAACCAAATGAACAATTAGTTCACCCACGCCTTGTGTCGTTAGAGCTAGAGGATTTCGTTTATCCTTAGGAATCTGTTCCAAGCCACAAATCGCAGCCATTTCAAAAACGGCAGTCTGGCCATTGCTGGCAAAAGAAACACTTCCATCACTTGTATAGGCATGAGGAATCTCGATACTTTTCTTCTCAAGATTTAGATTTTCAGCAAGAGCATCTAAGGTGCCCTCGCCACCATCACCTATTGGCATGAGGTCAAAATCAGCGTCGGGTAAGGCATTTTCAAAGCCCGATTTGAGAGCTAAGGCGACCTCTTTTGCAGACAAACTTTCCTTAAAGGAATCAGGTGCAATCAAAATTCGCATGATGTCCTCCTTCTATTTTTCTTTTAGGTAAGGGGATAAGGCCTGAACTAACTCATCCGTCATATGTCTTGGACCTCGCACAGTTTTGATACCTAAACTCTTTAGCCTATCACTGTCAAATTCGGTGTCATTAAAGGTGTATAAGGGTTTAATCCGCATCAACTCCTTAATACTCGCCTCTTCACGATAACCTTGATTAGGGATATTCGCTTCTAAAACCTGACAGAGGTAACGTATGGTCTTGGTAGGTGCCGTAATATAGATAGCCACCAAATCTCCCTTTTGCATACTAGCTTTCTGTGTCCAAAGGATCTCCTCATTTGCGGAGAACTCCTCTCCAATATCGTAGTATTTCAAATTTACCGGGATAATCCAATAATGAGGCTCAAAAGCCTTTCTAAGATGTTTTGGGGCCACTAGGGAGCGACTGTCACTAAGAAACTCAATAATGGTTTGGTCCGACAATGTCTCGTCTAAAACAAGACTAATCCAGGTCTTCTTGGACATATGGTAGCTAGGAAAAACCCCATCCATTTCCAAGAGCTTATCCATTTGCTTTGGATTAACCTTCAGGTTAACCACATCATAAATTAAATCCGCCTTTTCTCCATCAAGCCCTAGTTTTTCTCCCTTAAGAGGAAAAAACAAGGCATACCATTTACCATCAACCCTAAAGGACAAATAGCTTGGTTCCTTTTCGAAAGGATGGTCTGCTTGGTCTGAAAATTCTTGAACTAAAAACTGAACTAGGCGATTAGCTTGTGGAGATGAGAACAATTGATTTTCATAACAAGAATCAGCTAGCTGTGAGAGAAGTTCTCCATAAGCTTCTCTGACTTGACCAACGTAAGTTCCAGTGGCCTGAGGACTCCTGAAGATATCATAAGGCTCATCAAGATCGATATCAACAACCTGTCCCGTCAACTTACCTTCTAAATCAATAAGCAATCGAGCTTCAAGTTCATCCGCCATCAGTGTTTTTCTGAACTCGTAACCTTGCTCAGTAGTTGTAAAACCAAAAGGCTCTAGGCTATCCTGTTTTAGGATCTTCTGTTTAAAATAAGCATCCTCAAAAGTCATTGGTTCTCCCTTTTTCTAAAAAAGAGAAGTTGAGACAAACTTATGTCCCAACTCCTTTTTTATTTTGTTGACTGACGTAAGGTAAGACCGTGATTAAGAATAACATCTTTTTCTTCGAGCTCTTCCTTATTCATGATTTTAGTCAACATACGCATGCTAACTGCCCCTAAATCATAGAGAGGATGATTAATACTAGAAAGGTTTGGACGTGTGTAGCTTGTAATTGGTGAGTCATTGCTTGTGATGATTTCGAAGTCTTCTGGAACTGATTTACCTGCAGCAAAGAGGCCATTCAAGAGACCTGCAGCCAATTCATCTTCTCCAACATAGGCAGCAGTGGCACCAGAGTTCAAAACACGTTGTGCTAAATCAAAGCCATCTCTATAGCTATATTTGGCTTCAAAGACAAGACCTTCATTGTAACGCAAATTATTCTTTTCAAGTCCAGCCTTATAACCAGCTAGACGGAGTTTGCCATTAATATCATCAATTAGTGGTCCTGATACAAAGGCAACCTTTTCATTATTCTTGGCAAGTTGCGTTACAGAATCCTCAACGGCAACTTTATAGTCGATATTAACGCTCGGTAATTGGTGCTCGAGGTCCACTGTTCCTGCTAGGACAATCGGAGTACGGGTACGAGAAAATTCTGCACGAATTTTTTCCGTCAAGTGGTAACCCATGAAGATGATACCATCTACTTGTTTGGCAAATAGAGAGTTAATCACGGTAACTTCGTGATCGTCATTTTCATCACTAGAAGCAAGGACAATATTGTACTTGTACATCGTTGCAATATCATCAATCCCCCTTGCTAAAGTAGCAAAATAGCTATTTGCAATATTTGGGATGACAACTCCTACAGTAGTGGTTTTCTTACTCGCCAAGCCACGCGCAACCGCATTTGGACGATAATCCAAACGATCAATGACCTCAAGCACTTTTTTTCGGGTGTTTTCTTTTACATTTTTATTTCCATTTACCACACGAGACACAGTCGCCATCGAAACGCCTGCCTCACGCGCAACGTCATAAATAGTGATTGTTTCATCAGTATTCATAAAAACACTTCCTTTCTCATTTTACGCTCACTCTTTCACGCTAATTGTATCAGATTCTGAAAACACTTTCAATTATTTTGACTGATTTTTTACAAAAAAATGAAAGGGATTCCTTCTTTGTGGTTATGAGGAAGAAAGCCATTTCAGAAAAAGGCCTCTCATTTCGTGTTTCCAAGACTATCCATCGCTTACAAAACTAGCCTAAAAAAGTCTCAATGAAAGTAAATGATTTAATGAAAAGCCAAAAAAACAGCTTGCATTTTCCTTATAAAAGTGACAGAATGAGTGTAAGAAATACAAAGGAGTTTTTTTCTATGTCTAAACTTGATCGCATTCGTCATTTTTTGAATGAAAATAAAGCAGGGCTAGCTATTGTTTCAGATCCTGTAACTGTCAATTATCTTACTGGTTTTGATTGTGACCCACATGAACGCCAAATGTTCCTCTTCGTCTATGAAAATCGTGAGCCTGCCCTATTTGTACCTGCTCTTGAGGTTGCACGTGCCTCTGCTGTACTCGACTTCCCAGTCTTTGGTTATGTAGACTCTGAAAATCCATGGCAAAAAATCAAAGCTGGCCTAGCAAGCACAGACAGCCCTATTATTTATGCAGAGTTTGACAATCTTAATGTGACCAAGTTCCAAGGATTGCAATCGGTCTTTGAAGGTCGCTTTGAAAACCTGACACCATTCATTCAAAAAATGCGCGTTATCAAGTCAGCTGATGAAATTCAAAAAATGCTTGTTGCCGGTGATTATGCTGATAAAGCTGTTAATATCGGTTTCGACAATATTTCTCTCGATGTTACTGAAACAGACATCATTGCTCAAATCGAATTTGGCATCAAACGCTTGGGCTATGAAATGAGCTTTGAAACTATGGTCTTGACTGGTAACAATGCAGCCAACCCACACGGCATTCCTGGAAGCAACAAAATTGAAAAAGATGCTCTTCTTCTCTTCGACTTGGGCTGTATGGTGAATGGCTATGCTTCAGATATGACGCGAACAGTCGCTGTTGGAAAACCCGATGATTTCAAAAAAGAAATCTACCACTTGACTTTAGAAGCTCAACAGGCTGCCCTAGATATGATTAAACCAGGTGTAACTGCCAGCGAAGTCGATGCTGCAGCACGTAATGTTATTGAAAAAGCTGGTTACGGCGAATACTTCAACCACCGCCTCGGACACGGTATCGGAATGGATGTGCATGAATTCCCTTCTATCATGGAAGGAAATGACATGGTCATTGAAGAAGGAATGTGCTTCTCAGTTGAACCAGGTATCTACATTCCTGAAAAAGTTGGTGTTCGTATCGAGGACTGTGGTTATGTTACAAAAGACGGCTTTGAAGTCTTCACACACACACCAAAAGAATTGCTCTATTTTGATGTTTAATTAATCCAGAAGGGTCTTCAATTAAGTTGAGGACCTTTTCGTTTGCACTCAAATTCAATAGCCATATAAAAAGCTGACTCATCGTGAGTCAGCTTTTGCTATTTCTCCTCATGCTCTTGTCTAAGATAGTCAAGTCCTTCTTCAATCCATCCTGGCATTGCTTCTGCCAAAGGTTTAAAGCCATAGTTCAAACGACTATCAGAAAAACGATGACGATGAGGGATTTTATTTTTTTCTTCCTCAAGGGTTCTCAAAGAAAGACTGGCCTTTTGTGTAAATTCATCAAAATCAACAACTTGAACTAAGACCTCCTGGTCTACCTTTAAGGTATTGTAGATATTGTCGATATAACCTGTCTTAATCTCTGAGATGTGAATCAAGCCTGTGGTACCATTTTCCAATGAAACAAAGGCACCGTAAGGCTTGATGCCTGTGATAACACCCCTAAGCTTGTCTCCAATCTTCATCTTAGTCTGCTACCTCAACTGTTTCAATTACAACATCCTCAAGTGGCTTATCTTGAGCCCCAACCTCAACATTGGCAATTTCATCAAGCACCTTGTAAGAGTCTTCATCCACCAATTGACCGAAGACTGTGTGACGACGGTCTAGATGAGGTGTTCCCCCATTTTCAGCATAAGCTTCTGCGATTGGTGCTGGCCATCCACCACGTTCGAGTTCCTTTTTAGCATAAGGAATTTCAGACGTTTGAACGATGAAGAATTGGCTACCATTTGTATCTGGTCCAGCATTAGCCATAGAAAGCGCACCACGGAGGTTATAGAGCTCTTCAGAAAATTCGTCCTGGAAGCTACCACCAAAGCTTGACTCACCACCCATACCAGTACCAGTTGGGTCACCACCTTGAATCATAAAGTCCTTGATAATTCTGTGGAAAATCACACCATCATAGTAGCCACTCTTGGCCAAATTGACAAAGTTAGTAACTGTTAATGGTGCATGATCAGGGAAGAGTTTGATGACCAAATTACCATGATTTGTTTTAATTGTTGCGACTGGACCTTCTACTGTATCCAAGTCAAGTTGTGGGAAATGAAGTTCTTTTTCTACCAATCCGAGTTCCTCCAAGGCATTGAAAATGCCATCTTCTTCTATTGTTCCTGTAACGTAATCTGCTTTTTCTTTCAATTCTGGTGTGGCATTACCCATCGCAATCTTAAGTCCAACATAGTCAAAGATTTCCATATCGTTTGGACCATCACCAAACATCATGGCATTGACTGGTTTAAGATTTTCATGCTCCAAGACATGCTCGACACCAGAGGCCTTTGAGATACCATTTGCTACGACGTCAGAGGAGTGTTCGTGCCAGGGTACCATACGGACATGGGATGCGAGTTCTTCTGGTAATTCAAGGTCACCATCATTTTCCGCAAAAGTCCACATATGGTAAACATCATTCGACAAGTGAAAGTCTGGCTCCACATCACAAAGACCATAGACTGGTTTCATAGCATTATCAATCAAATCTGAACGCTCTGAGACAACTGGCTTATCCTTACCAGCAAAGCCCCAAGCAATCCCAATCTCTTTGCACCAAGCAACAAAGGCTTCTGTAACCTCACGAGCGAGGGGTTGGTTATAAATTTCTTCCCCTTTTCGATTAATCACATAAGTTCCATTGATGGTTACAAAATAATCGGGCTCTAGGTCTCGAATGTCCTCAACGACACCATAGTAGCCACGTCCTGTGGCAATCCCCGTCAAGATTCCTTTTTCTTTAAGCCCTTTGAAAACAGCCTTAATAGATTCAGGAATGTAGCCTGTCTTTTTAACACGAAGGGTGTCGTCAATGTCAAAGAAAACAATCTTAGTCTTCTTGGCCTTGTATTTTGTTTTAGCATCTACTGGCATCGCTAATCTCCTTTACAGTATCACAGCTAGAGTCAGGTATAGCTAGTATCCTAACTAAAGACCGCATGGTACTCTCATTATATCATGTCTTAAAGCCAAAAACAAAAAATCATCTAAGACTATAGTAGTCTTAGATGATAGGCAGTTTAACGATTAACACTCTTGATAATACGTTTAATATCACGCTCTTGTTCACGACGCTTGATAGACTCACGTTTATCGTAATCGTGTTTCCCTTTGGCAATACCGAGCAATACCTTGGCAAAACCGTTTTTTAGGTAGACCTTAAGAGGAACTAGGGTCATTCCTGTACCCTTAAGATCATTTTGAAGTTTGGTGATCTGTTTTTTCTTAAGCAACAACTTTCTCGTACGGTCTGGATCTTGATTCCAAATATTTCCTTGCTCAAAAGGAGCAATATGGACATTGATTAACCAGGCCTCACCATTCTTGATTTGGGCATAGCCATCTTTTAGTTGGATGCGGGCCGCACGAACAGATTTAATCTCTGTTCCTGTCAGCACGATACCTGCTTCAATAGTATCAACGATACTATAGTCATGTCTAGCCTTTTTATTCTGAGCAACAACATTGCCTTCACCCTTTGGCATAGCAGTCCCTCCATTCTCATCCTATTTTCGTTTTTTAGCAACGTCCTTGTAAAAAGGTTTGTTCCCTTTTTTCTTACGACGACCACTCTCACGTCCCTTGTTATCATTATGAGGACGGTTTTGATTTTTACGTTTGTCTGGTTTCTTAGATGACTTACGTTTTTCTTCATAAGAGCCTTTACGACCATTACCATCTTGACGGTTACGGTTATCCCCACGTTTACCACGATGTTCGAAGTCTCCATTTTGACGGTCACGACGTGGACCTCTATTGCGGAAGGTTTTCGCCTTCTCTTCACGTTCCTGACGTGCCTTGTGGTCTACTTTTTCAGTGATGTCATACTCACTTGGAAGGTATTGGAAGTCAATGTCTCCTGTTTCCTTATCCGCACGTGTTAATTTAACACGGATAGGCTGACCAACTCGGAAAGTCTTACCAGTTTTTTCACCCTGAAGTGTCATGGTACGTTCATTGTAATTGTAAAATTCTGGAAGGGTGGTGATGTGAACCAAACCTTCGATGGTGTTTGGCAATTCCACAAACATACCGAATTTAACCACACTTCCAACAATACCGTCGAATTCTTGACCAACAAACTCTTCCATGTATTCCGCTTTTTTCATAGCTTCAACGACACGTTCGGCATCAATGGCACGACGTTCAAGAGTTGAAGATGATGTCGCTAACTCAGGAATAACCTCTTCAAAATGTTCACGTGTTTCTTGAGACATATTGTTAGTGTACTCACGAATCATTCGGTGAACCAAGAGGTCTGGGTAACGACGGATTGGACTAGTAAAGTGGGTATAATACTGAGCCGCAAGTCCATAGTGTCCGTGGTTGTGTTCTGAATAGCGGGCTTGTTGCATTGAACGAAGCAGCATCATGTTCATGACCTCTGCTCCAGGTTTTCCCTGAACTTTGGCCATAAACTCTTGCAAGTCTAGCTGATCCATCTTATTGGCAGTTCCTTTGATTTGAACACCAAAAATAGAGGCATAATCCATGAAGCGTTGCAATTTCTCAGCTTTTGGCTCTTCGTGGATACGGTAGATAAATGGCAACTTAGCCTTAGCGAAATGCTCTGCCACACATTCATTGGCAGCCAACATGAAGGATTCAATCATTCGCTCGGCTGTTCCACGTTCACGCACCACGATATCCACTGGCATCCCCTTCTCATTTACCAAGATACGAGCTTCAGATGTATCAAAGTTAAGGGCACCACGACGCTCACGCATGTCTTCTAAAATCTTATGCAGTTCTGCCATGGCTGATACAGACTCCATGATTGGCTTAAACTGCTCAATCTTTTCTGGATTTCCAGCCAACATCTCATTGACATCACTGTAGGTCATACGGAAGGTTGTATTAATCACAGATTGGCAAATCTTATGATTAACCACCTTACCTTTTGGAGTAATCTCCATAATGGCTGACTGAGTCAAGCGATCAACATTGGGATTTAGTGAACAAATACCATTTGAAAGACGCTCAGGCAACATTGGCACCACACGGTCTGTCACATAAACCGAAGTCCCACGTGCTACGGCCTCACGGTTAAGAGCTGAACCTTCAGTGACATAGTAGGACACATCGGCAATATGAACACCAAGCTCAAAATTACCATTTGGCAAACGTTTAATATGGACCGCATCATCCAAGTCCTTCGCATCAGCTCCATCAATAGTAAAGGTTACCTCTTGACGAAGGTCAACACGACCAAGGAGGTCTTCCTGACTAGGTGCATCTGGTACAGCTTCTGCTTCCGCCATGACATCCTCTGGGAACTCTGAAACAATATCCATTGATTCTAAGACTTCCAAGACATCAATACCAGCATCCCCTTGATGACCAATAATGTCACGAACACTTCCTACGAAATAATCATAGTGACGGTTAGGGTATTTTTCAATATCAACCTTGATAATTTCAGTACCGTCTAGGGCAACTGGTTCTTTCTTAATATAAATTGGCTGCTGAATTTTTTGATTTTTAGACTTAATGTAACCAGCATAAGGTTCTTTCTCGTCGCTAAGGATAAATTTCCCTACAACAGTCTTAAGCGAACGTTCTACAATTTCAACAACCCGTGCTTCTGCTGCCGTCCCACGCAAACGATCCGCTGGCTTCTTGATAACAACAGCAACAGTATCACCGTCAATAGCATGGCCAACATCATTACGACCAATGAACATATCATCTTCACTGTCATCGACATGCAAGAAACCAAAACCGTTCTTATTGGCACGGAAAACACCTTCAACAGTCACCTGATTTGGATTTTCTTTCTTAGGACGCAAGGAAACAGAGCCATCTCGATTAAAACGCAACTGCCCCTTACTTTCCATGGCTGATATGGCCTTGATGAGCTGAGGAAACTTTTCTCCCCCAGCATGATTAAGAGCCTGGGCAATGTCGTTTACACTGGATTTCCCATGCTCCTTCAAATAATTTATAATAGATTCTTTCATGATTTCCTTTTCTTTTATTTATTGACTATAACGCAAAAAATGAGCCAACCTCAGTCAGCTCATTACTTACTTGAGAGAATGGAAAGGACGATTGCATCTACAATCCATAGAAAAACCATGATTCCTGTAAAGCGTTGCATAAAGGCTTCAAAACCACGTGGTTTACTACGTTCAAATAGTGCTTCTGACCCACCACCATCAAAGACATTGCTACTTGGATTCTTTTGTGGCTGCATGAATACCGCAATCACAATAATAGCTGACATCACCAAGAGCAGCGTTAATAATAAGTCGTACATAGTTATTCCTCCGAAAAAGTCCTTTTTATTCTACCATAGAACCCTTTAAGATTCAACATGTAAGGTTACTTTTCTATCCTTGGGGCAGAATTTGGGTACCTGAATTTTCTCAGGATGATTTTGTTTATTTTTACTTGTGAGATAGTTGATGCTCCCACATTCACTACACTTTAAATTAATTTTAACTCTCACCTATATTCTTGACTCCTAGCGATTTTCTAAAGATGATTAAGGACCAGACAAAATTTCCAAAGACAATCATTGCGGTCACAAAGAAGACCCAGCGATAACCTAGTCCAGTCGCAACTGCCGAACCAACAAAAGGACCTAAAACTTGTCCAATGTATGAAAAGCTTTGATTAAAGCTAAATATTCTTGAGATTCCTTCCTTGGGTGTCATCTTGGTCAATAAAGAATTGACACTAGGCATAAGGGCACCCACACCGAAGCCATAGGCAAAACGTAAGATACCCAATTGCAAGGCTGAACCGGCAAAACCACAAAGGAAATACAAGAGGAAGCTATAAAATAGCCCCATTAAAAGCAAGCGATGATTCCCAATACGGTCTCCCAATTTTCCCAGAAAAGGGGTACTCAAGAGACTAGAGAAGCCCATAGCAGAAACAATTAAACCTGAGTAAAAAAGGATATTGTCCCTCTGACCTAAATAACGAATATAGAGGGCCAACATAGGCGCAATCGATTGGGCAGAAATCTGGATAATCATACTGGTCACAAAAAGGCCAATCAACATAGATTTGCTGGGAATTTTCGCACAAATCTGAGAAAGAGTCATCATCTCTCCCTTTTCGATAGGTTGAAAATTCTCTCGCAAACCAAAGACAGTTAAGAGGCAGCAGATAAATAGAATGAGGCCCACCAATAAAAAGGTCCCTCTCATACCAAACGCCTCAGACAAGGTACCACCTAACAAAGGGCCAATCAGAACACCTGCCGTTAGACCCGTAGATAAGGTCCCCAGGGCATAGCCAGAACGGTTCTGAGGAACCTGACTAGCAATTAAAGCTGTGGCATTTGGAACATACCCCGCAAACAAACCATTCAGCGTTCTTAAGAAAAGCAGCCAGAAAACATTTGGGACTAAGGCAAGACCTCCCATTGTAAAAGTCATCACCATGCTGGCTCTAATCATCATGGGCTTTCGGCCATAACGGTCAGCCAAGCGTCCCCAAACAGGTGAAACCAAGGCCGAGGCTAAAGCAGAGATGGCAACAGACAAACCAGTATACCATTCAACCATGTCTCCTTTAACACCTAGTTCCTCAATGTAGAGGGCCATGAAAGGCATAACAATGGAGAAACTAGCTCCAGTAAAGAAGGTTCCTATCCATGCAATTTTAAGGTTACGTTGCCAATCAGTACTTTTAAGCTCTTTTTGGCGCAAATAATCATCTTCTTTCTAAAATTCACTATCCATTATATCACAATGGTTAGCTATGAGGAGCTAGGTAAATCATTTATTGCGCTCTTCACTTTCTCCTTCAAATCATCGAGACTAGCATTATTATCAAGAACCAAGCTGGCATAAGGCTTTTTCTCTTCTAAAGACATCTGGCTAGCGATACGCATATTAGCTTCCTTTGAACTTAAGTGATTACGTTTCATCAAGCGTTGGCGCTGGACCTCAGGTAACACTGCCACCAACCAAATCTGGTCAAACCAGTCCTGATACCCATTCTCAATAAGTAAGGGAATATCCATGAAAAAAACATCTTCTTTCTTGGCCAAACAATCCCTTTGAGTTGCTAGTTCCTCTCGAATAATTGTCCCTTGAATCTCAGCAGACCGATGTCTCATCTCCTCATTCGAAAAAATCAGTTGCCCTAGTTTAGGACGATTCAATTCTCCATTAGGAAGGAGAATCCCCTCTCCCAACCAATCAAGCAAGGCACTATACAAACGGCCTCCTTTGGCCTGCATATCGTGGACAAGCTGATCAGCATCAATGACCTTGTAACCTGCCTCTTTAATCATTTCAACAACCGTTGATTTTCCTGAAGCAATACCACCTGTTAACCCAATAATCATCGTTTCTGACAATGAGGACACAAATGTGTCCCTCTTCCTCCTAACTTGATTTTTTCAATTGTGCTTGCGCAGCGTGGACAAGGCTGTCCCGTCTTTCCGTAAACCTGCAAATAGTTCTGCATGGTTCCGTCCTCACCAAGGGCATTACGATAGGTCCTTATGGTTGAGCCGCCTTTTTCAATGCCAAGCTGTAAAATGGCAATCGTTTGATCATGGACCCGCTTCATGGCTACCTTACTGAGTTCCTTTGCTGGCATTTCAGGATGAACCTTGGCCGCCCAAAGCACCTCATCAACATAGATATTTCCTAGACCAGCCACCAATTTTTGCTCCAAGAGGAGACTTTTAATGGGCTTTGCAGAACTCATCAAGGCTCTCTCAAATAGAGCGTATTTGAAGGCCTTCTTAGTAGGTTCAGGACCAAGCTTTTTCCTTGTAAAATAAGCCTCCTCTTGACTTTTAGCCAATAAATCAAAGGTTCCAAACTTGCGGACATCTTGATAGACGAGGGTGGAGCCATCATCTAACTTAAAAAATAAGTGAAAATGCTTGTTGGTAGGAACTTGATCTGTAAACAGCAGGTATTTTCCCTCCATACGCAAGTGGGAAATCATAATCAACTGTCCAAAGTCAAAAATCAAGTACTTGCCTCTTCGTCGCAGGGCTTGAATGGTTTGACCAGGTAAATCAGTCAAAAAACTATCGTAGGAGGTCTTAATCATTTTTGGAACCTTGACCTCAAGCGACAAAATAGTCCGACCTACTACTAACCGTTCTAAACCTCGTCTAACAGTTTCTACCTCAGGTAACTCAGGCATCTGCTCCTCCTTCTAGCAAGAAAGCCGAGCAAGTGCCCAGCTTTTTAATATTCTTTTTCATTGTAACCAAAATCGGCCAAATCAAGTTTTTTATCACGCCAATTTTTCTTAACCTTAACCCAGGTTTCAAGGAAGACCTTGTCCCCGAGCATGACTTCAATATCTTTACGAGCAAGGGTACCAATTTTCTTGAGCATGGAACCTTGTTTACCAATAACAATCCCTTTTTGGCTGTCACGCTCAACCATGATTGTCGCACGAATATGAATCTTATCCGTGTCTTCATCACGCTTCATCTCATCAATGACAACCGCAACAGAGTGTGGAATTTCTTCACGTGTCAACTGAAGGACTTTTTCACGAATCATCTCTGATACCAAGAAACGCTCAGGGTGATCGGTGATTTGGTCCGCTGGGAAATATTGGAACCCTTCCTCAAGGTTATCACTCAAGACATCCACAAGGTGGGAAACATTGTTCCCTTGGAGGGCAGATATCGGAATAATCTCCTTGAAATCCATTTGTGTACGGAAATCGTCAATCTGCTCTAGGAGCTGATCTGGATGGACCTTGTCAATCTTATTGATTACCAAGATAACTGGAACTTTAGCTTGTTTGAGGCGTTCGATAATCATATTATCACCCTTACCACGAGGCTCATCCGCTGGTACCATAAAGAGGACTGTATCAACCTCACGAAGGGTTGAATAAGCAGATTCCACCATGAAATCCCCAAGAGCCGTCTTAGGCTTGTGAATCCCTGGGGTATCGATAAAGACAATCTGTTCCTTATCGGTTGTGTAAATTCCCATAATTTTATTGCGGGTTGTTTGAGCCTTATCACTCATGATAGCAATCTTTTGCCCCATAACATGGTTCAAAAACGTTGATTTTCCTACATTAGGACGGCCGAGAATAGCCACAAATCCTGATTTAAATGTCATATAACTTCTTTCCTATTTCGTTTTAATTGAAAATTAAGTGCCAAATTTTAGGTATGAAAACAATCATCCCCGTAATAACTGCATAACAAGAAACCACTAAAACAGCTCCAGCGGCCATATCCTTGGCATTTTTTGCTAGCATTGAAAAGTGATAATTACTAGCTAAATCGACAACATTTTCAATGGCAGAATTAACAATCTCTAGGGCAATTACGAGAAAAACTGCCATCAAAAGAAAGAGCCATTCTGTCGCAGACACACGGAAAATCAAGCCAGCCAATACCACCAAGATAGCTGAAACCAAGTGCTTGCGCATATTGCGTTCTTCTTTAAAAGCCGTTATTATTCCTGTCAGAGCAAACTCAAAACTAGCTGTAAATTCTCTATTTTTCCACTTTTTTTGTGGATTATTGTCGCGTAAGTCCATAAGCAGTCAAAATTTCTTCCTGTAATCCAAACATTTCCGCTTCTTCTTCTGGGGTGTAATGGTCATAGCCATTGATATGGAGAAAACCGTGAACAGCCAAGAAACCCATCTCACGTTCAAAACTATGTCCATAATCCTCAGCTTGTTCATGAGCCTTATCAACGGAAATAAAGAGTTCACCGATATAACTATCAAACTCTCCCATCATTTCAGCTAATTCAGGATTTTCAGCCAACTCTTCCTCATCAAAGCTAATATCTAACTCAGGCTTATACTCCAAACTAATGACATCCGTTGGACGGTCTGTATCACGATATTCCAAGTTTAGTTCGTGGCTGCGTTCGTTGGTTACAAATGTAACAGCCATTTCCTTGTCTTCCTTGCCAAGTTTTTGTGCTGCAAAATCTAGCAACTCCAAAGTTTGTTCTTTTAATTTCTCAGAGACTTGTCCAGTCTCGTCAATCATTTCAATATACATAAGATTCTTTAGGAACGGCTATGCTCACTCCAAGCACAGAACCGCTCGCTTCCTTTCACTAACTCATTAGCTTTTTATAGAAATACTCAAATACATAGAATCCTAACTTTGAGTATTTTTAGTTTAATATTAATCACCTCATTATACCATAAGGACACAGAAAAAGCAGACTTAAGTCTAATTGTCTGCTTTTTGTATGGCCTCTCCGTGAATCGCTTACTTATCCAAACTATCCTTAAGACGTTGAATATGAATGGTTAAATAGACCTGTTCGTCCAAACTCAATTCAAAAGTGTAACCTGTCTTAATATAGTTAGCAATCTTTTGGGTACAGATAAAGGATTCTGGATAATTTACCCTAACCTGCTCGTAAAGAAAAGCATCATTTTTACCACCACTAACCCCACTCACAATCCGTTGGGCTAGGTATTGGAGATGGGTCATAAAACGGTTATACGAGAAACTATCCTCATCCAAATCATAACCAAAATGAAGACGGACAATGTCACTAATCCCAACCACAATTTGAGTCATCTGTCGGTCTTTTTCATGGAGACCCGCATCCTTTTGTGCATTGACAAAATGTAAAGCGACAGAGGCAGCCTCATCATCTGCCAATTTAACTTCTAAATCCTTGGCAATCAAACAAAGAGCTTGTTTTCCAATCTCATACTCCCGAGGGTAAAATTTTCGAACCTCCCAAGCCAAGGGATTCTGCAGAGAAATACCTTCTCCACTTCTTTCAATGGCGTAATGTAGGTGGTCAGCTAGGGCGATGAAAAAAGAGGGGTCAAACTTGGTTTGTAAGACAGCTTCAGCAAAAGTAAGGATATTCAAAAAGACCTGCATTTCACCTTCAGGCAAATTGACATAAACACGAGACCATTCCTCTACTGCCTCTGTATTTTCTAAAACAAAAGTCTTTTCAATCTTTTCCTTATCAACAAAGTCTCCGACCTTCTTTTGAAAGCCCAGTCCCTTGCCCATGACAATGTATTCCACATTATTATCCAAAGCCTGAACAACATTGTTGTTTAAAATCTTTTCAATCTGCATCATGATCCCTCGTCATTAAAGCGTTTACTTTATTTTACCAAATTTTTAATGAGAAACCTACTTACTGCAAACGAAAAGCGCTGGACTTACCAACACTTTTCCTAAAGTTCTGTTCGATTTTCGATAGCTCTTAGCAAGGTCACTTCATCAGCATACTCGATGTCAGAACCAACAGCCAAACCACGCGCTAAACGAGTCACTTTGATTCCCGCAGGTTTGAGGACACGTGAAATATACATAGATGTTGCCTCACCATCTGCTGTTGCATTAGTAGCAATGATAACTTCGTCAACCTCGCTATCCATAAGACGAGTAATCAAACTTTTCAAGTTAATATCATCTGGTCCAACACCATTCATAGGGGAAATAAGCCCTTGAAGCACATGGTAGAGACCACGGTATTCCTGAATCTTTTCCATAGCTGAAACATCTTTGGAGTCTTCAACAACCAAAATCTTAGTACGATCTCTCGTTTCATCTGTACAAATGTTACAGGGATCATCATCTGTCAAACGACCACAGACCGAACAATAAGTCAATTCACGTTTGGCTGCTAAGAGGTTTTTTGCGAAATCATTGACATCTTCATCAGACATGCTAATAGTATAAAAAGCTAGGCGTGTCGCTGTTTTAGCCCCAATTCCAGGGAGTTTTGAAAAACTATCAATCAGCTTCGCAATTGGAGTAGGATAAAGCATGAAGGTCTCCTGTTCTTTATATGATTTTATTCATCTCTTATCTTTTGTCACTGTCATGGATATGTCTTTACCCAAGAACAAATACTCAAACACTATATCACAGAAAAATCCCTCGTGCAAGGCACAAGAGATTTTCATATTTAGTGAGTATTTTGATAAAGTTCCATGATAGCTTTGACCGCATTTTGATGAGCCTTACTCTTCCAGTCTAGAGCATGTGGATACATAATCCCAACTGCCAACTTAGTACCATCTTTGGCAGTCGCATAGGCCACTGCATTAAGGTTAACCGTTGTTACAGAGTTACCGGAAGCATCCGTTGCATAAGTTTCGGCTGTCCCTGTTTTACCACTAATTGGAATAATAGAACTTGCCATAGCTTTACCAGTCGCAAGGCTAGAACCGGAATTAACGACATCATTAAAGCCTTGTTGGATAATCCCCATCTGCTCAGAATCAAGAGGTAAGGTATTTAATACACGTGTATCTACCGTTGAAGCTAGAGTTCCTAAGCTACCATTAGTACCAGCATCATAGATACCTCCCACAATATGAGGTGCTACACGTTTACCACCATTTGCAATTGAAGCAACATATTGAGCCAATTGAATAGTTGTATAAGAGTCGTACTGACCAAAAGCTTCTGTCAAGACGTTGGCTACATTGTAATTCTTAGAAATATAACCTTCTGATTCTCCAGGCAAATCAAGCCCTGTAGATACCCCCATACCAAAATCAGCGTAGGTATCACGAAGTGTCGTCATGGCCTTATCCATATTGTCAGTCGACAAGGCCATGCCTGGAACATATTGTTGGCCAAGTAGTTTGATTGCAATCTGCACCATATAGGTATTTGATGAATATTCTAGAGCCTGTGTCGCGGTAATAGGACGGCTACCTTGATCTGTAAACCAAGACGTAATCGAGGCTGAACCAGCAATGTTGATTGGTTGGTCAGTCAAGACCTGATTTCCATAGATGGCACCTGAACGCCAACCAGCAGTTAGGGTTGCTCCCTTAACAACAGATCCTGGAATAAAGACATCAGTGATTGTTCCTAAGGCATTTGCTTTAAAATCTTGTGCTCCTTGTTCATGTTTTTGCCCCGCCATGGCAAGTACAGCACCAGTGTCAGCATTCATAACAACTGCATACATTCCTTCAGAATAGGTAGCTTTGTTCTCTGAAATCTCTGAAGAAAGCTGTTGACCTAGGATATCTTCAACTCCTTTTTGGAAATCAAGGTCGATGGTCAACTGCAGATTGTTACCCTTACTTCCCTTTTGAGTGATTTTATCACTATCAACTTCGCCTTCCTTGTCTACTGTAATCTCACGAACAGTATGTTTCCCTTGTAGCTTCTCCTCGTATTCTTTTTCTAGATAAGAAGTTCCTACACGGTCATTAAGGGCATAACCTTTTTTGAGGTATTCCTTGGCATCTTCTTGTGGCAAACCTGCTTCTGAACTTGAGACTTTCCCGATGAGAGGAGACAAGGCTGAATCAACCGTATGACGCTCCCAATCCTTAGCAACCGTAATACCATTAAGTTCCTTCTGTTTAGCCGCTACAATCGCAATTTGTTCAGGCGTCAAGTCTCCTGTTTTCAATGTGACTGTTGAGAAATTAGAAACAGCATTCATCTGTGAGTAAATGTAGACAATCTTAAGCTCATCCTCAGTGTAATCCACTGCTTCATCAGGAACGGCATCAACAGCATTGTTGTAAATAGTAGCTTCAGCTAATTTATTACCAAACTTATCTGTTTTCTTGTCCTTTGGAAGATCATTAACCACACGTTTGTAGGTGGCAGAATCCGCTAGATAGAAATCGCGTTTCTGGCGTGCTGTTACCTTCGTCTCCGTTAGTGTTACCATGGTCGCTAACTTTTCAGCGACCTTCTTCATAGTATCTGATGACACCAAATTGCTACGTGTAAAGGTGATAACGTCCTTACTCTGGTTGGTCGTAAGAGCGACCCCCTTAGCATCAAAGATTTGCCCACGTTCGCTTGCAATTCTAACCGTATACTTGGAGTTATCCTCTAATTTTTTCGTATAAAACGATTTGTTATAAACCTGCATATAGGTCAAACGTGCAAAAAGCAACAAAAAAAGGACAAAGACTACACCAAAAAGCAAGTAAACACGACGTGAGATGTTTACTGGCTTTCTAGGCTTATTCGCTCGTTTTTCTTTTTGTTTTTGGCGCCGTTTTTCCCATTTTTGACTGAGTTTTTTCGAAAATGATGTCACTTTTTTTCCTCTATGTTCTCATAAAAATTCTCTTTTATTTTATCACAAATAAGCTTCAGCAATCTTAAAAAAATGTCGAAATCTAAAAAAACTTGCCTCAATATAAGACACGTTTTTTAGATTATATTGACAACTTTTTCATCCAGCTAGGAATGGCTTTACTGATATGTGTCGGCAAAACCACATAGGCATTTTTAGCCAGATCATCAGCAATAGCTGAGTGAAGCCAGGTAGCTACTGTGACAGCCTTATAGCGATCAATTGAAGGGAACTGGGCCAGAAAACCAGTAATCATACCAGCTAAGGTATCTCCCATTCCTCCTGTGGCTTGATAAGGCCCACCAACTTCTAAATGAGCTACTTTTTCACCTTGATAGACAGCCGTCTTGTGACTCTTGGCAACCAGGATTGTCCCAGCTTGGAACTCACCTAAGGCTTTTTGAGTGTTGGAAACTGTCTGCTCTGGAATCCTAAAACCAGACAAGCGTTCCCATTCTTTTTGATGTGGGGTGAGAGTAAGGTGACAATCTGGTAAGCTCTTCTTATTCTTCTTAGCCAAAAGATTGAGAGCTGAACCATCAACAACCAAATTTTGATCTGCCCTAATATTTGCCAGCACCAAGTCCATAGCCTGACTAGCTGCACCATCTTCACCTAGGCCAGAACCGATTAATACCACATCAGCTGCCCTAAGATTCTCAAGAAATCTTTCAGTCTCTCTAAGGTCAAAAGCCATGGCTTCAGGGAGATGAGCATGAAGGGCTGTGATATTTTCACGATCCGTAGCCACTGTGACCAAGCCTGCCCCACTATTGACACAAGCTATGGCAGCCATAATGATGGCACCACCATAAGGATAAAGCCCACCAACTAAAAGCAATCGACCGTAAGAACCCTTGTGAGACTCTCTCAAGCGAGGTGTTATCACTTGCCTAGCTAAATCGTCATCAACTTTCATAAACTATCCTTTCGCACTACGAAGAGCAGCTTGATAGGTCTGTTCCATCAGCATAGTAATAGTCATAGGGCCTACACCACCCGGAACAGGCGTGATCATGCCAACCTTATCTTTCACTTGATCAAAATCAACGTCACCACAAAGTTTGCCTTCTTCATCACGGTTGATTCCCACATCAATGACAACAGCACCCTCTTTGACATAGTCTTCTGTTACAAATTTTGCACGTCCAATAGCTACAATCAAGACATCTGCCTTGCTACAAACCTTAGCCAAATGCGGTGTTCGTGAGTGGGTCAAGGTAACTGTTGCATTCTTTTCTAGAAGAAGCTGAGCCATAGGTTTACCAACAATATTACTACGTCCGATAATAACTGCTGTCTTACCTTCCAATTCAACATTGTACTCACGAAGGATTTCCATAATCCCAGCCGGTGTACAAGGCACCATTTGACGGCGACCATTCCAGAGATTACCAGTATTCATAGGATGAAAACCATCAACATCTTTTTTAGGATCAATAGCCAAAAGAATACGCATTTCATTAATATGATTAGGCAGTGGCAATTGAACCAAGATACCATGGAAAAGCGGATCCTGATTATAGCGCTCAATAACTTCAATCAACTCTTCCTCACTAATACTCTCAGAAAGATTGACCGTCTGACTATGGAAGCCAGCCTTTTTAGCAGCACGTTCCTTATTACGCACATAAACCTGACTGGCAGGGTTATCACCGACCATGATTACCACGAGTCCTGGCACAATCCATTCCTTTTCTTTTAGACGTGCTACCTTTTCTTGCAATTGATCCTGCATTTTAACAGCTAGGGCCTTACCATCCATTATTATCGCCATGGGTGTTCTCCAATACATACTTTTTTTCAATTATACCATAGTGAGGACTCTTTGTGACTAAATTTTCTAAATTTTCAAAAAGACGTTTCAAGTGAAAACTAAAAAAGCTGGAATTGCCTTCCAACTTCTTCTGATTATCTTTCGTGACTAATCCACAAAATCATTTTGCTGGCTCCAACCCTTAATAACCTTCAAGGTCTTCTGCTGGTATTTGCCACTTTCATACATGTGATCTGCACCTGTTAAGGAAACGAGAACAGAATCACGGTAGTTCTTAGCTGTTCTTCTAGCAATATTAGGATGAGTCATCTTATCCTTGGTTCCTGAAATGACGAGAACAGGACATAAAATGTTACTAAAGTCCACATAAGCTGCCTTTGTCTTATCAAACCAATGAAGAGCCATCTGAGTATAAACTTTTCCTGATTCAGGAACCAGACCAGCAAAAACTTCCTCTTTCAAAGTTTCCTCTTGTTCATTCATGCAATACTTGAAAAACTCCTTTTTATAAGGGGGCATGGCTTTTTTCCAAAACCCCCAGCGTAAAAAGTGTTTGCCAAAACAAGCTAACATGGTTGGATAAAAGGCATAAATATCTGCTGTCGGAGCAGGTCCCATGAGAATCATACCAGCAACTTCTGTCTTTTCAGCAACCATTTGAGCCACCAGACAGCCTAAAGAGTGCCCTAAAATGAGTGGTGGTTGGTCTAGACTTTCAATCAAAGCCACTAAATCATCTCGATAGTCCTGCAGGGTAACAGTCCCAACTTTAGCTAGGCACTCTTGATAAGGTAGGTCATGGTAACGAAAGCTAGGTGTATGCACCTTGTATCCCATTTGACGTAGACCTGTCGCAAATTCTCCCCAAACATTGCCATCACACCAGGTCCCATGAATTAGGACAATCTCTCTGTTCAAAACCATTCCTTATACATCTCCCTTTTTTGTTAAAAATTTAGATTATTTATCTATCTTATAGTATCATACTTCCAACCTACATACCTTTATACATTTCTTACAATCGTAAGAAAATAGTCTCTTATTCATTTAAGAGACCATTTTTCTATATATTATTAGCGATTAACCTTATGCATTTCTTCCTTAACCGGACAAGAACACTCACAGTCGCCACAAGAACCTTTTCCTTTGATATAGTGACGGATGCCAAGACCAGCTAAAGCAAAAATAATAAAAGCAATGATAAAGGTAGACATAACAATTCCTCCTAAATATGGGCTTCTTGAAGATTATCCAAGCTTATGATTGTATCCTTAATCTGACGTGGTTTACGAAGGACAAAATAAGTCAAAGTGCCTAAAAGCAAGACTGCCACGAGAGTCCAAAGTGTTAATGGTTTACCGTAGAGTATAACTTGGCCAAACTGATAAAGAATTAAACTCACACAATAAGCTAGACCTGTTTGAAAACCGATAGCACCAACCGTCCATTTAAGATTGGCCATTTCACGCTTAATAGCTCCAATAGCCGCAAAACATGGGGCACAAAGTAAATTAAAGACTAAGAAGGAATAAGCTGCTAGGGAAGAATAATCTCCTCGTAAAGCCGCAGCTAAACCAGCTTCACTGCTATTATGATAGAGAATACCAAAGGTGGCAACAACAGTCTCCTTGGCAGCTAAGCCTGTAAGAGCCGCAACTGTTGCCTTCCAATTTCCAAATCCAAGCGGATCAAAAATCCAAGACAAACTCCTACCGAGAGTCGCCAAAATGCTGGCTTCCGTATCTACCGTATGTAGCGTAAAGTTGTAGTTAGACATAAACCAGATAAGAACTGTCAAACTGAAAATGATGGTTCCCGCACGTTTGACAAAACTCATAGCCTTACCAAAGGCATAGCGCAAAACTGACATGGCTTTAGGCCAATGGTAAGCAGGCAATTCCATTATAAACGGACTGGTTAGGCCACCCAAAAAACTCGTCTTTTTGAGGGCAATACCTGATAAGATAATGGTAGCCATCCCAATAAAATAAGTACTTGGTGCTATTAATGAGTTACTAGGGAAGAAAGCTCCAGCAATCAAGGCAATTATTTCCAACTTGGCCGAACAAGGCATGAAGGTTGCCGTCATAATGGTAATGCGACGGTCCCTTTCATTTTCAATAGTTCGACTAGACATAACCGCTGGAACCCCGCAACCTGTCGAAATCAACATGGGAATAAAGGATTTTCCAGAAAGCCCAAAACGTCGGAAAATACGGTCCATAACAAAGGCAATACGACTCATATATCCAATGTCCTCAAGCACACCCAAACAGATAAAGAGCACAAAAATTTGAGGAAGGAATCCTAGTACTGTCCCAATCCCAGCGACGATACCATCAATAATCAAAGACTTAAGCCAGTCCTGAACTTGAAGAAAGTCAAGACCAGAAGTTACCAAATCTGGAACATACTTACCAAAAAGCACATCGTTAGCCCAGTCTGTCCACATGGTTCCAACAGTTTGGATAGATAAGAAATAAACCAAATACATAACTGCTGCGAAAATTGGTAAAGCCAAAATACGGTTGGTAACAATCCTATCAATCTTATCTGACAAGGTCAGGGCAAAATCTTCCGTATGACTTTGAGCCATCTGGCAAACACGTTCGATAAAGGCATAACGCTCATTAATGACAATTGACTCCGCATCTTCAGTGAAAACTTCCTCAGTGATACGAATGATATCTTTGATTTCTTTTCGTTGGAATGGGGACAAGTCTAGCTCAGCCTCAACTAAAGCATCGTGTTCAAAAAGTTTAATGGCATAAAAACGCGCAGACCTTTGCGGCACCGAATTTCCCAAGACTTCCAAAATTTGTGAAATAGCAGCTTCTAATTTATCATCATAAATTGGAAAGGCAATATCACCGACTGTAGAAGTCGTCGTATGGGCTGCCTTCTTCACTACCTGATCCACACCAGTTTGCTTGAGAGCACTAGTAGCTACTACTGGGACGCCTAGATGATAAGATAATTTATCAACATTAATTTGTTTTCCCTGAGCCTCTAAAACATCACTCATGTTAAGCGCTAAAGTGACTGGAATACCTGTCTCAATCAACTGCGTTGTCAGATAAAGGTTACGCTCCAAATTAGTCGCATCAACCACATTTAGAATACTTTCGGCCCTTTGGCTCAACAAATAGTCACGCGCTACCTTTTCTTCAGGGCTATAGGGTGACATTGAGTAAATCCCTGGTAAATCCTGGATTTCTAAATCCTTATTCTTTTTGACCAGACCACTTTTTCGTTCTACAGTAACACCCGGCCAGTTACCAACACGCTGATTGGTCCCTGTTATCAGGTTGAATAAACTGGTTTTACCACTATTAGGATTACCTATTAATGAAATTTCTGTCATTTTTCCTCTCCCTCGTCCAGCATGACCACACTAATCATTTGCGCTTCCGACTTGCGTAGGGTTAATTCATACCCTCTCAAGCTAATTTCTAAAGGATCTCCCAAAGGGGCTACCTTACGCAATAAGACCCGAGTACGCTTTGTAATTCCCATATCCATAAGACGCCGTTTGGTCTCATTTGCTGAAAAAATATCAGTAACGATAGCCGAACGTCCAACTGGTAATTCAGAAAGAGGTATCTTTTCCTGATCTTCCTCTGCAGGTGCCAAATCAATCTTATCTAGAATCGAAGCATCAAAGGCTAAGCGACTCCCCTTCACGATAATAATAGCACTGTTCTTGGTCTTAGTTACCACCTCAATCATTTCACCGGCAGCCAGCCCTAGGTTAGATAAGTGCAAAAGACTATCCTTAGGGAGGTTAATGCCAAGAATCCGGTAAGGCGTTTTTAAGGCCGCATCATATATGAGCATATTTCTTGACCTACTTTATTATTTTTGATATGGCATCATTATAGCATATTTATCCATCTTTTCCGCAAAATTATCCTAAACAAGAATAATTCTAGAAAAGCAGAACACAAAAAGAAAAGGCCGGAAAAGTTCCAGCCTTCACAAACAATGTATACATACTTAATGAATATCTTACAAAACCTTACTCAAGAAATCCTTAGTACGATCTTCCTTAGTATTATCGAAAATCTCTTGTGGTGTTCCTTCTTCTACAATAACACCACCATCCATAAAGATAACACGATCAGCCACCTCATAAGCAAAGCCCATTTCGTGGGTAACAATTGCCATTGTCATCCCTGATTTAGCAAGGTCCTGCATAACTGCAAGAACTTCACCAACCATTTCTGGGTCAAGGGCTGATGTTGGTTCGTCAAACAAGAGAACATCTGGATCCATAGCCAAACCACGTGCGATCGCAATACGTTGTTGCTGACCACCAGATAGACTTGTTGGGTAGGCATCTGCCTTATCTTTCAAGCCAACCTTTTCTAAAAGTTCCATAGCTTTCGCGTCCGCATCAGCTTTTGAAACACCCTTGGTTTTAATCGGTGACAAGGTGATATTTTCCTTAACTGTCATGTTCGGGAAGAGGTTAAACTGTTGGAAAACCATTCCCATTTTTTCACGCATCTTGAAAATGTCGTTATTCTTATCTGTAATATCCACACCTTCAAAAGAAATAACGCCTTTTGTAGGTTTCTCAAGCAAGTTCATTGAGCGTAGGAAAGTTGATTTTCCTGATCCTGAAGGACCAATGATAACCACTACTTCACCCTTTTTAATATCTAGATCAATCCCTTTGAGAACTTCATTCTTACCAAAATACTTGTGAAGATTTTTAATCTCAATAATTGTTTTTGCCATTATTTACGTCCCTCCCCAAGTCGTTGTTCCATTTGTTTCAAGAGTGCCGTCATAGCTGTTGTTACAATCAAATAATAGAAGGCTGCGAACAAGAGCGGCGTCAAAGTCAAGTAGGTCGTTGTTGCAACAGTTTGTGCACCATTCCACAATTCCATAACCCCAATGGTTTGCAAGAGCGAACTATCCTTGATAATAGTGACAAACTCGTTACCTAAGGCAGGCAAGATATTTTTAATAGCTTGAGGCAAGACCACATAACGCATGGTATTCCATGGACGGATACCAAGTGAGTAGGCTGCTTCAATCTGACCTTTAGGAATAGACTCGATACCTGCACGTACACTCTCAGAAATATAAGCACCACTGTTCAAAGAAAGGACGATAATACCCGGAACGATACGTGACAAATCAAGGTTTAAAATCCCAAACTGCACAGTTGGAAGGTTCATGTGGATGAGGTTAAAAGCAATCATAATCTGCACAACCATAGGAGTCCCACGGAAAACCCAAACATAAAGGCTTACTAGCCACTCCAAAGGTTTGATTCCAGAACGCTTGGCCAAGGATACCAAAACCCCGAGGATGGTTCCGAAGAAGACCACGCAGACCGAAATCATAATTGTTACTAAGACACCATAGTTAAAGTAAGACCAAAACTGCGGTAGAAATGAAAAATTCATCTAGATACTCCTTACTAATATTCTTCAATATTATATCAGAAGACTGTATAAAAATAAAGTATTTTCTTATAAATGCGATATTTCAGTATAAAAACTAAGTTATAGACATCGCTATTAAATCTCTCAAGCAAGACACCTCAAGTCCTCCTAAGATGACATCTTCCCAAAAGGTTTGTCAATGATTTGAAATACTGCCTATTTTGGTAACCCATACAAGCATTACCCGATGCTTTCATCCTGATAAAAATGCCTGAAACTATCGAGTTTCAGGCATTCTGAATTTTTGGAACCTTGTAAAGTCCCCAAATGATTTATTAGTAAAGCAAATCGTAGATTTCCATTGCAATCAAGTCGATGCTATCAAATGAATAAGATTCACGTGCTTCAACGTCACGCAATGTGAAAACTGGACCATTTTCAGGATCGTTGCTAAATGATACTTCGGCAACAACCACTCCTTCACGTTCAAAATTACGTTTCAAATTACCACCATCAGCCGCCATCATTTCAAGACGGTTAATGATTCTCACCAAATGTGATTCCATGTTATTTCTCCTATTAATTGTGTATTTCTTACTTATTTTATCACACTTATGGGAAAAATGGGGAAATTTTAAATATTTTTCAAGGAATTGTACATAATGGCCTTAATAGAATGCATACGATTCTCAGCTTCTTGGAAGATGATGTCACTGTATTTTTGGAAGACTTGATCTGTAATTTCTAACTCTGCCAAACCATATTTGTCATAGATTTCTTTCCCAATTTGGGTATTGAGATCATGAAAGGCTGGGAGACAATGCATAACAATAACATCTGGATTTTCTGTCTTGGCTAGTAGGTCTGCATTAATTTGATAAGGCAAGAGTAAATCAATACGAGATTTAAAATCTACCTCTTCACCCATAGATACCCAAACATCCGTATAAAGCATATCCACTCCCTTGACCTCTGAAATATCATCTGTAATGGTTAAGTCGGCACCATTATTATGTTTCTGAGCTAAGGCTACAATCTCATCTTCGGGTTGCAGCACCTCTGGGGCAATAATCTTGACATTAACGCCTAAAATAGCCGAAGTGACCAAAAGTGAGTTGGCCATATTATTTCTACCATCTCCAATATAGGCGATGGTCAAGCCTTCCAAACTACCAAAACGCTCCTTCAAAGTCATGAAATCCGCAATCATTTGCGTTGGATGCCAGGTATCCGTCAAACCATTCCAGACCGGAACACCTGAGTACTTAGCCAATTCCTCGACATCTTCTTGCTTAAAACCACGGTACTCGATTCCATCAAACATAGATCCCAGAACCTTAGCCGTATCAACTACAGATTCCTTTTTACCCAACTGAATGTCTCCAGCACCAAGGTAGGTCACATTCATACCTAGGTCCTGACCGGCCACTGTAAAAGCTGAGCGAGTTCTGGTAGATGTTTTTTCAAAAATCAAGGCAATATTTAAGCCATCTAAATATTTATGCGGAATTCTTTCCTTCTTTAACTGTTTAAATTTTAAAGATAAATCAATTAACTCCTCGAGTTCTTGCTTGGTAAAGTCGATTTCTTTCAAAAAGGATTTAGCTTGTGTCATAGGTATCTCTCTTTCGTTCTGAATAATATAAAAACATTATATAATATTTATACATTATAAACAAGTGATTTTGGATTAAAATTCAACATTAGCACTCCTGCCAAGAGAGTGCCAATTCTAGATGCTTTTTACTTGCAATCTATCTCCCGCATGCTATAATGGAGTCATAGATTTGACCTTTTTTGACCAAGAATATTTTCAAAAAAGGTCTTTCCCAATTCAGATAGAAAAGAGGTACTGATATGCTCTGTCAAAACTGTAACCTTAATGAAGCTAGTATTCATTTGTATACCAATGTAAATGGTAATCAGCAACAAGTTGACCTCTGTCAAAATTGTTATAAAATCATGAAATCTGACCCAGAGAACCCCCTTAATCAATTCAATCAAACTGGAGGTTCCAACTTCTTCGATGATTTCTTCAGCGACCTAAATAACTTCCGTTCTTCTAACGGTGATCTTCCCAATACACCTCCAACACAAGAAGGTGGTAACCGAGGAAACGGTGACAATACACAAGGGCCAGGCCGCCCAGGAGGACCACGCCAACAAGCTCCTCAACAGCCACAAGGTCTTCTTGAAGAGTTCGGCATTAACATCACTGACATCGCTCGTCGTGGAGACATCGATCCAGTCATTGGTCGTGACGAGGAAATCATTCGTGTCATCGAAATTCTTAACCGCCGTACCAAGAACAATCCCGTCCTCATCGGTGAACCCGGTGTCGGTAAGACTGCTGTCGTTGAAGGACTAGCTCAAAAAATTGTAGATGGTAGCGTTCCTCAAAAACTCCAAGGCAAACAAGTTATCCGTCTTGATGTGGTCAGCTTGGTTCAAGGGACTGGTATCCGAGGCCAATTTGAAGAACGCATGCAAAAACTCATGGAAGAAATTCGTCAACGTCAGGATGTTATCCTATTTATTGACGAAATTCATGAAATCGTAGGAGCTGGTAATGCTGGAGATGGCAATATGGATGCTGGAAACATCCTAAAACCTGCCCTTGCTCGTGGGGAACTTCAACTGGTCGGAGCAACAACACTCAACGAATACCGCATCATCGAAAAAGATGCTGCCCTTGAGCGTCGTATGCAACCAGTTAAGGTTGACGAACCAACTGTTGAGGAAACCATCACTATTTTGCGTGGGATTCAGCCTAAATATCAAGACTACCACCACGTCAAATATACGGACGAAGCGATTACTGCAGCTGCAGAATTGTCCAACCGCTACATTCAAGACCGCTTCTTGCCAGACAAGGCCATCGACCTTCTGGATGAAGCTGGTTCGAAGATGAACTTGACCCTCAACTTTGTTGATCCTAAAGATATCGACAAACGTTTGATTGAGGCTGAAAACCTCAAGGCTCAAGCTACTCGTGACGAGGACTTTGAAAAGGCTGCCTATTTCCGTGACCAAATTGCCAAATACAAGGAAATGCAAAAGCAAACCATCAAAGACCAGGATATGCCTGTCATCACCGAAAAACATATCGAAGCTATTGTGGAACAAAAAACCAATATTCCTGTCGGTGATTTGAAAGAAAAAGAACAATCACAACTTCTTAGTCTTGCCGATGATCTTAAATCACATGTTATCGGACAAGATGCTGCAGTTGATAAGATTGCTAAAGCTATCCGCCGTAATCGTGTTGGATTGGGTGCTCCAAACCGCCCAATTGGTAGCTTCCTCTTCGTAGGTCCTACAGGAGTCGGTAAAACTGAGCTCTCTAAACAATTGGCTATTGAACTCTTTGGTTCAGCTGACAGTATGATTCGTTTCGACATGTCAGAATACATGGAAAAACACGCTGTTGCTAAATTGGTTGGTGCCCCCCCAGGATATGTTGGTTACGACGAAGCTGGTCAGTTGACTGAAAAAGTCCGCCGTAATCCTTATTCACTTATTCTTTTAGATGAGGTTGAAAAAGCTCACCCAGACGTTCTTCACATGTTCCTCCAAGTACTTGACGACGGTCGTTTGACTGATGGTCAAGGGCGCACTGTAAGCTTCAAGGATACCATCATCATCATGACATCAAATGCTGGTACTGGTAAAGTTGAAGCTAGCGTTGGCTTTGGAGCTACTCGTGAAAATCGTACCAATTCTGTTCTTAACCAACTTGGAGATTTCTTCAGTCCTGAATTTATGAACCGCTTTGACGGTATTATCGAATTCTCTGCCCTTAGCAAAGAAAATCTCCTTACTATCGTGGACCTCATGCTTGATAATGTCAACCAATGCTTGGCTAACAACGGTATCCACCTCAGTGTAACTGAGAAAGTTAAGGAAAAATTGGTTGATCTTGGTTACGATCCTAAGATGGGTGCTCGACCACTACGTCGTACTATCCAAGATCACATTGAAGATGCTATTACCGACTTCTACCTTGAAAATCCAAACGAAAAAGATCTCAAGGCAGTCATGACTTCAAAAGGCCACATTACCATTAAGTCTGCTAAAAAAGCCGAAAAAGCTACTCAAAAAGCTGAGGCAGCAAAAGAATCTGATTAAACAAATAAACCAAGTCATTACGACTTGGTTTATTTATCTTTTCATTTCCTATTTTCAAATTTATCCCTAATTCTGCCTAAATCAATAGGAAAATGAGCAAAATTTTAGTATAATATAGGCAAATAAACGTAAGGAGCAACTCATGAATCCAACATTTGGTGACAAGGTTGAGGGAGCTCATTATCAAACACGTTACGGTGTTTATGCTGTGATTCCTAACCAAGAAAAGACAAAGATTATTTTAGTCCAGGCTCCTAACGGAGCTTGGTTTCTCCCAGGTGGAGAAATCGAAGCAGGCGAGGATCACTATAGTGCATTAGAACGCGAGTTAATTGAAGAACTTGGGTTTACAGCCACTTTAGGCCAGTACTATGGCCAGGCCGATGAATACTTCTATTCAAGCCACCGTGACACTTACTATTACAATCCAGCCTATATTTATGAAGTTGTAGATTTTTCAAAAATTGGCAAACCTCTCGAAGATTTCAATAACCTGGCCTGGTTTCCAATTGACGAAGCCATTGCTAAACTTAAACGTGGCAGTCATAAATGGGGAATCGAACAATGGAAAGCAAACAACACAATAACTGGCAAATCCTAGGAGGAAACTATGAAACTCATTAATACGACCCGTACACACCAAGAACTTGTTCAAAACCAACTAGACAATACGGATGCCTTTCTCGTAGAGACCTACTCTGCTGGGAATACTGATGTTGTCTTTACACAAGCACCTAAGCATTATGAACTCTTGATTTCAAATAAACACCGTGCTGTTAAAGACAATGAATTAGAAGTTATCCGTGAATTCTTCCTCAAACGAAAAATCGACAAGGATATCGTTTTGATGGACAAACTTAGAACAGTACACACTGACAAATTGATTGAGATTTCATTCCCAACAACTGTATAAGACAAAACAAGCAATGGCTAATACCACTGCTTGTTTTTTAGTATATTACAAAGCTTTCGAAGCTTGATCCAGTACTTCCATAACCTGACGACTATGTTCCAACTGCTTGGCAACACTGTCAAAATCCTTGGTCGCCACCATCTTTTCAAAAGCCACAAATTCATCATGCATACGATGTTGTAGACTATTGAGATTGACGACTCTCTCTTTCTGACCATTGAGGGTGACGCCAATCTCAGGGAGAGTGTTGGTTGCACCAAAAATGGTAATAGCTCCCTTATCACCTTGTATAGTTGAACGAATCTCCGCACTACAGTCTTTAGCTCCAATGGCAACAGCCTTAAAGTTACCATAGTCCAAAACTAGAATTCCTGACGTATCCACTCCTCGCTCCACATTAGGGAGATATTCCACACGATTAGGCTTACCAAAAAGGCCAACAAGAAGATGAATATTATAGACATTCAAATCTCTAAGTGCTCCCCCACCCATTTCAGGATTGAAGGCAGGAGCAATCTCTCCTCGCTTAAAGGCATCATAACGTGACGAATATTGTGAATAATTGATATTCACAATCTTAACATCCCCAATATCAGACAAGGCTTCCTTAATCGCTGTAAAATTAGCCAAATATTGATTGGTAATAGCCTCCATCAAGAGAAGCTCTTTTTCTTGAGCAAGCTTAGCTAGCTCTTCAAACTCTTCCAAATGTAAGGTGAAGGGTTTCTCACAGATAACATGCTTGCTAGCCAAAAGCGCTTTCTTAGCATAGTCATAGTGGGTATGGTTGGGAGTTCCCACATAAATCGTATCAACTTCTGGATTGGACAAAATTGCCTCATAATCACTAGTCGCCTGAGACAAACCATATTGCTTAGCTAGGGCTTCAGCCTTATCAAGTGAGCGTGGTGTCGACAAGATAGCTTCAAGCTCAATGCTCTCAATAGTCGTTAACACAGGAAGAACTTCTGTCACAATCATCCCTGTACCTAATAATGCAAGTTTCATCAACTTACCTCCTTCTTCCTCTAAACTCTCTTACTATACGGCGTAATTCTATAAACAGAACTATAATGAAAGAGGACTCAAATAGAAACCCTCTAAAATTTAAGAACGGCCAAGCAGTTTCTTAACTCCTTGAATCGCTTTATATTTAAGCGGTTGTGGATAATAACGGAAGGTTCCCATCTTGCGAACGATATAACCATTAAAGTTTTGTTTAAATCGCAAAACCCCATCTGAACCATCAAAGATCCCCATAATACCAAGGAAGTTATAGAAAGTAATCTCACGTTTAATGGCTTGGGTCATCACATACTCTTGTAAGAGTGCTGGCGCATAAAACTTATTAAACTCCGGATAAGATCCACTAAAAAGATAAACAGCTTCTTGAGGAGTATAGACAAAAAGACTGCCAGCCAAAACAATATCTTCCTGACCATATTTATCAATAAAAGCAGTCGCTTCGCCCTTTCGAACATCAAAGGTCTCAAACTGACTTGATAACTCTCTTAATTGGTTTTGTTTTTTCTCAGATTTTGGGTTAGCCTCTAAATCAGCCTGTAATTTGACAATTCTAGCTCCTAACTTCGCTTGATCACTTTCCAAATGGTTATAGTAATCCTGAAAATTCAAGGTAGCCACCATAAAATCAGCATTGTCACCAAAAGCATCATAAAAATCTTGGTAATAATCTAGGGACTTGTCACTATACTCACGACGATCAGAGGTCGCCGAAGTGATTTCTTTAAAAATAGATAACTCATCACGTTTCAGTTTTTTCAACTTAATCCCGAAAGTTTTGGCTTTTTTAACCAAAGGCTTCCCTTTTTTACTGAAAGACTTGATAAGATCTTTTTCTTCAATCCCAGATAAATCCTTAACATAGTGCCAGTCAGGCTCACCACCAGGATAACCTGTCTGTAAACCATCAAAGCTATAGCCTAAATCTGTCAATTGACTAATCAATTGCTTCTGCTCTTCACCAGTTGGTTCACCATTACTATCAAAAGTTTGATAAGTATCATAAGGCTTGATTAACAGCTCAAGAGCACCATTTGCCTTAGCATAATCCTTCAAACCCTGATAAAAGTCACTCAGATGAGCTGTATTTAAGTGAATCGGTCCACAATTCACCTCCATACGAAGCCCACCAGTCATAGGCATGCTGTAGACAATTGCTGAGACTTCTAGTTGTTTTCCTTCTTTCCAAGCGACATAGCTAATGCTAAATCCACGTTTTTCAAGAAGCTTAGCCATTTCCTCCGTTTGCATAAAAGAACGCTCAGACACTTGTTGAGCATGTGTGTTAAATTCTTCTTTAGTTACTTGAATGAAGCTCATTTTTTTCCTTCCTAAAATGGATAAAGTAAATGACGAGTGAGATAAAGAGCAAGATGGCAAGTACTGCCACTAATGGTATTCGAATCGGACGGATATTAAGCAACAAATCTCCACTAACTGCATAAACAATCGAGACTGGCGTCACTCCAATAAGGGTTGCTAAAATCCTCGTCCTTGTGGGTAAATTCATCTGAACACAGGCATAATTGACCAGAGCTGATGGTATAAAAGGAATAGAGAAGGCTAAAGAAATCCCAATAAAACGATGCTTAAAGTTTTCAATATAGTTTAGGAGTTTCTCCATACGTTTGGACTTCTCTGGCTTTTCAAGTCTTCTCAGAATTTCAAAACTAGTCAAATTTCCAAAAGTATTACCAATAATATTCATCGGAATCGCAAGCAAAGGGCCATAGAGTAGCCCAACAAAAATACAAAAAATAGAACTTGAAACTCCAGGAATAGCTGATGACAAAATCATAAGACTAATAAGGATAAGTGCATTTTGGAAATTAGCCTGCTTAAAAACTTCTCTTAAAAAGGCTTGATCATGCTTAGCGTTGATCCATTCCTTGATTAAGGGGATGAAGTTATTTAAAAGAGGCCATAAGAACACCAGTATTAAACCTGCTATCCCTATAAAAAATAGTCTTTTTTTGGTCATTACATCTCCACAATTTTAATCACTCCTTTTATTATAACAAAAAAATGCCTTCATTGATTTAGAAAGGCATTTTTTACTGTGATTACTTGTTAATCAAATTTGCTTGTGACTTGTTTTCCAAGGCACCATTTTTAAAGTTAAGGGTAAGGCTACCTGTTTCACCCTTCTTAGCGACAAGATTCGAAGACCAGAGAGCCTGTGTCATTGTTGCATCTGAAGAGACAGCGATTGAATAAACATCGGGTGTGCCAAGCGTTTTGACAGCATCATCATAGCTAGTTCCATTTTTGAGGTTTTCATACACCTTCAGTGTGATTTTAGGATCACGGACGTAAGAAAAGTTTGAAATTGACTTAACGACAGTGCTATTGTTAAAGAGTTTCGCTGTAACCACAACATTGTCATACTGCCAATTATAAACATCAAGCTTAGCATCTCCTGCTTGCTCTTGACCAGTTGATGAGGGTTCACCAAACCAGCCCTTCAAGCTATCAAGATTTGAGCCTCCTGAGAATTCTTGAGAAGCATTTGCCATGGTGATTTTATCAAAATTCTGGCGAACATTCCCATGCTTAACAGTTAAAATCTTTGAAGCCTCATTATCCAGAGATCCCTTCGTCTCAGTTTTAGACGAAGATTTTCCACAAGCAGCTAGAGTAAAAAGTGAGAGACCTAAAACGGTCAAAGACAAAAGTTTTTTCATAATAAATTCCTATATACACAAATAAAAGGCTGACGCCTCAAGTATTTATGGAGCCGGTGGGAGTCGAACCCACGTCCAAACACCTGCCAACATATTCGTCTACAACCATAGGTTATGTCTTTCATTTAACAGATAGACGACACATAACTCAAGCCTTCTATCTGCGAGCCTATAAATCTCTTTTCAACCAGCTAGGCAATGGTCAAACGTAGCTTATAAATCAATAAAACCTCTAAACAAACATAAGCAATCTGCTAGAAGTCACGCGAGCAGGTGTTTAGGCTGCTACAGCGTAAGAATTAGTATTTTTTGCAGTTATATTTAACTGAGCGTTTACGTCGCCACACGAGTCGCAGAATATGCCTCATAATGCCTGTCGAATCCGTAACGACCCCAATATGAGATACTGAGTATTATATCAAATTATTTAATAAATTGCAAAAGATTAGCCAAACTGTCTCCCCCAATAAATCCACTATAGAGACGCTAATACAGTAGTCAACTTTGATTTTAGGATAAGCTAGTAGCCATTCATCTGTATGTTTGCCTTTTTCCTTTCAACACTAAAAGATTTTACATAATAATTTCTCTAAAACTTAGCAAGAAAAAAACGTTGAGCGAACAAGTCTTTCAACGTTTTTCTTTTTGCACCCTAAGGGAATCGAACCCCTATCTCAAGAACCGGAATCTTACGTGATATCCATTACACTAAGGGTGCTAACAGTATACTATTATAGCATACTCTAAAATAGAAAAAAAGACATGTTTCCATGCCTCTTTTTTATCTTACAATTCGATATCTCCGAAAAGATCCGCCATTGAGAATCCAGATTGAGTTTCTGGAAGTTCGTAGTCACGTTTTTCTTGACGTTTTGGACGACGTGGACGTGATTGACGTTTTTCGTTGTTTTCGCCTTCAGCGTTAGCTGGACGTTCTTCAAGAGCTTTGATAGAAAGCGATACACGTTCTGCATCAGCGTTTACTTCAAGAACTTTAACAGTAACGTCTTGACCTACTGAAAGAACATCTTTTGGATTTTCTACACGTTTGTGTGAAATTTGAGAGATGTGAACAAGTCCATCGATACCTGGCAATACTTCAACGAAAGCACCGAAGTCAGTCAAGCGTTTAACTTTACCTTCGATTACATCACCAGCAGCAAGTTTTTGTTCAACGCCATCCCATGGTCCAGGTGTTGTTGCTTTAAGTGAAAGTGATACACGTCCTGCTTCTTCGTCGATAGCAAGAACTTTAACTTCAACTTCATCACCTACAGATACAACTGATTTAGGTGAAACGTTACGTTCGTGAGACAATTCAGTCACGTGAACAAGTCCGTCAACACCACCAAGGTCGATGAAAGCACCGAAGCTTGTCAAACGAGCAACTTTACCAGTTACGATTGAACCAACTTCAAGTTTAGAGAAGACTTCTTTACGAGCTTCTGCAGCTTCTGCTTCAACAACTTCACGACGTGAAAGGATGAAACGGTTTTCAGCTGGATCAACTTCTTTAATTTTAGCGTCAAATTCTTGACCTACAAATTGTTCAGTGTTACGAACAAAACGAGTATCGATCATTGAAGCTGGAATAAATCCACGAAGACCTTCAAATTCAACTGAAAGTCCGCCTTTAACAGCGCGTGTTCCTTTAACAGTAACAACTTCTTCTTCACGACCAACAAGTTTATCCCAAGCTTTGCGAGCTTCCAAGCGTTTTTTAGATACAAGGTAAGTTACAGTATCAGTATCTTTACCAACAACTTGACGAAGAACAAGCACTTCAAGTGTTTCACCAACTTTAACAAGGTCTGCAACGTTTGCGTCACGGTCGTTTGTCAATTCACGACGTGTCAAAACACCTTCGATACCAGTTCCTTCGATAACAACATTTGCTTGATCATTATCTACTGAGATAACTTCAGCTGTTACAACGTCACCTGTGTTAACTTCGCTAACACTGTTTAGCAATTCTTCAAATTCGTTCATTCTAAAAAGATCCTCCAACAAGAGCCAGCCAATTCTGACCCTTGATAACAATATATTTTTAAAGGTACCCGCAAAGACAATGGTTAACATAGACGGTGCCAATGCACCCGATACCTTTTACTGGGGTAGCTGGATTCGAACCAACGCATGAGGGAGTCAAAGTCCCTTGCCTTACCGCTTGGCTATACCCCAATAGCAAAATGCTATAAAAAAACATCTAAGTACTTGATATCGACTATCCCGATTCAGTTTCTTAGACATGGAGAGAGAGGGATTCGAACCCCCGAACCCGAAGGAGCGGATTTACAGTCCGCCGCGTTTAGCCTCTTCGCTATCTCTCCTTAAGAACAAGAAATAGTATATCACAGTTTCTTGACCAAAGCAAGCCTTTACTTTGGATTTTAATGATTAAGATTGTACGATTCAATAATGGCAGCTACTGCATCATCCATTTTTTTGTGGAAACCTACAACATTTTCCTTGTCAACAACGGCAAACTTACCATCAATTTCTACAATTTGTCCAATCACTTTCTTGCCAACAAGAAGTTCAAAACCTTCGATGGTTGCCTTGTTGACGACTACTTTAGCATCATTAATTTGGATTTCAATTTTTTTATCTTTTTTACTCATAGATTTATACCCGATACTTGGCTCGAGCCATCCTTTCTTAATGTATCTCCTTAATTCTACCGAAAAAGAAAAAAGCTTGCAAGAGCAAGCCTTAAAATAATCATTTATCTATTAAGAATTAGTCAACTTTGACAATCCATCCTTCTGGTGCTTCAACATCACCAAATTGAATACCTGTCAACTCATCATAAAGTTTACGTGTTACAGGACCTACTTCTGTTTCTGAGTAGAAGACATGGAAGTCATCACCATGTTGTACCCCACCAATTGGTGAGATAACGGCAGCTGTACCGCAGGCACCTGCTTCAACAAATTTATCCAATTCAGAAATCTTAACATCACCTTGGATAGCTTTCATACCGAAGCGATTTTCAGCCAAGTGAAGCAATGAGAACTTGGTGATAGATGGCAAGATAGATGGGCTGAGTGGTGTAATGAATTCGTTATCAGCTGTGATACCAAAGAAGTTTGCAGAACCCACTTCTTCAATCTTAGTGTGAGTTGCTGGATCAAGGTAGATAACATCAGAGAAGTTACGGTCATGTGCAATCTTACCTGGCAACATACTTGCTGCGTAGTTACCACCAACCTTAGCAGCACCTGTACCATGTGGCGCAGCACGGTCATAATCATCTTGAATAAGGAAGTTTGTTGGAGCCAAACCACCCTTGAAGTAGTTTCCTACTGGCATTGCAAAAATAGTAAAGATATACTCATCTGCTGGATGCACACCAATAATATCACCAACCCCAATCAAAAGTGGACGGAGATAAAGTGTAGCACCTGTACCATATGGTGGAACGTATTCTTCATTGGCACGCACAACTTGTTTACATGCATCTACAAATTTGTCGACAGAAACTTGTGGCATCAAAAGACGATCAGCAGTACGTTGCAAACGTTTGGCATTTTCATCTGGACGGAACAATTGAATAGAGCCATCTTTAGTACGGTAAGCCTTGAGTCCTTCAAAAGCTTCTTGACCATAGTGAAGGGCTGGAGATGCTTCTGAAATATGCAAAGTTGCATCCTCAGTCAATTGCCCCTCGTCCCATTTGCCATCTTTGAAATATGAGATATAACGGAATGGAAGTTTACGGTAATTAAATCCTAGATTTTCCCAGTCTAAATCAACTGTCATGTGTATGTCCTCTTTTCTGTTACTATGTGCTTTCTAGTATAGTCCTTTTCATTGAAAATTTCAAGGTTGTGTTGCAAAATTCTGACAATTCTTTTTAAAATAGTTCTTTAGTCTCTTAAAGAAAAAAACTCTGCTCTCTAGTAAGAGAACAAAGCTTTCTTATCATTATTTTTCAATAATCTTAGCAGAAAAGACTTCTTTGTCTGCTAACCCTTCAATAAAACTTCCATTGCTAGTACGATCTGAAAGATTTAGAAGGGACAAATCAACCTCTGCAGTTTCACCTGTCGTGGCTGTCACAAGCAAGGTCTGAGGAGTCTCCTCTGCTGGTGTTGCTAGAAGATCTATCTCACCACCAGAATTTTCTGTAAAGACTGGACCAGCCGTAAAGACGCGATGTGGTTTCGTCTTAAGCTCACGAAGAACCTGGAGACCTCGACCAGCTCGCTTAGCCTGTGGGATATCAGCTGTAGCCACACGTTTGAGACTGGCTCTTTGTGTTAGAAGGTAGAAACTTTGAGTATTTGCCACAAAAACAGCCTGAACGCTATCATCATCCTTAAGATTGATTGCCTTAACACCTGCTGCCTTGGCCCCAACTACTGGCACTTCGTCCGCGCTAAAGCAAAGGGCATAACCTCTTTGAGTGATAATCATGATATCATCCAATTGAATTGGAGTGACTGTGACAATAAAATCACTATCATCCTTGAGTTTAGCGTATTTAACCGACTTAGACTTGTAGGTACGCCATGGCGTAAATTCCTTGCGTTCGAAACGTTTAATCTGACCCAGCTTGGTAGCTGCTAGGTAAGTACCAGCTTCAAAATCATCCAGGATTTCGGCGTAAAGCACTTCTTCATCCTTAGATAAATTAGTGATGGTTTGTGATAAATGCTCTCCCAAATCCTTCCAACGAATATCTGGCAACTCATGGATTGGACGATAAATCACATTGGCCTGGTTAGTGAACATCAAGAGATGCTGTGTTGTCTTAGCCTGCTGAACCAGAATCAAATCATCATCATCACGTTTTCCGACTTCATCAATCGTTGAAGCATTGAAAGAACGTGGGCTAGTACGTTTGACATAGCCACCACGAGTGATGCTGACATAGGTTTCTTCCTCAACAATCAAACTTGCGGTATCAATTTCAATAGTCTTGGTTTCCGCTTGCAGCTCTGAACGACGGTCATTACCAAATTTCTTCTTAATGTCACGGAGTTCACGCTTCATGACATTAAACATGGTGCGCTCGTCACCAATGATGGCAGCCAAGGTCGCAATTTGCTCGCGTAAATCAGCTTCCTCATTTTGGAGAGTAACGATATCCGTATTGGTCAAACGATAAAGTTGCAAGGTCACGATGGCTTCAGCTTGTTCTTCTGAAAAATCATAGCTGACCTTAAGATTTTCCTTGGCATCTGCCTTATTTTCAGAAGCTCGGATAAGGGCAATAACCTCATCCAAAATAGAGATGACACGGATCAACCCTTCAACAATATGAAGACGTTTTTCAGCTTTTTCCTTATCAAATTTTGAACGGGCAACGATAATATCGCGACGGTGGGCAATGTAGCTAGACAAAATCTTTTGCAAGCCCACTTGACGTGGGGTGAAATTGTCGATAGCTACCATGTTGAAATTGTAGTTGACTTGAAGATCCGTATATTTCAAAAGATAGTTAAGAATAGTTTGGCTGTCAGCATCCTTCTTAAGTTCGATAGCAATACGCAACCCTGTACGGTCAGACTCGTCACGAACTTCTGCAATGCCAGGAACCTTGTTATTGACACGAACATCATCGATTTTTTTAACAAGAACTGCCTTATTAACATCGTAAGGAATTTCAGTAACAATGATTTGCTCCTTACCACCTTTGAGTTGTTCAATTTCAGTACATGAGCGCACAACGACGCGGCCCTTACCAGTTTCGTAAGCCTTACGAATCTCATCTTTGCCCTGAATGATAGCCCCTGTTGGGAAATCAGGGCCAGGCAAGAATTCCATCAATTTATCCAGTTTAGCCGATGGGTGATCAATCATGTAGACAACAGCATCAATGACCTCTGACAGATTATGTGGTGGAATGTCTGTGGCATAACCAGCAGAAATCCCTGTAGCCCCATTAACCAAAAGGTTTGGAAAGGCTGCAGGTAAAACGGTCGGTTCCTTCTCTGTATCGTCAAAGTTCCAAGCCCAAGGAACGGTGTTTTTATCGATATCTTGAAGAAGGTAGCCCGCAATCTCAGACAAGCGTGCCTCTGTATAACGCATGGCCGCTGGTGGATCACCGTCCATAGACCCGTTGTTACCGTGCATCTCAACCAAGATTTCACGATTCTTCCAGTCCTGAGACATACGCACCATGGCATCATAAATAGAGCTATCACCATGTGGGTGGAAATTACCCATGATGTTACCCACCGACTTGGCAGATTTACGATAGCCCTTGTCATGAGTATTGCCATCCTTATTCATGGAATAAAGAATACGACGTTGAACGGGTTTCAAACCGTCACGAATGTCAGGAAGCGCACGCTCCTGAATAATGTATTTGGAGTAGCGTCCAAAACGCTCCCCCATGATGTCCTCAAGGGACATGTTTTGAATATTAGACATAAGATTTCTCTTTATTTTTTAGTTTAAGTAATGATTTAAAATAATGTGAAAGACAAATAGTAACTTTCCTACCTCACTGCCACGCCTTACAATGTCTTTCCTTGATTTTGCAACTGTAGAAGAATGGTTTTAACCTTTCTAATTTCTATTTCACCAACCACAAATTGAACGACTGTACTTATCGCAATTAAAATGAAAAATACACAAGATAATGTCAATGAAGTAGAAAGTTCCCCAAAGAATAAAATAAGGTTTAAGATTGTTAGACCGGTCATTATGGAGCCATTAATCACGAGAACAGTAGCTAGCGGGATACGAAACAATCTATAATGATAGATACTTTTTAAAAGTGATGTGATACTACACGCAACACTTAAAGGAGTAAAAACATACACATTATAGAAAACAAATAACAAACCCGAGTAGGTTCTATCTGAGAATGGATTATCAATCAAAGATAGAAGGAAGGTTATCACTACTAGTATAGGAAGGAGCAAAAAGCGTGTTTTTATTGGTCGCTTTTTATAAACACTTAAATAAGCTATTGCCACTCCACAAACAGGAAGGACTACTTGAGGATAGTAAAGTAAAAAACTTAATACCTTAGATAACATAGGTCTACCTCACATTGTCTTTTCCTGACTCAACCATATAATCTTTATTTTTTTCGTTTTCCTTTCTCCCTATTATAGTTTGAGCAATACCACTTGCCGCTAGGAGGATAAAAATAAAGTACATGGATGAATGTAGGAGAAATTCCAAAGACCCTTGTAAAAAAAGCAGGTTGAGGAAAGCCAGTAATGTGGCAAAGAAACTATTAATAACTAGTAAAATTGAATATTTGGTTTGAAAGCGTATTAAATGTAGAAGACTTTTTATAAAAGCTATTAGCGAGAATGGTACATAAAACACTGTAAAGACCATCAGGTAGTAAAAGCCAAATAATAAGCCTGAGTATGGACTACCCAAATAATAATAGAGGGGGTTATCCAGCACGAAGATTATGAGGGAGACTATAGATAAGAGAAAAAGGATCAAAAAGCGTGATTTTATAGGACGTATGCCATAAAAAATTAAGTATATAGCAGAAACAATAACCATAAGAATAATAGCCGGAATAGCTACATCTGCATGGTAAGCTAGATAATCGATAACATTAAAATCCATTTTTCTACCTCCATTGATTTCTAGTCAATGACACTGTAAATAGTTAATAAACTATGTAGAAAATAATTAACTTAATTTTTATAAACCCTAGTAGCTATTGATAGTAAGCGCTCTCCCTGACTCTATCTTATTACTTTCCCTTCTGGTCTGCAACCTAAAATGCGCCACTTTCCTCAAGCGTAAATTTAACGTTATCTTCAATCCATTGACGGCGTGGTGCAGCCTTATCTCCCATAAGAACTGAGACACGACGTTCGGCACGCGCTAGGTCGTCAATAGTTACTCGGATAAGCGTTCTGGTCTCTGGATCCATAGTTGTTTCCCAAAGCTGGTCAGCATTCATCTCACCAAGCCCCTTGTAACGCTGGAGAATAGCTCCACGACCAAATTTTTGACGAAGTTCTTCAAGTTCCCCATCCGTCCAAGCATATTCGACAACTTCCTTCTTACCTTTCCCTTTGGACATCTTGTAAAGAGGAGGCAGAGCGATATAAACGTGTCCTGCTTCCACTAGTGGACGCATATAACGATAGAAGAAAGTAAGAAGCAAGGTCTGGATGTGAGCTCCATCGGTATCGGCATCGGTCATGATGATAATCTTGTCGTAGTTAATATCGTCAAGGTTAAAGTCAGCTCCAACTCCAGCACCGATAGTATAAATCATGGTATTGATTTCTTCGTTTTTGAGAATGTCTGCCATTTTGGCTTTCTCAGTGTTGAGGACCTTCCCTCGAAGAGGAAGAATGGCCTGGAATTTACGATCACGGCCTTGTTTGGCTGAACCGCCGGCAGAATCCCCTTCGACCAGATAAAGCTCATTTTTCTTAGCATTTTTAGACTGGGCTGGCGTCAATTTTCCTGACAAGAGCCCCTTGTCTTTTTTATTTTTCTTGCCATTTCGACTGGCATCACGAGCTTTTCTGGCAGCTTCACGGGCATCACGGGCCTTGATAGCCTTACGCACCAAGTTAGAAGCCAGATCTCCATTTTCCATAAGGAAGTAGGTCAAGTGCTCTGAAACAATACTATCGACAATGGGACGAGCTAAAGGAGATCCAAGTTTGTCCTTGGTTTGGCCCTCAAACTGAAGGTGTTCCTCAGGAACCAAGAGCGAGATAACTGCTGATAAACCTTCACGATAATCTGACCCCTCAAGGTTCTTATCCTTCTCTTTGAGAAGACCTGTTTTACGAGCATAGTCGTTAAGAGCCTTGGTAATGGCAGATTTGAAGCCCGTTTCGTGGGTACCTCCGTCCTTAGTACGGACATTATTGACAAAGGAAAGGATATTGTCAGAGTAACCGTCATTATACTGAAGGGCTAATTCCAAATGGAAATCCTGCTGGTCCCCATCAATATAGATGACTGGTGTCAGCGTTTCCTTGTCCTCATTCAAGTAAGATACAAAGTCTTGAACCCCATTTTCATAGTGGAATTCTTCACGAACTTCTTCTTCGCCACGCAAGTCTGTCAATGTCATAGTGACATTCTTAAGAAGGAAGGCTGATTCTTTGAGACGTTCTGAAATGGTGTTAAATTTGAAATCAGTCGTTGAAAAGATACTAGCATCAGGCATAAAGGTAACTTTTGTACCTGTCTTAGATTTAGGTGCCTTGCCGATTTTTTCAAGTCCTGTTACAGGGTGACCCCCATTTTCAAAACGCTGACGATAAACACTACCGTCACGGGTAATTTCTACCTCAAGCCAGCTAGATAGCGCATTAACAACTGAAGAACCCACACCGTGAAGACCACCAGAAGTCTTATAACCACCCTGTCCAAATTTTCCACCCGCGTGGAGAACAGTGAAAATAACTTCAACTGTTGGTTTACCCATGGCATGCATACCTGTCGGCATCCCACGTCCAGAGTCAGAAACAGAAACGGAACCATCCTTATTTAGGGTGACAGCGATGACATCACCAAAACCAGAAAGAGCTTCATCGACCGCATTGTCGACAATCTCCCAAACTAGGTGGTGAAGTCCTGTTCCATCCGTTGAGCCAATGTACATTCCTGGGCGCTTGCGAACCGCATCCAACCCTTCTAGTACCTGAATGGCATCATCATTATAATTATTTACATTTATTTCTTTTTTAGCCAAGAGTGACCTCCAAAATTTTCATCCTTATTATTTTATAAGTTTTCAGAAGAATTTGCAAAAGAAATCAAGAAAGTCCAAAAGATATCTTAAGGCTGACTGACTTTGTCAATTACTAGGCTGTATGCTATAATTATCTCATGAAAATCTTATTGTTAATCCTAATCGCCTACTTGTTAGGTTCCATTCAGACCGGCCTCTGGATTGGGAAACTATTCTTCCATACCAATCTTCGTGAGCACGGCTCTGGAAATACTGGAACAACCAATACCTTTCGTGTTCTAGGTAAGACTGCTGGTACCATCACCTTCTTGGTTGATATGTTCAAGGGGACCTTGGCTGTTCTTCTACCTATCTGGCTTTGTGTTACAGAGGTTTCACCTCTAATCATTGGTTTCTTTGCTATTATCGGACATGTTTTTCCAATCTTTGCTGGATTTAAAGGCGGGAAGGCTGTAGCGACAAGTGCAGGGGTGCTTCTTGGCTTTGCCCCACTCTACTGTGTATTCCTACTCTTGGTCTTTGCCCTAACACTCTATCTAACCAGCATGATTTCATTTTCAAGTGTCACTGCAGCAATTGTTGGACTTATTACCTTAGCTGTGTTTCCGGCCATCCATTTCTTACTAGATGGCTATGACCTTATTTTCACTGGGGTTCTTACCATCATGGCTTTGCTTATCATCTTCCGCCACACTGAAAATATGGGGCGCATCCGCAGGCATCAAGAAAACTTGGTACCTTTTGGACTTAATTTAACCAAACAAAATCCAAAGAAATAAACAATCCAGACCTACTAACCACTAGATTTACTAGTGGTTTTCTTGTTTTTCTAATCAAGCAATGCTTTCTAAAACAATAAAAAATCCGAAGGCTACACCTCGGATCTTTTTTAGGCTTAAGCTTTGAAGCTAACACCATTTTCTTTCAATTTTTTAACTGTCGCAGGTCCGACACCCTTGAGGGCAAGAACTTCTTCTTCAGTCACAGTAGCAAAAGCCTCTACTGAAGTCAAACCTTCATTATAAAGAGTTTCTACAAGGTTTGAACGAAGGCCTTCAACCTCTGAAAGTTCTGCAAAGGCTTCAAGACTAAGATCTGTAGCTACCACTTCTTCCTTAGCAACTGTCTTAGTTTCAGCAACAGGTTGTGGTGCTACTGGTGGCACTGGTGGAACAGGTGGAACAGGGGCTTTAACATTATTGAAAAGTCCTTGTTTTTTCAAACGGTGTTTAAAAGCTTTCTTTTTATTTTTTACTTTAGCCATGTTTAGTTTTCTCCTATTTTGATAGACGATACCTTTCTATAAAGTAGTATCGCCATTTTCTTTTTCATCCTTTATTAATAGTGACGTTCCCCGAACAAGCCATCTGGCATATCATGGAAACCTTTGCCAGCACGATAGTTGGCAAACTTACCAATTAGGAAATTGTAAGCATCCAATTTAGCTTCATAGCGGTAACTTGCATCACGTGCACGTTCATCGCCGTCTTCTTCCCAGATTTTCTTGCTAGCGGCCAAGGCCGTTTCGTTTACTTTAACTTGGGTAACAACCCAGGCTTCGAAGTCTTTTAGAAATTCTTGTTCGTAGGTCATATTTTCCTCTTCATTTTAAAAACCAGCTTAACGCTGGCTTCATTTTCTACTAATAATGTGTAGAGCTCATAGCCTTACAGTCTCCTATTATAACAAATAATTAGAAATTTGACTAGGTTCTAAACTCTTTATATAAGGCTTTAATGTCATTTGGACGTGTGCGGCAGCAGCCACCTAAAATCTTAACTCCAAACTGAGCATGCCAATCTTTACTATGTTCAACTAAGGGTAGAGCATCCTTATCCTTAGGTTTCCAAGTCTGCGTACTGCCATCATAAACCTCACCTGAGTTTGGGTAAGTAATGAGGGCTTTTCCAGCATCTTTAAGAATAGCAAGAGCCTGATCATAAAGAAGAGGCGAACTACAGTTGATTCCTAGGGCCAAGATTTGGTCTGACTGGGAAACAAGCTTGGCAATCTCATCTAAAGAAGTCCCATCACTGATAGTGGCTGATTCTTGGACTGTAAAACTGAGATAAGCTTCTGATTCTGGAAATTCTTCAGCCAGGAGTTCAATCAAGGCTTGTGCTTCTAAACGATTTGGAATAGTTTCCAAAGCTAACAAGTCCACACCTTGATTTAGGAGAATTTGAATCCTAGGCCGATGAAACTCCTTAAGCTCCTCGATAGTAATTTGACCATAATCACCGCTATACTCAGAACCATTAGCCAAATAAGCTGCGTAAGGACCAACATCCCCAGAAATCAATGGATAAGGACGCTTTGCTTTCTCAGTCTCATCTAATGCTGCCCATACCTTATCACGTGCAGCCTTTGCTAACTGAACCGTCAGGGCGATAATCTGCTCCACTGCTTTCTCAGTAAGTCCTGCCTCTACCAAGCCAGGTAAGGTCGCTTGATAAGATGATGTGGTAATCAAGTCAGCCCCAGCGGCTACATAGGTTTCGTGGATTTTTTGAATAACTTCTGGCTTTTCAATAAGGTACTTAGCTGACCAGAGCTTACCTGAAATATCATACCCCAAGGCTTCCATCTCTGTTCCTAGAGCTCCATGAAGAATGAGGGGAGATTTATTTTCCAAATAATCTTTAAATGTTGCCATACAAGGCCTCCTTACCATTTTTTAAAGCGAAGGTAGTGATAGAGGTAACAGAAAATCATGAAAGGAATACCGAAGTAAAGTCCCGCACGTTGTGAACTATCCCAAGCAATCCCATACACAGAAATGGCCAAGAGAACAATTGTGATATAAGGGAGGATTGGATTAAACGGTGTCTTATAGTCTAACTCGTCCTCAGAATGCTCTAGCTTCCACTGTTTACGGAAGTTGATTTGTGCCAAAGGAATGGAGAGCCAGACAACAACAACTGCAAAACCAGCGATTGATACCAAAGCTAGATAAACCGTATCTGCAGCATAGATACTTGAAAAGAGTGATAAAACTGCTCCTGCCATGGAAATCAAAAGGGCTGTCATTGGAACTCCATGTTTATTGATTTTCACTAGCTTTTTATTGAGCATTCCCTCATTGGCCAAAGACCAAAGCATACGGCTTGAAGCGTAGAGTCCCGAATTCCCAGCAGAAAGAATAGCTGTCAGGATAACAAAGTTCATGATGTCTGCCGCAAATGGAATCCCCATCTTGTCAAAAACATCAACGAAAGGCGCTGAAGATACCCCTGCTTCTTTCATGGGAAGAAGCGAAGCCAATACCACAATGGTCAAGACAAAGAAAATCACCAAGCGTCCAATGGTCGTTTTAATAGCACGTGGAACAGCCTCTTTAGGATTATCTGTCTCACCAGCTGCGATACCGATTAACTCTGTTCCCGAAAAGGCGTAGTTAACCGCCAACATGACTGACACAATGGCAAGACCACCATTTGGAAAGAGACCATTAGCCGTCAAATGCTTGAACATAATAGCTTCACGATGACCATCAAAGCTGACCAAACCAAACATAGCCCCCAGACCTAGGATGATAAAAACCAAGATAGCAATAACCTTTATAGAAGAAAAGAAAGATTCCGCTTCCGCAAAAGACCTTACGCTCAGAGCATTAATTCCAAAAATCACCAAGGCAAAGAATGCCGCAAACATCCAAGCCGGAACTGATGGAAACCAACGTTGCATCAGCATGGCCGCACCCAGAAATTCTGTTCCCAAGGCTACCGTCTAACAAATCCAATAAAGCCAAGCTACCGTAAAGCCGGTTCCCGGACTGATAAATTTAGTGGCATAGGTGTGAAAGGATCCCGTTACTGGCATAGCAACAGCTAGCTCACCTAATGAAAGCATGACTAAGTAAACAACGATAGCCCCCACAAGATAAGATAGTATCGCACCAAGAGGGCCTGCTTGTGCAATCGTATAGCCTGAGCTAAGAAAGAGACCGGTACCAATGACACCACCTAGCGAGAGCATAAAGAGGTGGCGTGAGGTCATCTTCCGTTGAAACTGACCTTCATTTTCATAATTATGGTTTTCCATAGATTCCTCCAATAGATGTAATAAAACAAGCTTATCACAATATCATCCCCTTGGATAATAGGTGGAAACTATCAAAGAGATAGACAAAAACTATCGCAAAAAAAACTCGGATTTCTCCGAGCTCTTTTTATAATTCTGCTAAAATCGTATCCCATGCTTCATCATAACCGTCACGTGTGACAGATGAAAAGACGATGAAATGGTCATTTTTATCGAAATTGAGTTTTTTCTTAATAATTGATTCGTGCTTGTTCCATTTTCCGCGAGGAATCTTGTCAGCCTTAGTCGCTACAACGATGACCGGAATTTCATAATACTTGAGAAATTCATACATTTGGATATCGTCTTGAGTTGGTTCATGTCGGAGGTCAACCAAGCTAACAACGACACGAAGATTATCTCGAGTCACGAGGTACTCCTCAATCATTTTGCCCCATTTGGCACGTTCTTTTTTAGACACACGGGCATAACCGTAACCTGGCACATCCACAAAACGAAGCTTATCGTCAATATTATAGAAATTAAGCAACTGAGTTTTCCCTGGTTTCCCAGAAGTACGTGCTAGGTTTTTACGACCAAGAAGTGTATTGATAAAGCTTGATTTACCAACATTCGAGCGTCCTGCTAGGGCAACCTCAGGGAGGTCATCTTGGGGATAGTGGCTCTTATTCGCCGCACTGAGCAAAATCTCAGCATTGTGCGTATTTAGGACTTGTTCTTCAGCCATAGAACCTCCTTATGCTGTTTCTAAAACTGGAGCAGCTGTGCCGTCAACGGCTTCTTTTGTAATACGAACCTTAGTAACATCTTCCTGACTCGGAATCTCAAACATGACATCCATCATGACTTCCTCAATGATAGAGCGAAGGCCACGCGCACCGGTCTTACGTTCAATTGCCTTACTTGCAATAGCTTCAAGAGCATCCTGGTCAAACTCCAGTTCAACCCCATCATAAGACAAGAGGGTTTGGTACTGTTTAACCAAGGCATTTCTAGGCTCTGTCAAGATACGAACCAAGTCGTCAACCGTTAACTGTTCAAGGGCCGCAAGGACTGGCAAACGTCCGATAAACTCAGGGATAAGACCGAATTTTTGAATATCTTCAGCCACAATTTCTTGCATGTATGATGAGTCATCATCAATTGCCTTATTATTTTGACCAAAACCAATGATTTTCTCACCAAGACGTTGCTTAACGATATCTTCGATACCATCAAAAGCACCACCAACGATAAAGAGAATATTCTTAGTATCAATTTGAATCATCTCTTGGTTAGGGTGTTTACGACCACCTTGAGGGGGAACGCTGGCTACTGTTCCTTCGATAATCTTCAAGAGGGCTTGTTGAACCCCTTCACCAGAAACGTCACGAGTGATTGATACATTTTCACCCTTTTTAGCAATCTTATCAATCTCGTCAACATAGATGATACCACGTTCCGCACGTTCGATATTGAAGTCTGCCGCTTGGATCAGTTTGAGGAGGATATTTTCCACGTCCTCACCCACATAACCTGCCTCTGTCAATGATGTTGCATCCGCAATCGCAAATGGAACATTCAAGCTACGAGCCAAGGTCTGAGCCAAGAAAGTCTTCCCTGAACCAGTTGGTCCAATCATGAGAATATTTGATTTTTGCAAATCCACATCATTGTCTTCACGACTTTCTGTGAAATTGATACGTTTATAGTGATTGTAAACAGCTACCGCCAAGGCACGTTTGGCACGGTCCTGCCCCACGACATAGTTGTTCAAAATATCTAAAAGTTCTTTTGGCTTCGGAGTTTCAGCCAAGTCAGCCAAAACTTCTTCTGCCATTTCCTCACGAATGATTTCTTGTGACAAGGCCACACATTCGTTACAGATAAAGACGCCATTCCCAGCGATAATTTTCTTTACTTCTTCTTGGTTTTTGCCACAAAATGAACAATAAACCATTTCTTCATTACGATTTCCAGCCATTTATTCCTCACTCTTTTCTAAAATAGGGTGCCATAGAAGGCGTGAATAGTATTGACAAGGTTGGTAAAAGCATTTAAAAAGAGAAAAACTGCTAACCCATAACGTTTCTTGCGAAAGGCAGGAATGGCAGAGAGCACACAAAGTACTCCCAATAATGCAGTAAATAACCCAAAAACACTACGTTGCATGAACCTAGTCTCCTTCTTTTTCATAGCGACTTATGCTAAAGTCGTAGGCATTTTTATCATCCTTGGCCACTCGGTCACGTGATACCTCTTTAAATGCCGTCATATCTAGTTGTGGAAAATACGTGTCTCCCTCTAAATCAGCCTCAATAGTTGTCTTGATGAGTGCATCATAATGCCCATCAAAAACCTTATAGACACCAGCACCACCAGCAATATAGAGATCCTTATCTTGCTGTTCAAACCAAGCTAGGGCTTCCTCAACACTCGTAACGGTCGTCACACCCTCACAGTCGAAGTCCTTGTCTCGTGTCAAAATCAAGGTTTCACGTCCTGGCAGACAACGACGGTTCATGCCATCAAAGGTCACACGCCCCATGAGAATTGCTGAGCCCATGGTCGTTTTCTTGAAATGTGCCAGTTCAGCAGGCAAATGCCAAGGCATGGTGTGATTCTTCCCAATAACATGGTTATGAGCTTCCGCCCAAATAGCAATGAGTTGTTTAGACACAGTATTTCCTTTTCTTTTTAAGTTTACAATCCATTCTAACAAAAAAAGAGAAAAAGAGCTTGGAAAAAACTTTGCCAGCTCTTTATGGACTTAAATTATCAACGTTTATTAAATTGCTAAGTCAAATTTGAGTTGAGGTTTAACAGGATCATAGTCAACCAATTCAAAATCTTCCGGTTTGATATCGAAGAAATTAGTTCCATCAGGAACGTTGAGGACCAAACGTGGTTGGCAATCAGCTGGCTGACGTTTGAGAAGTTCCTCGGCTTGCTCAAATTGATTGTCATAGATATGGAGGTTATTGATGAAATAAAAGAATTTACCAACTTTCCAACCAAAGTGCTTGGCAATCATCATCTGAAGAGCCACATACTGCATGGCATTAATATGATGAGCCACCAGCATATCGTTAGAACGCTGTGTCAAAGTGGCGTCCAAATAAATGTCCTCGCCCACACGACGAACGTCAAACATAGTTTGGAAGGCACAAGGCTGAAGTCCTGCGGTCTCCTCGAAGGCCTCGTAATCCCAAAGAGAGATGACATTACGGCGATTCCACGGATTAGCCTCCAACTGAGCCAGCAAACGGTTAATGATATCGTGCTTCTTAACAACCGCTCCATAACGCTGACCAATCGAACGCTTGTCCCCATTATTGGCAGGCACGCCTTCAACTTCCCAGTCATTCCAATAGTGCACGTTATACTTGTCTTCAAGGACATCTAGGCTGTTTGTCTGGTCTTGATAAATCCAGAACACTTCTTTGATAGCAGATTTGATAGCAATAGGACGGAGAGTGGTAATTGGAAACTCTCCCTTGCTCAAGTCATATTCTGCAAAAGCTCCAGTGATGTATTTGGAGTTGGCTGTGGTGCCATCCTTGTATTTAGGACGTGCTTTCTCTGACCAAACGCCTTCTTCCATGATTTTAGTGATATTTTCTTTAAAAATAGTGTCTGCTTTTGTCATGATTTTCCTCTTTATTCAATTGAAAACAAAGTATTTTTTGAGACTTTCCTTAAGTGATTACGGACGTCTGCGAACTTCTTCGAAGTTCCAAGACTAATTTATGAGCCTATGGTCTCAAAAATTCCGAGTGTCTGTAAACAAAACACTTTATTTACAGACACTTATCTCACAGCGGAAAGTCTCACTTAACGCTCGCAATGATTTCAATATATAACAACAATTTTACTTTTCTAACATAGCTAAAAAACTAGTGGAGTGCCATTTCAATTTTACCCTATTCTGCTTTAAATGAGAAACAAAAGGGTCATGTTCCCCAAAGGAAAGTCTTGTGAAATCCTCTAGTTCCTATCGAAACAGAAGATATAACTAACTATCAAAGTTTTTTCAAGGCGAAAGCGCTCTTTTATGGTAAAATCACTATAGATTAGTATCTTCTGGATACTCTACAATGAAGAAAAAAAGGAAACATCATATGTCTATTGGAATTGATAAGATTGGTTTTGCGACCAGTCAATATGTTCTAAACATGGCTGATCTCGCTCTTGCCCGTGGGGCAGAGCCTGAAAAATTCAGCAAGGGGCTGATGCTTGATGCAACCAGTATTACGCCGATTACAGAAGATATCGTGACGCTTGCCTCTGATGCGGCGGCTGATATTTTAAATGACGACGACAAAAAAGCTATCGATATGGTCATCGTGGCTACTGAGTCTTCCATTGACCAGTCAAAGGCTGCTGCTGTCTATGTTCACAGTCTTTTGGGGATTCAACCTTTTGCCCGTTCTTTTGAAATGAAGGAAGCTTGTTATGCTGCAACTGCTGGACTTAACTATGCTAAATTGCACGTGGCAGCCCACCCAGAGAGCAAAGTTCTGGTTATTGCCAGTGATATTGCCCGCTATGGTGTCGGATCTTCTGGGGAGTCAACTCAGGGAGCTGGTGCTGTAGCTATGCTAGTCAGTCAGAATCCACGTATTTTGGAGCTTACTGATGACAATGTAGCACAAACTCGTGATGTCATGGACTTCTGGCGCCCAAACTACAGTTCAACGCCTTATGTTCAAGGCATCTATTCAACCAAGCAGTACCTTGACAGCTTGAAGACAACTTGGGCAGCTTACCAAGAGCGTCATCAGGCTGACTTTGCTGATTTTACAGCTTTTTGTCTCCACCTTCCTTATCCTAAGCTAGCTCTTAAGGGACTTAATAAAATCATTCCAAAAGATTTGAATCCCGAGAATAAAGAGCGTTTAACAAACAACTTTGATGCTTCAATTACCTATAGTCGCCAAATTGGAAATATCTATACAGGGTCACTTTACCTTGGGCTCCTTTCTTTGCTTGAACAGTCGCAAGACCTTAAAGCAGGAGATAAGATTGGCTTCTTCTCTTATGGTTCTGGAGCCGTCTCCGAAATTTTCTCAGGACGTCTGGTTGAGGGCTACAAAGACCTGCTTCGTTCAGACCGTCTAGATACCTTTGCCAAACGTCAACCCTTGAGCGTTGCTGATTATGAAAAACTTTTCTATGAAGAGGCGCAGTTGGATGACACTGGCTCTACTCAATTCACTGATTACCAAACCGGAGCTTTCCGTTTAACTGAAATCTCTGAACACCAACGTATCTATAAAGGAAATTAATATGACTAAACTCTCTTGGACTGGTTTTTCCAAGAAGACACCGCAAGAACGTAAAGAGCATTTGAAAAAGAATGCTCTTTTGTCTCAGGAAAATCAAGATCTTCTGGATAAGGACCAACAACTTACCCTTGAAACAGCCAACCAAATGGCTGAAAATGTTATTGGTCGATTTACACTTCCCTTTGCCGTTTGCCCAGATGTATTGGTAGACGGTGTAACCTACCAGGTTCCTATGGTTACCGAGGAGCCTTCTGTTGTCGCCGCTGCTTCCTATGCTAGCAAGCTCATTAAGCGCTCTGGCGGTTTCACGACTACGATTCATAATCGTCAAATGATTGGCCAAGTTGCCCTTTTTGACGTTCCTGATAAAGCCACTGCTTCAAGTAAAATTCAAGCAGCTAATCAGGACCTCATAGAGATTGCCAAAGAGGCTCATCCTTCTATTGTTAAGCGTGGGGGTGGCCCTCGCAGGCTCTGGACTGAGGCTAAGGGAGACTTCCTCATTGTCTATCTAGCCGTTGATACCAAAGAAGCCATGGGAGCCAATATGGTCAACACCATGATGGAAGCACTGGTGCCAGAACTGGAAAATCTCTCAGAAGGTCAAAGTCTCATGGCCATTCTCTCAAATCTTGCCACCGAGAGTCTAGTGACAGCAACTTGTCGTCTTAGCACACGCTTCCTCAGTCGTAACAAGGAAGACGCTCATGATTTTGCTAAGAAAATGGAGATGGCTAGCCAGTTGGCTCAAGTGGACCCTTACCGAGCAGCTACCCATAACAAGGGAATTTTCAATGGTATCGATGCCCTAGTTATTGCGACTGGCAATGATTGGCGAGCAGTTGAGGCTGGTAGCCATGCCTATGCTAGCAAGGATGGTAGCTACCGTGGCCTGTCCACATGGACTTATGACCAGGAGGCTAAAGAATTGGTGGGAGAATTAACCCTCCCCATGCCAATTGCAACCCGTGGCGGTTCAATAGGACTTAACCCTAGTGTTTCTATCGCCCACGACTTACTTAACCATCCAGATGCCAAAACCCTAGCTAGTATCATCGTTTCTCTTGGTTTGGCACAAAATCTGGCTGCTCTCAAAGCTCTGACTTCAACAGGTATCCAAGCAGGACATATGAAACTTCAGGCCAAATCTCTAGCCCTACTAGCCGGTGCTAGTCCTGAAGAAATGCCTCACGTTTTGGCTGAACTTCTCAAGGCCAAACATATGAATCAAGAAACTGCACAAGCAATTTTGGAGAAACTTAGAACCCCATAAAAAAAGATACTGACGCAGTTTTAAAAAATAACTCTGCCATATCACATAAGAAATAAAGATGTTGAACATATTATCTCAGCATCTTTTTCATTTCCCGTAAGTTCTGACTTGACTTAAATTTCTATAATGTTATAATCTGGTTATGAAAACTAGATAAAGAGGTTTTTATAATTTGACAACACAACAATACCCTCTCTGGGAAGAATTACCAGAGATTGAACTCTATTTGGATCAGGTTTTGCTCTATGTCAATCAGGTCACCCAAAGTACTTTGGGGCCAAACGACAAGGGGCTAACCGCCTCTATGGTCAATAATTATGTCAAACATGGCCATGTCGCAAAACCCATCAAGAAAAAATATAATGCTGCTCAGGTAGCTAGGCTTATTGTCATCACTAGTCTGAAGACCGTCTTTGAGATTTCTGAGATTGCTAAAACCTTGGAAATCCTACATTCAGATGCTGAAAGTCAAAAGAGTTACTACAATGACTTTGTAGCCTGTATGAATGGTCAGTTTCCCCAAGAGGCTCCGCAAGTCATACTCTCAGCCTGTCAGACGCTTCAATGCTACCGAGCTACCCATCAACTTTTGAACGACCTTGAAGGAGAAAACAATGTCTAATACTGCTACTTTTAATACTTCTCCCAACCTCAAACTCAGTAAAAAACTTAGCTTTGGTGAGGAAGTGGCTAACAGCGTGACTCACGCCGTCGGAGCTATGGCTATGCTAGTCTTATTGCCAATTACTGCTGTTCATGCCAACAACGGCTACGGCATGACTGCTGCCGTCGGGATGTCCGTTTTTGTCATCAGTCTCTTCCTCATGTTTTTGAGTTCAGCCATCTATCATGCTATGGATTATAACTCACCCCACAAGATGGTTCTAAGAATTATTGACCACAGCATGATTTATATCGCCATTGCTGGAAGCTACACCCCTGTTGCCCTCTCACTGGTTGGCGGATGGCTAGGCTACAGCATCATCGTCCTCCAATGGGGAACAACAATTTTTGGTATTCTCTACAAAATCTTTGCTAAAAAAATCAATGAAAAATTCTCCCTCTTCCTCTATCTGATGATGGGATGGTTGGTTATCTTCATTATTCCAGCTATCGTCACTAAGACAGGACCTGCCTTTTGGGGACTCATGCTTGCTGGAGGATTGTCATACACGGTTGGTGCAGCTTTCTATGCTAAGAAAAAACCATACTTCCACATGATCTGGCACCTCTTCATCATGTTGGCTTCGGCTCTTCAATATATGGGGATTGTCTACTTTATGCTTCCTTAAAGTCAAAGACATCAAGGTGTTATGGTATAATAAGGAAGTACGGAGGTAAATCATATGAAAAAAGAACTCAGAAGAGATCCAAACAACAAAATTATTGCCGGTGTTTGTTCTGGTATCGCTAAATATCTTGACATTGACCCTGTCATTATTCGCCTTATTTGGGCTGCAGCGATCTTCTTATTTGGAACAGGTTTTCTTTTCTACATCATTTGCTGGATTATTATCCCAGAAGAAAGCAAGTGGTAAGCTGTAATTGAATATACAAAAAAGTGATACAGACCTAAATTTCTTACCATTTAGGTCCATATCACTTTCTTTTTTTATTTTCTCAAGCGGAAAATCAAATAGCTGACATTAACAAGGAGTAAAACACTCCAAAGAATGAGAAAGGGAATATTTCCTCGGACAGCATTGTGCCAAATACCTAGGGCGTATAAGGCCATAAATACTAGTGATCCTAGAACTGCTGTTCCTTTATTGTTTTGTGGTTGTTTAGACATATGAACCTCCTTTATTTGCTTTTTCTGAACTGGTTTAAAGCCATAAACCATGGCGAGAAAAAGTCTGGCTTGACGTTTGACATCATTAGCCAAAGATCTGTGTGACTGAGCATAGATACCATTTGGATTGTAAAAAGACCTGTCAAAATGCTCAGGCTCTTTTCGGCCCCACTTCTTTCTCAATTTGTTGGGTGATCGAAAACCCTTGGTCATCCGATTACGAAAGGCAGGATCATGTGGTTGAACCGGCTCCACATCCAGTTGCCAGTGGCGCTTGAAATTGCCATAGTTGAAACTAGCACCATTAACCACTCCACTCTCAGTCACCTGCTCCGCATCGACCTCATTGAGAAAATTTCCCTGACTATCCAAAATAAACTCAATCCGATTATAGAGAAGAATTTTTAAATTAACACTAGGAATTCCATCTGGATAAATCCCCTTGCCATCACAGAAAGAAATCTTTTGGTGCAGACGCCCCTGATCAAACATGGTGAAAGGTTTCCATCTGAGATAGACAGCTAAAGCTTCTTTGTCTGTCATCCCTGTTTTTTTATAATGTGTCCTCACATACTGGGCCTGTTGACTAGAAATCAGGTAACGTAACTGATGGATTTGTCGCTCAATAGAGAATTTTTTAGATAAGCTGTCCTCAGGAAAAGCCAAATCTACTAACCTGGCAACATCCTTCCAGAAAGCATCATGAGGCGCCAAGTCAGGGTCAAAATAGGATAATAAACGCTGAGTTTCCTTTATCTCCCCAGATAGATCCTCTGGCATCTCTATATAAGCAAGCAATAACTTCAGCACCTGCAGTGGCTGGTATTCCTTTTGCCATTCCTTCCATAAGCTAGAAAAGGCTTTTGAGCCTATGAGCATCTCATCTCTCCTCAATAACATAAGTTAGTTTAATCAGTGGTCCCTTTTATGAAGTCCTCTATCTTAGCAACTACCTCTTTGGTCTGATAGTGATAAAGATAATGTGGGGCATCATAAAAAGTCAGTGCGATATTTTTCTGGTCCTTTGCAAATCTGGCCGCATAATTTCGCCACTCCTCCTTGCTAAAACTCGTGCCTTCTCCATTAGAAACCAAAAGTAAGGTGGGGATTTGTGAATCTATCTTATCATCAACCTTTTTAGCATTTTCCTTAACAGATAGGCTCTCATTTAACATAGCTTGTGACAGTATTTGACGATAAGCTATTCGTTGATAGAGGCGTCGATCACTACTACTTAGATTTTCATTAGGCACATATAAGCGACTCGGTATATACCTTAAAAGACCTAATTGACTTCCCAAACGAGCCATACGTAAAATCTGGGAATGCATTCTCAATTGTGAATAACTCTCTGGTAGAGCCCAATCTAAGCCGATGACTGCCTGTATTTCACTTGGATATTTTTCTTGCCACAAAAGCGTTTCTAAGGAGGCCATCGAATGAGAAAGAATAATATAAGGACCTGATACTTGTGCCTTGGCTAGGGCTTGACGTGTCTCAGAAAGAACCTCAGACACATCTCTGGACTTAGATGTGTCCTCACTATAACCATAGCCAGCTCTCTCTACAACGACTATCTTATACTGCTTAGAAAGCCCATCATACAAGTCTTTAAAATCTAGAATGGGAGAGGCCGTTCCAGCACCAGATAGAAAAACTAAGGTTTGTGGACCATTTCCCTTCACAAAGACGCTCATGTCATGGCCATTCACAGACACCATTTGCCCCATAGGGTTGAGAGAAGCCTTTTCTCTTTGCAAGGCTAATCTATGATAGATAAAGCTAGCCAGTAACAAGACTAGAACTGCTCCCATCAGAAATAAAAGTCTTTTCATAAAAACATGCATGGTTTATCCTACTAAAAAGTCAGTTAGCTTAGCTAACCGACCCTTTTTTATTCGGCATCTGGGCGTGATTTGCGAGCGATATCAGCAAGGATATTTTCTACAAATTCTGACACAGCTTCTGTATGTGTTTGTTTTTGTCCATAACGACGAACGTTAACAGTTCCGTCTTCCATTTCCTTATCACCAACAATCAATTGATAAGGGATTTTTTGTGTTTGAGACGCACGAATCTTGTATTGCATTTTCTCGTTACGTTCATCCACTTCAACACGGATACCACGGTCACGAAGTTGTTTAGCAACTTCCCAAGCATAATCTGTGTGGGCTTCATTTGAAACTGGGATAACAGTTACTTGTTGAGGTGCCAACCAAGTTGGGAAGGCTCCTTTGTAGTTTTCAATAAGAATAGCTGTAAAGCGTTCCATTGTTGAGATAACCCCACGGTGAATCATAACTGGACGGTGTTCTTCTCCATCAGCTCCGATGTATTTAAGGTCAAAACGTTCTGGAAGCAAGAAGTCCAATTGGATAGTAGAAAGGGTTTCTTCATTACCAAGGGCAGTCTTCACTTGGATATCAAGTTTTGGACCGTAGAAGGCAGCTTCACCTTCTGCTTCAAAGTAGTCAAGTTCCATGTCATCCATAGCTGATTTCAACATGCTTTGAGCATTTTCCCACATTTCATCATTGTCAAAGTATTTGTGAGTATCTTTAGGGTCGCGGTATGACAAACGGAAACGATAGTCAGTCAAGTTGAAATCTTCGTAAACGTCGATAATCAATTGAAGCGTACGTTGGAACTCATCTTTGATTTGTTCAGGTGTTACGAAAGTATGACCGTCATTAAGTGACATTTCACGCACACGTTGAAGTCCTGTAAGGGCACCTGATTTTTCATAACGGTGCATCATACCAATTTCAGCGATACGGATAGGCAATTCGCGGTAAGAATGCACATGGTGTTTGTAAACTTCGATGTGGTGAGGACAGTTCATTGGACGAAGAACAAAGGCTTCACCATCTCCCATATCCATTGTTGGGAACATATCTTCACGGTAGTGATCCCAGTGACCTGAAGTCTTGTATAGCTCAACTGAGGCAATTGGTGGAGTGTAGACGTGTTGGTAGCCTGCTGCTACTTCCTTGTCCACGATGTAGCGTTCCAAGACACGACGGATTGTCGCACCGTTTGGCAACCAGAATGGAAGACCTTGACCAACCTCTTGAGAAATCATGAACAAATCAAGTTCTTTACCAAGTTTACGGTGGTCGCGTTCTTTAGCTTCTTCAAGGCGTTTAAGGTAAGCCTTGAGATCTTTTTTATCGAACCAAGCTGTACCGTAGATACGTTGCATCATAGCATTGTCGCTATTTCCACGCCAGTAAGCACCTGCAACATTCAAAAGGTGGAAGACTTGGATACGACCAGTTGATGGCACGTGTGGGCCACGGCAAAGGTCAACATACTCACCTTGACGGTAAATAGTCAAACCACCTTCGTCTTCTGAGTGTTCTTCAATCAATTCCAATTTATATGGGTCATTTTTGAAGATTTCACGCGCTTCGTCTTTAGTCACTTCTTCACGGATTGATGGGAAGTTTTCCTTAACGATTTTCTTCATTTCTTCTTCGATACGAGGAAGGTCTTCGTTAGAAATTTGACCAGCTTCATTGTCTGTATCGTAGTAGAAACCATCTTCGATCGCTGGACCAACACCCAAATGAATATCTGGGAAAAGGCGACGAGCTGCTTGGGCAAACAAGTGAGCCGCTGAGTGACGCAAGATTGGAAGGGCATCTTCGTGATCAGGTGTCACGATTTCGATGCTTCCATCTTCAGTGATCGCACGAGTTGTGTCAATCAATTTACCGTTAAATTTACCAGCAAGTGCTTTCTTAGCCAAAGAGTTGCTGATAGATTGTGCAATTTCAAAAGTTGTAACGCCAGATTCGAATTCACGAACAGCGCCATCTGGGAAAGTAATGTTAATCATAATTAAGATGTCAGAGCTCTAAAGGATGAGCCCCTTCTTCCTTTCTATTTAATGTTTTTGTTGTAATAGTTTGTTTCTAGGATGCTTTGCAATTCCGTCTTATGCCAACCCGCTCCAATCAATATCTTGTTGACATTAAAGTCTAGCTCCCTGCCATCATTTAGAAAAATGCGAAGTTTATAACCAATAAACAAGCGTTTTTTAAACTGATAAGACTTAATCGTCTCTTCAGGAAATTTGGCGATAATATCTCCTAATTTTCCTAAAAGAGTAAGAGAAATAATCAAAACCTCTGTTTCTGTAAAAACAATTAGGAAATACTCAAAAGTTGACCTACCGATTCTCCTAGTAGCATAGATAGCGTGCATGGTCTCAGCAAGACTAGCATCCACACCGTGGTCAATCAGGTAGGCCTTGATAGCTTCATATTTGAACCCCATAAAATTCTCCCTCAACTAAAAAGATAGTGTCACCCCGTTCTAAACAATCCTTTTAGTAATCAAAGAGAAAATATTCAGTCACAAAGTAAAGCTTTTCTATCTAAACTAGACATTCTAAAAATTGTAAAGCATACCAAACAATACAAAAAGCGACATCCTAAAAAGGACGTCGCAACGTGGTTCCACCTTAGTTCATGTACGACAAAAAACGAGTCTGTCCTACACCTCTGATTGGCTCTAACGTGGCCACCGTTTTATGTTTGCATAAAAAGTTAATCGAGTAGTCCCAATCATGTCCTCTGCGTGATTTCCAGCACCACACGCTCTCTGAAAGATTTCCCATGACTGATATGTCTCTATGCGTTATTATAGCATGAAACTGTAATTTTTCAAGCTAATTATCTCTTTTATTAATCAATTCTAAGATTTTATCTGACTAGGAAAATCTGGTAGCTTTCCTAATCCAAAAGTTTCGTGATATTTCTGATTTTCTTGACCTGTTTGGCTGATCCTTTAAGGATACGAACAGAGCCATTAACAGGCAAGGTAATAGCCTTAGTCGGCAAATAAGTTACCATACGCGTCAAGCGTTTCATGGTACTGTCTTCACCATTCAAGTCATTGTGGAAATCCTTAGAAATCGTAAGGTCCAAGTAATACTCATAGACACGTTTTCCGAAGTTTTCCGCAGAAATTTCATAAAGCTTGTCAGCCCACTTAGTTTCGTCTTTTTCTGGTGTTGCAATGGCAGCTTCCAAAATGGCCCCGGCTAAATCATTATCATGATAATAGAGCGTTCCAAACATCTGGTCTGTAATCACATTATCCAAATAAGGATTTCCGTGGGCAATGATAGGGGTACCGCTAGCCAAGGCTTCCAGATAGGTCAAGCCCTGAGTCTCACTGGTTGATGCCGAAATGAAGAAATCAGCAGACTTATAATAAAGTGCTGTCTCACTAGGCGCAATCATACCAGTGAAAACCACCTTGTCCTGAATACCAAGTTTTTTGGCTTGAGACTTAAGATCTGGTAGGTAAGGACCGTCACCAGCCACAACCAAACGCACCTTGTCGTCTTCCTCCAAAACAGAAGGGAGAGCAGCCAGTACAGCCTGGATGTTTTTCTCATAGGACACACGAGAAAGGCTCAACAACATAGTCTCATCAGAGGCGATACCAAGCTTAGTTCTCAAGTCCGTCACATCATCTTCAGTAATCTCTGGACGTTGGAACTTTTCAAGTTCAATGCCAGTTGGAATGACACGTTTTTCAGCTGCAACCTTGTACTTGAGCAAAAGGTCATAAACAATCTCACTCGGACAGATGACTCCATCTAAATCGCTCATAAAGCCACGAACAATGTACTTAACCATACTTGGACGGATAACCATACCTTTGGCAATATAGCGGACATAGTCTTCATACTGAGTATGGTAGGTATGCACAACAGGAATCCTAAGTTCGCGTGCAATGGCAATCCCTAGCAGACCTAATGAAAACTCTGTCTGCGTATGAATAATATCAAGCTTATATTGTTTAGCAATCTCTAGTGCCTTGGAAAAGCCACGATAAGCTACACGGCGATCCTTAAAAGCAAAGAAAGGCACACTCGGAATACGGACAATCTGCCAGTCTTCATAGCGGTCAACATCTCTATCAGTGGTGGTAAAGATAAAGACTGTATGTCCCATTTTTTCCAACTGCGTCTTCAGCGTGCGAATACTGGTCGCAACACCTGATACCTGTGGAAAATAGGTATCTGTAAACAATCCGATACGCATTTAAATCTCCAATACTTCTTTGTAGGCTTCAACAAGCTTTTGGGCGACATCATCAATCGAGCGACTTTCTGCAACCTTATAGCCTTCTTCACGTTTGTCCACTTTATCATCGATAATATCTTGCAAGGCTACTACAAATTCGTCCACGTTGTGCCCAAATGAGGCCGACTTGTCATCAACCCAACCTTCATAAACAGGAATATCACGCAAAACTACATGCTGGTGACTAGCAAAGGCTTCTAGCACCACAATCCCTTCAGTTTCCTCGTAAGATGGGAAAAAGAAGGCATTAGCACCACTCATAGCCCCCTGGAAGACGGCTCCCTTGAAATAACCTGGGAAGCTGACATTATCAGGATGCTTACCATTGACAATGTCTCGAATCTTCTTAGGAATCAACCATTTGCTGATGCTACCTAACCAAATAAAACGAACATGAGGCATCTTTTCGGCCACCTTGACGAAGTCTTCAATTCCCTTGCGTTGGAAATAAAGCCCCGCACAAATAACCACTGGCTGTCCTTCCTCGATACCAAAGTAGTCTCGGAAAACTTCTTCCTTACGTGGATCCTTACCGTATTTTTTCAAATCAATCCCATTTGAAACAGCAATGATTGGTGTGGTAACTCCGTAAGACTGAATCAATTTTTTGGAATACTCAGATGGCGTAATCACGTAATCGGCCTTTTGGTACATGTGGGCCAAATATTTTCCAAAAAGTGGGGCCAAAAGGTTAGAACCGATGAATGAATTCTCAAAGTCCTCACGTGTCGAATGACCATGCATGATGACCTTCTTGCCACGGCGTTTTGCAGCATGCAACAACATCAAGCTGCGTGGCCCATAAGTATTAATATGAACGACATCGTAATCACCCAAGATGTCCGTTGTATAGGGAATCCCCGCCAAGTCCAAGGCATGCATCTGATGGTGGAGAGCCCGTCCGATTCCTGATTTTTCAAGAACCGATTTTCCTTCAAGATAAAGTAGAACTTTCATACTCTTCATTATAGCTTAATTTAGTAGAAATTTCATCTTGCAGTTGGCTTTATCTTGATTTCTCATTTAATGAGATGGGTGGCCAAATACTAAAAAAGATCGAGAATACTCGATCTTTTAGGTCATCATCTTAAACGTCTTTACGGCGACGATGGCTATATGCTACACCCATGACTGCTGCCACTTCTGCTGCCACACCAAGGGCAAGCAAGGCAGTATCGTTAGCTTGACCAGTCTCTGGAAGTTGAGGTCCTGATTTCTCAGAGGATTGAACTGGCTTAGCTGGTTTTGGAGTCACCGGTGGAGTAGGCGGAGTTGGTGGTGTTGGCGGAACCACTGGTGGTTTAGGTGGGACACTTGGTGGTGTCGGTGGTGTTGGCGGTGTAGGAGGTTTTGGAGGAATGTAACTATTGTTAAATTCTGTATCCAAAGGAAGAAGGACAGCTGCTACAAGCAGATTTTCCTTTTCACCTACAGTCTTAGTAACGGTCACCTGGAACTTAGCCACCATGTTATCATAAACCACGTCAGCTTCATTGCCCTTGACTTCTTCAACAGTGTAGTAGTAAACACCTGGTTTGTCGTAGACAATATTTTCAAAACTAATGTTTCCTTGTGCATTATTGGTCACTGTTTGGATAACATTACCCTTGTCGTCCTTGAGGACGAAACTGAACTCACCATCTTTGAGGTTGCGACCTGTAAGAACCTTGGTCAATTCGAATTTGGCCTTAGCTGGTTGCACGTCTTTCACATAGTTATTGAAAACAGTATCTTTTGGATTAGCGACTGTTGATACCAAAGCATCACCATCTCGTGTCACTGTAATCCAGACAGTCGCTTTCATACCATCATAGATGATATCTTCGTTAGTTCCCTTAACTTCTTCAACAGTATAAGTGTAAGTTCCTGCCTTATCAAAGTGAAGTTCACTAAAGGCAACACGACCATCAGCTGTATTACCAACTGTTTCGACAATATGACCGGCACTATCTTTGAGAACAAATTGGAACTCATTAGCAGTCAAAGTTTGGTTGACACCTGCCTTAGTCAATTCCTTACTGAACTGAATAGCGGCTTTAGCTGGAGTCACAAACTTATTGTTAAAGATAGTGTCTTTAGGATTAACCACGGTTGAAACAAGGGCGTCGCCATCACGTGTTACCGTGATAGAAACAGCAGCTTTCATGCTGTCATAAACAATTGAATCATCCTTACCTGTAAGCTCTTCAACAGTGTAGTTGTAAGTACCTACCTTGTTAAAGGTTAACTCACTAAAGGCAACCTGACCATCAGCTGTATTGCCAACAGTTTCAAGGACTTTTCCAAAACGGTCTTTGAGAACAAATTGGAATTGATCTGCTTTTAGATCTTGTTTAACGCCTGCCTTGGTCAATTCCTTACCAAATGCAATTTTGGCCTTGGCTGGTGTTACCAATTTATTGTTAAAGATAATGTCTTCTGGATAGGCAACCTTGGCAACTAATTTGACTTGATTGTCCACAGTTTCACGAACAACCTGAATGGTGATATTGGCCTCTAGTTTGTCATAGACCACATCTTCGTCATTACCTGGAACCTCTGTCACACGATAATGATAGATACCTGGCTTACTGAGTGAGAGATCTGAAAAGACGATTTTACCCTTGCCATCATTAGTGGTTTCCCCTAAGTCAACAGGATTGGCACTATCAGTCACATCAACTAATTTAAATGTAAATTCTTTATCCTTAAGGTCTCTACCCGTCAAGTCCTTCTCAAGCTCAAGATTGAAATGAGCGAGGTTATCTCCGATGGCATCTCCTCGGCCACCAACCAAGCGAATAGTTGACTTGTAAGAATCGGAAACAACATCAGCATGAAGTTTAATACGGTTGACAGGGTTAGCTGATTCTTCAACAGGTTGTGTCAAACGGGTTTGATACCAAACATAAACCATGCGGTCCAACTGATTGAGTTTAAGCTCAAAATGGCTATCATCATAAGAGAAACTCTTAATCAAATCCATAGCTGAACCCTTGTCAATCCAAGGATCTGCCGAATCAATGTAGCGAAGTTGCAAAGAACCGTCCACAAATCTTTGATTGTCAGACCAAGTATCAACCAGTTTCAAGTTGTTAAGGAGACGTCGTGAGTAATTAAGACGCATCTGCCAATTTAGGATAGTTGGATCATGCTTGTCTTGACTACCCCACTTAGAAATAACCTCTTGACCTGGAGGAGGTGACTGCACTTTACCCACTGAAACATGAATGATACGTCCCTCAAAATCAAGAGTAAGATGTTCCCCTTCATCTACTTCTTCAGAATAAAGGGTATCCAACTCCAAACTCATGAGCTTATTGTTAGGATGTGTTTGGAAATAGTTATTAAAGGTCGTAGTGACACGATTCTTCTCAGGATCAATTTGAGCCAGACCTACAATTTGATTGTCTGGATTATAGACATTGATATCGTAGCTAGTACGGAATCGCAACTGCTCAGGCAAATTAAAAATGACCTGATCCCCTTCATTGATGGTCATATCATCAGGGAAAGGAATATTGTGGTAGACAACCTTGCTAGTAGCGTACTTACTATTTCCGTTCGGAAATTCCATTTCCACATCAGGATTTTGAACAGTGATTTCAGTTCCTGTCTTTGTCACCTTGACATCCGCTGGAATCGGGCGACTTAGGTTGGTAACCTTAAGTCCGAAATTATCTGACGAAGCGGAACTCGTATTGTTTGCTGCAGCGAGGTCGCTAGCGCTAGCTTCTCGTGTTTCATTGACTGTAACTGGCTTCTCACTGAGCCCCTCACTAGTCTTATCTTGTGATGTACTCTTTTGTTCAGAGCTTGCAACCGTTTGCTCTTGAAGCGTAACTTCACTAGAAACAGCAGTCACTGAGATAGCACTGGTACTTTCTGCTTGAACGGTAGGTTCAGCTGTCACTTCCTGGCTTGATGAGCTAGTGTTTGCCCTTTGACCCCCATCATCAGACACATTAGCTTCTTCAAGTACACTCGTAGCTGGCTGCCCTGTAGGTTCTTCAGCCTGCTCTGCTTTAGCGGTACTAACGCCAAAAACTGCAGACGAAAGTAAGACCGACGCAACGCCCACCGTAAACTTACGGATGGAGAAACGCTGCCTCGAATCACCGAATCGGTTATTCATGATTCTATCCTCCCATTTTTACAAATCTTAACATTTTTGTAACCCTTTTCATTCTGAATTATACACTATTTTCAGAACTTTGCAAGATAATTATTTACCCCTTTGGAGGTTTTGTAAAGCTTTCTAAGATATCAATAGATAGTGAAATTTTCAAACCCTTATATTATAAGCTTTCTATCGGAGTCTCTCTTTTAATATTGTTTTTCTTTCTCATTTTATTGACATAATTTTAATTAAATTTCCGTCTGAAAAATGCTAAAATTCAGATTTTTTCTTTAAAAAATGAGAAGGTTTTCTTATCTAAAAGCAGAAAAAAACTGCCATTCTTAAATGAATAGCAGTCGTCTTTAAATTAATTAAGAAAATGAGCATAAGCACTCATTTAATGTATTTTAGGCAAGTTCTTTGAGAAACTCAACCAAGATAGCAGCTGATTGTTTTCCCGCCTGAATAATGAATTCATCAAAGGTAATGTTAGCATCATGAGCAGCTGTATCACTCATGGCACGTACAACGATGAAAGGCTTTTTGACACTGTGTGCGGCTTGAGCAATAGCTGCTCCCTCCATCTCTACAGCCAAGACTTCTGGAAAATGCCCCTTAATAGCATCAATCTTGTCTTGACCCGCAATGAAGCTATCACCCGTAGCGATAAGCCCAATCTTAGAATCAATGGAAGCCTGAGCCAAGACCTTTTCGAAAGTCTCTACGAAGGTAGAGTCACTTTCAAAGTAAAGTGGCTGCATAGACATTTGCCCATAATCATAGCCAAAGGCTGTCAAATCAACATCGTGATAGGCTAATTTTGACGCCACAACCACATCTCCAATTTTAAGTCCAGGTGCTACTGCTCCAGCAGAACCAGTGTTAATGAGGGCATCAACGCCAAAATGGTCTGCCAAGACAGCCACAGACATGGCTGACATAACCTTACCAACACCTGATTGCACCAAAACAACATCATGTTTTCCTAAGCGTCCTGTGTAGTAGGTATTGCCAAGAACAGTTTCTTCAACCTTATTTTCCAATTGCTCCACTAGAAGCACTAACTCCTGCTCCATGGCAGCGATAATTCCGATTTTCATATAGTTCCTTTTCAGCTTGTAATCTTTCCTGAATAAGTAGCTAGGGCTATCTGACTCATAGACTTTTTAGAAATAAAAGACAGCAATGAAGAGAATAATCAAGAGGACCACAACCCAAAAGAGGATGCGATTAAGCTTGTGTTGAAATTGATTGCGTTTAGCATTCTCAATTCGACGGCTCTTGTAGGCAGAAGGCTGGTAATCAGCCTCATAATCCTCATCGTAGAACTCTTGATCATAGTCCTCATAATAAGGATGTTCCTCTAAATCGATTTCCCCACGCTTGGCCTGCTCAATGATATCTTCGGTCAAAAGTGGTTTTCCCATAGCTTATTTTCCTCCGAAATGAAGTGCATAGTATTGGAGTGCGATGATAGTTTTGGCATCCTGGATAGCCCCTGACGCTACAAGTTCCATACACTCTTCATAAGTCAATTCATAGAGTTCAAGGAACTCATCATCATCAAGTGGACGTGGATTTTCCACAGGTTTAAGATTGGTCGCCACATAGAGCTTGATTTTTTCATTACAGAAACCAATGGCTGTGTAAAACTCATGAATCAATTCGAGATCACCCTTATACTGAGTCTCCTCTTCAAGTTCACGCGCTGCTGCAGCCATTTCATCGCCAGCTTCACCGACTTCCAGTTTACCCGCAGGAATCTCGTAGGAAACCGCCTCAATAGCCTTACGGTATTGCTTGACGATAATGATTTTCCCTTCTGGGGTAACCGCTAAAACAGCTACTGCTCCCTTGTGGAAGATGAGTTCACGACCAGCTGTCTTTCCGTCTGGCAAGAGGACTTCGTCTACTGCAACTTCAAAAATATGTCCCTTAAATTTTGACTCACGTTTAAGTGTTTTTTCTTCAAACTCCATGAATTGACTCCTTTTACTTCTGACCTCATTCTAAGCTGGTTTTATAAGAACAACCAAGCTCAGATAGCCTTAAGCCTACTTTTGTTGGCTTGGGTGGTGAGGTTTCTTAATGGCATAGCCTTCTTTATTGACCTGACGGCCACGTCCAATGGCTACGCTGTCAGCTGGAACATCATCTGTGATGGTTGAACCAGCCGCTGTAAGAGCGTTAGCCCCAATTTCAAGCGGTGCAATCAAGGTTGAATTGCTTCCGATAAAGACGTTGTTAGCAATTTGTGTCTTGAACTTGTGTTGGCCATCATAGTTAACGGTAATGGTTCCAGCACCAAAGTTAACGTCAGAACCAACTTCCGCATTACCAATGTAGGTCAAGTGACCAGCTTTGGTATTTTCACCGATAGTAGAACCCTTAACCTCAACAAAGTTACCGATATGAACATCTTTTTTGAGGGTTGAATCTGGACGAACATGGGCAAATGGACCAACGGTAACGCCCTCTTCAACCACTGAGTGCTCAATCATAGAGTTAGTGATAACCGTTTTGGCACCGATAGTTGAATCAACAATATAAGTACCATTAGTAAGCACTGACTCTGCACCAATCTTAGTTTGTCCTTTAAGTGTCACATTAGCTTCAATGACAACATCTGGCTCAATTTCCACATCCACGTCGATATAAGTAGCGTTTGGATTTTGGAAAGTAACACCGTTGACCATGTGAGCCTTGTTGATACGACGACGCATAACATCTTCTGCTGTAGCTAGGGCAACACGGTCATTAACCCCAAGGCTTTCTTCGAAGTCACGAAGAGTAAAGGCACCTACTTTTTCACCATTCTCACGGAAAATAGAAATAACATCAGTCAAATAGTATTCCCCTTGAGCGTTGTTAGTGTTGATGTTTTTAAGTGCTTCAAAAAGACGTTTATTGTCAAAAACGTAAGTCCCTGTATTGATTTCTTTGACTTGTTGTTCAAACTCGTTGGCATCTTTTTGCTCAACAATCTTAGTCACTTCGCCATTTTCGTTACGGATGATGCGACCATAACCAAATGGATTGTCCGCAGTTGCAGTCAAGATAGTGGCAACATTTTTGTGATTAACGTGGAAATCAATAAGGTTTTTAAGGCTTTCACCAGTAATCAAAGGCGTGTCACCAGCAATAACAAGCGTTTGACCTTCAAGTCCAGCCAACTCATCTTCAGCCATCATTACTGCGTGACCAGTCCCCAACTGCTCAGTTTGCATAGTGAAGGCAGATTGACCATCCAAAACCTCACGAACAAGTTCAGCCTTGTGACCAATAACAGTAACGTTCTTAGCTGGATCAATGGCTGAAACTGCACGGAAGACATGCTCAAGCATAGTGATGCCTGAAACCTTGTGCAATACTTTTGGAAGATCTGATTTCATGCGAGTTCCTTTACCCGCAGCAAGGATAATAGCGTAATTACTCATTTTCTTTTTCCTTCTTAAGATTTATTTGTGATGGTTTCCTTCGAGGCGGTCTTAGCCTTGAGCCCCAAATCTCAGGGCCTCAACCTCCCACTGGGATAGCCTACGAAAGAAAGGGGCCTTGAAAACATAGTCTCTCATTTCTTAGAAAATATGTCCTCATAACTGACGTTTTTTAGGGCCTCTGATTATCTATAATCGCCCTATTATACCATAAATGAAAAGGTTTTGGCAGAATGAAAGGTAATGAAAAAAGAGCTGACGCTCTTTTTATAAGAATAGTTATCCTATAACCATTCTTTGTATTTCTTAATATAGATATGCTTCACAAAGGTAACACTAAGCATATACAAAGTAATGATGATAAACAAGAGAATGAAATAGAGACCGTTTAGATGGCTGAGTTTTAAGAGACTAGCCAATGGACTGTATGGAAGAGAAGTCACAAAGAAAGCAGCAAATAAGGTTGTCACAACAACTGATAGTGCTGGGTGACTTTGAATAAATGGTAGTTTTGGTGAACGTAACATGTGGATAACCATGGTTTGAGACCACATAGATTCGATAAACCAACCTGTTTGGAAAATAATGATAAAGGCTGCTGCTTCTGGTGAACCATGAACATAGCCATGCCCCAAAATCATTGGCACAATGATGAAATAGAGCAAGATATATGTCAAAATATCAAATACGGACGAAATAGGTCCTATCCAAGCCATGAAACGCATGATTGATTTAGCTTCCCAGATATGTGGCTCTTTAAGAAATTCCTTGTCCACATTGTCAAATGGAAGGGCGATACAAGAGATATCATAGACAAGATTTAGGACAATCAAATGCACAGGTGCCATTGGTAGGAATGGTAAGAAAATGCTGGCAAAGAGGAGAGAAAAGATATTCCCGAAATTTGAAGAAACGGTCATCTTGATATATTTGGTCATATTAGCATAGACCTTCCGTCCTTCAACCAAACCTTTTTCCAAGACCATTAAATCCTTATCAAGCAAGATAACATCTGCAGTTTCTTTGGCGATATCAACAGCTGTATCCACAGAAATCCCCACATCTGACACCTTCATGGATGGGGCATCGTTGATACCATCACCCATATAGCCTACCTTATGCCCATTTTCCTTAAGGCTTAGGATAATTCGTGCCTTTTGGTCTGGGGATAACTTAGCAAAGACTGTTGTCGTTTCCACAGCCTTAGCCAAATCTTGATCTGACATGGTATCAAGATCACTTCCAAGTAGAATGTGCGTCACATCTAGACCAACTTTTTCACAGACAGCCTGTGTCACCTTATCATTGTCTCCAGTCAAAATTTTTGTGGTCACACCATATTCCGCCAAAGCCTTGATAGCAGGTGCTGCTGATGGTTTTGGTGGGTCAAGGAAGGCAAGATATCCCGTCAAAATCATATCACTTTCATCTTCGACACTAAAGACGTCATTTTCATTAAGCTGTGATTTGTAGCTAACACCGAGAACACGCAAACCTTGTTCATTCAACTGTGCAACTTCCGCAAGGACTTCCTCACGAACATCGTCAGTCAATGGGATAATGTCTCCCTTGTATTCCACATAGTTAGAAACAGAGAGCATTTCTTCAAGGGCACCTTTTGTCACCATGCTAACAAATCCATCAGTGTCTTGAACAATGACACTCATGCGACGACGTTCAAAATCAAAAGGTAGCTCATCAATCTTGTGGAAGGTCTGGTCAAGGTCACGAACGATGTCATGTTTCTTAGCTTCTCTTTCAGTTCGGCTAATAATGGCACGGTCCATAAGATTTTTTAAGCCAGTTTGGAAATAAGAATTAAGATAGGCTCTCCGAAGTACTGATAGGTCAAGGTCACCATGGATATCAAGAGGGTACTCAAGAACGATTTCATCCTGAGTCAGGGTTCCTGTCTTATCCGTACAAAGGATGTCGATAGCCCCTAGGTCTTGAATAGCATTAAGTTTTTTGATGACCACCTTTTCCTTGGCCATAATGATAGAACCCTTGGCAAGACTGGCTGTGATAATCATCGGCAACATTTCTGGGGTCAAACCGACTCCCACACTAAGGGCAAAGACGCCGGCTTCAAGCCAGTCCCCATCTGTTAAACCGTTAATCACAAAAACAACAGGAACCATAACCAACATGAGTCGAATCAAGAGCCAAGAAATGGAATTCATCTCACGTTCAAATGAAGTTGGTTCGTCATAAGTATTGATGGTCTGCTCAATTGCTCCCATCATGGTTTCATCACCAACAACTAAAACCAAGGCTGTTGCACGACCAGAGATAACATTAGTTCCCATGAAAGCAAGGCTCTCACTTTCAAGCAGGCTCTCTAGATTTTGACCATCTGCTTTAGCCAGACAAGCTTTTTCCACAGCATCACTTTCACCTGTCAAGCCAGACTGTTGAACAAAGAAATCACGAGAATCTAGTAAGACCACATCAGCCGGAATCATATCTCCCGCACTTAGTTTGACCACATCACCAACCACAATTTCATCAATTGGGATTTCTTGCTCACTGCCATCTCGAAGTACTGTTGCTGTATTGACAATCATGCGAGACAAATTACTGGCAGCCTTGTCGCTACGAAGTTCTTGAATAAAACGGATACCACCAGATATCAAAACTAGAGTGACAATGATGATAGAAGTCGTTGGGTCTTCTTCACCCGGTTTAGCAAGCCAGACATTGGTGATAAAGGAAACCAGAGCAATGACTAAGAGAATGACAGTAAAGGGATTGATGATAGATTCATAAATCTTTTTGATGATAGAATCCTCTTGTCCTTTGGTTATGACATTTTCCCCATAAAGGTCACGGTTTTCTTCTACTTGGTCTTCCTTCAAGCCATCCAAATGAGTCTTGTAGCGAGTAAGGGTTGTTTCAAGTGGCTCTTGAAGAGCAGCAATAAGTCTTTCTTTATTTGTTGACATTGGAATCTCCTTATTTAATCAGGAGCCAATCACTTATGGAGTCCCTAAGACACTAATCAGCGATTGACTGGTTAGGTGCGGTTCGGGGTGATCGTCGATTAGTCTCATAGGTTTCTCCTTTCATTTTTTTACATAGTGGGTGGACCTCAGACAAAAGAAAAGAGTCCTACCCATATACAGGTAAGACTCTATAAACTCGAGGTTGATTTTTTAATAGATTCTGTCAAAAAATGGACCGTTCAAGCTTTAGCTCCGCAAGGCGATGAAATGAGCTTAGTCTTGACCTTGACGATCAGGACTGTTGACCAACGAGTAGTGTCTCCACTGCTTTGCGGTAGTCATCCGTATCCTTGTGGTAGCCTCACCTACCGTATTTCACTGAAAATAATACTCCTAAGGCGGTAACTTGTCAAGGGGAAAAGTTACTTTTTGCTTGAGTGGGTAATAAAAAAAGAGCTTCCGCTCTTTTTTGTAAGATATTCTTTTGTAAAATGGATTTTTTTAGACTTTCCTTAAGTGAGTGCGGACGTCAGCGAACTTCTTCGAAGCTCCATGACTAATTTTTGAGCCCCTTCACTTTTTAATTTCTAGGCTCAGGCTAAAACAGTTCCCCAAACTGTTTTACTCTCAAAAATTCCGAGTTCTAGAAATACAAGTATTTCTAGAACTTTTCTCACAGCGGAAAGTCTCATTAAGTGCTCGCTTTGCTCGCTAGAAACAAATCAAATCAAGAATGTCATTATTTATCCTTGACCGGTGTTAAAATGATGTCTCCATAATATCATCGCCTAGAGAAATTGTTTTACCATCTTTAAAAATTAAAAAAGAGCACTTGGCTCTTTCCTACTTTCTTTGCTTGATATAAATCCCTTGTAGCTTACCATGTAAGATGTAATCCACAGACTTGAGCTCATCAACAGTTCGACAATCAAGGGCACACATGATAAGACGAAGGTCATCCTTCCAGCCATTAACGATAGACACAACCTTATCCACAGGGTAACGTTCCACCAATTCAAGGACAGTTCGTGAGAGGCCTACACCTTTTGCTCCTAGAACCAGACATTTGACCATATCAAGTGGGTTCCGCACGCCACCAGAGGCTAGGATTTCCACATTATCACGAAGGTCTTGGGCTTGCAAGAGGGTCTGAACGGTGCTTTGTCCCCAGTCATTGAGGTAATCACGGTCACCACCTCTACTATTTTCAATATAGGCGAAGCTAGTCCCACCACGACCTGAGATATCCACAGTTTTGATGCCCTGAGACATGGCGTAACGAATGGTTTCCACATCCATACCAAAGCCGACCTCCTTAAGCACAAGAGGAACCTCTATTTTCTGTGCATAAGCCGCCACATTTTCCTTCCAGGTATGGAAAATACGCTCTCCCTCAGGCATGAGAAGCTCCTGCATAAGATTAACATGGAGCTGTAAAAAGACTGGTTTCATAGCTTCCACCGTCTTAATGCCCAGGTCCACAGACTTATCCACACCGATATTAGTCGCTAGGTCTAAGTCTGGAAACTCTTGGCGATAGTCAAAGGATTCTGGTTCTTCTCCCTTTAGGGCAGCACTGTAGGAACCCGTCACCATGAGAATACCTGTGCGGCTGGCCACCTCAGCTAGTTTTCGATTGACAGCACCACCCTTGGCAGAACCACCTGTCATGGCATTGATATAAAAGGGAAAATCCCAATCTCGTCCAGCAAAATGTGTGGACAAGTCAATCTGATCTAAATCATAAGTCGGTAGAGACTTGTGGATAAGTTCCATATCGTCAAAACTATTGTAGGGCGACTGGTACTTGAGGGCATAACGGATGTGATCGTCTTTACGATTTGTCATAGGTTATTTCTTTACTTTCTTGCGTGATAATGTCTACTTAGCTGATCCCTAAATCTCATACAAGAGCTCTATACCTTCCTGTTGCCAGCGATCAACTAGGCTATCTCGGCTTGCTTGGTCAAAGGCAAAGGCGATACCACAGTCGCCACCTCCTGCTCCAGAGGACTTAGCAATGGCATCTAGGCCTTGCTCAGCTTCTTTGAGTTTTTTCAGCTTGTCCACATAAATATCTGGACTAAGTGATTCCAACTGGTCACTGACAGTTTGAAGGCTGCCCTTAAGCAAGTTCTTATCTCCTGTTACCAGAGCCTTGATGGCATCTTGGACGGCAACTTCTGTTTCACTTAAATACTTGCTTGATATGCGAGATTTAGCCATCTTAACCATGTCTTTTGAAATGGCAGCTTGCTTGGTCCACCCCACCAAAAAGTGAGCTTTGAGAACTGGCACTACAGGACTGATACGATAGCCCCAGTCTTTTTCCAAAAGCTCTGATAGAGTTATTTGGTCTATAAGCTCTGCTATTTTTTCACGGTCAAAGGAACGATAGGAAATCAGATCCTCGTATACGATACAAGCTAAATCTCCCATAGAACCATTATCTCCCTGCTTGAGGAGGGTGTAGCTAGCTAGCTTAAAGAGAATGTCTTTGGATAAGTCTTTCTGAAGGGCTGCTGCCAAGGCCTTGAGGGTCAATACCACAACAGAACCCGAAGAACCAATACCAAATTTAACCCCATCTCGTTCCAACTTTCCAGTGATGGAAAGGTCCAGAGCGGGTAACTTCTCACCACAAAAGGCCTCAAAAGTATTCAAAGACTCTTGAATGAGGGCGTAATTTGCGGCTGGCTCACGACTAACACTATAGTCAAACATGTCTGAGGACAACTGGGTAGTTTGTGCTTCCTTGACCTCTGCTGACATGAAAATAGGAATAAATTGGATTAGGGCTGTCTGCCCAGCTGTTAAGACTGAGTATTCTCCAGCAATGTAGAGTTTCCCACCTGTTTTTACTGTGACCTGATTGACCGACTGCTTAGGCATCTGGCAACTCCTTAGTGCGTGAAACGATGACCTGATAGTCCTTACGGAAGTGGTCTGCTAGGCGGTCTAGGTCTTCTTCCAGACAGAGCACCTTAACATTTGGTCCTGCATCCATAGTAAAGTAACACTGCTCACCAGAGGCACGGAGGGCCTTAACCTTGTCCATAGCCTGATAAGAGGCTTCCGTTAGATATGAAAATGGAGGGTTAGCCGTACTTGTTGTTTGGTGCATACGAAGAGCATTAGCTTCAGTGAGCTCACCGACCGCTTGGAAATCATTAGCCTTGAGATAAGCCAACATATCCTTGTAATCCTGCTCAGACTGTTTAATCCACTCTGGGAAAGAGGTCGATGTTTCGGTACACAATTTCATACCATCACGGCTTGATACGGGTTTCTTTTGATCTGTTAAAACCAGCATAATCATGGCCAATTTGAGGCCTGTTTCAACTTGGTAAACCTCACCGCTATCCTTATCCCAAGCTGCCAATGGTCCAAAGAAGGAACGTGATGACGAACCTGAAGCAAACTTGGCAATTTGAGCTAATTCAGACTGCGTTTTTCCGACTTGGAAGAGCTCGTTAGCTGCTTTAACTAGGGCAGAAAGCCCTGAGGAACTTGAGGATAGACCCGCCGCTGTTGGCATGTTGTTCCAAGTTTCAATCTTGACATGTTGGTTTGGATTAGTACGGAAGAGATCTAAAACCTTGCTGGCCTTGGTTGTTTCTTTTTCCCCTTGGAGCTCATCATCGATATACATGACATCACCAGTCGCATCATCAGGCAGAAAAGATAACTTGGTTTCCGTATACATATTTTCCAAAGTCAGTGAGATACTACTGGTTGAAGGAATCATACGCTCCGCATCCGCCTTACCCCAGTATTTGACAATAGCAATATTTGCGTACGATTTGACGCTTACAGGCTTTCTATCCACGTGTTTACGGCTCCTTTTTCTTGAAGTTTTTTAGCAATCGTTCGGGCTTGGTCTTTAGTACTTGTTAGGGCAATAATGCAACCACCCAATCCTCCACCTGACATCTTGGCTCCCAGTGCACCATGCTCCAGAGCAGTTGCTACTAGAAGATCCGACAAATCACAAGACACCCCTAAAGATTTAAGGTGATTATGGGCTTGAGACATGAGCTGACCAAGAAGCTTTTGATCCTTGGCTTTGAGGGCACGTTCTGCCTTCTGACTTAATTCGCCCAGTTGGTTGAGATCTGACAAGGCATCTAAACCAATAGCCTCAACCTTTTCCACGGCCTCACGGGTATTTCCATGGATACCCGTATCAGCAATGACCAGATAGGCACCTAAATTGACCTCGATTTCCTTGAAACCGATATTACGCGTAAAGCTAATAGCTTTGTCACTCAAGCAGGTCTTTGCATCTAAACCACTAGGTTTACTATGGGCAATGGTCTCCGCCTGATGGACTAGCATTTCCAAGGTCTCCTGGCTAAGCTCCTGATCAAAATAATCAAAGACCGCTCGAATTGCCGCAATGGCTACAGCCGCAGACGAACCCATGCCACGCTTTTCAGGGACACTAGACTTAATAGCATAGCTGATAGGCTGATTCTTGATTTCCAGATAATTAAGCGCTGAAAAAATCGCTGTCGTCAAGGGATCTTGAGCCTTGAGCGTCAAAGGAGTTTCAGCCGCCTGAATCTGACAGACAACCTCAATATCCTTAAGAGGGAGGGCAAGGGCAGGATGACCATAAACGACCGAGTGCTCCCCCATCAAAATAATCTTACTGTGAGCTTTGCCCACTCCTACTTTCTTAGTCATAAATTACACACACTCACAGACGAATTTGCAGGCGAGTGTCTTTCTAGATTTTTCATACAGATTCTAGTGGTGACTCAAGGTCAATCATGGATTCAAAGGAGACAAAGAGTACCAATCTAAAGAATTTTCTTATAGCACTTCTATCTTATCATCAAAGCGCAAAAAAAGCGACATCTAACCTAGAGTGTCGCTTTACATTAGAGATACAATCTTATTTTGATATTTCTATCTTAAACTAGTACAATACCAATGAGGTTTTAAAATGATTAATGTCGAAAAACTAATTAAACAGAGCTCCGAACTAATGGCACTATTAAAGATTATCCACTCTTTCCAACTAAATGACTGTTGGCTTTGTGCTGGAACTATACGCAATTATATTTGGGACTACTTAAGTACCGGAAATACATCTTCAAATATCAATTTCTCAGATATCGATGTCATTTTCTTTGATAAAAATATATCATATGAACAAACTGTTGAAATAGAAAATCAAATAAAGAGAAGGTATCCTAAATACAATTGGGAAATAAAAAATCAGTATTATATGAATATACATAGCCCTAATACTGAAAAGTATGACAGCTCTACCGATGCTGTTTTAAAATTTCCCGAAAAATGTACTGCCATAGCCGCTAGACTAAATGACAATCAGGAACTAGAGGTTTTTATTCCCTTTGGAATAGACGATTTAGTTAACTTCAGAGTCTCTCCCACACCACATTACTTTTCAGATAAAGAACGACAAACGGTCTATAACGAGAGAGTAAAAAAGAAAAATTGGAATACAATATGGCCAAACATTTCTATAGAATTTATCGAATAGATTAAACTATGATTTGAGATTTACTTTTTACAAGACTTTCCGCTGTGAGAAAAGTTTCTGAAACTTAATAGTTTCAAAAATTAGTCATAGAGCTTCTAAGAAGGTCGCTGACGACCCACCTAAGGAAAGTCTTAAAAAATTTTTCTTCTACATAAAAAAAGAGCCTCTCGGCTCTTTTCATGTTAAATCGCAAACAAATCATTTAGGTTCTCAGCCATAGTTGGGTGAGTAAAGATTTGTTTAGCCAAATCTGTATATGGAATGTGATGATTCATAGCTAGGGTAATTAGATTGATAATTTCATGAGATTCTTGACCAAAGAGTGTCACTCCCAAGATTTCCTTAGTTTCAGGGTTTACCACAGCTTTGAAAGCACCGCGCAAGTCACCGTTAACATGACCACGAGGCATGCCAGCAACTGGAAGTTCCTTGACAGCAACTGGTCCACCTGCTGCTCTGGCTTGGTCTTCAGTAAGGCCAACCTGTGCCAAAGGTGGATTGAGGAACATGGCTGTTGGAACTGCTCCACGTGTTTCAAGGTTATAGCTACCATCCCCTGTCAAGTAATTAAAGACAATACGGAAATCATCTAGTGAAATGTAAGTGAATTGGAGACCACCATTAGCATCCCCCACCGCAAAGACACCAGGAACGCTTGTTTCCAAATGCTTATTAACTTGAATACCGCCACGTTCAGTCAAGGCAATATCTGTATTTTCCAAGTGAAGGGGTTCGATATTAGGCTTGCGTCCTGTCGCATAGAGAAGCGCATCAAAACGAAACTCACCTTTGTCAGTAACAACGACAACTTCATCACCGTCATTCTTAACTTCAGAAGTTTTAACACCTTGCTCAAAGACAATGCCGTCCTCTTCCATGTATTCCTTGGCCAACTTAGCAATAGATGGCTCCACACGTGGCAAGAAGCTAGTCGCAGCATCCAAGACAGTCACTTGGCTTCCCAAACGGTTATAAAGGCCAGCAAATTCAAGACCGATATTACCACCACCTAGGACACCCAGACGTTTTGGCAAGGCTTCAAGGGTTTGAATACCAGTTGAATCGTAGACATGCTCAGTTGTTGTCAAACCAGGAATAGGCAAGACATTAGACACAGCACCTGTATTTATGACAATAGTCTCAGCTGTTAGCTCTTGGCGATCATCACCAGCCACTACTTCAATAACCTTATTTGACACAAAATGTGCCTCTGCATCAATGACATCAACGCCATTGTCTGCCAACATCTTATAATTCTTAGCATTAAGACGACCAGTCACCGCACCACGTTCTTTCATAGTGTCGTCAAAAGACCAGCCCTTCTCAGCTGCAACAATCATAGTCTTAGTTGGGATACACGCAATATTAATGCAAGTACCACCATACATAGCCTTACTTCGCTCGATGACAGCAACTTTCTTACCAGCTGCATTCATCTTAGCAGCCAGAGTTTTACCGGCTTTACCGAAACCGATAACAATCAAATCATAGTTCAACATTTCTGTATCCTCCTATCTATTGCCATTCTATCATTTAATTTTTCAGACTGCACACAATTGAACCGAAAATAAAAAGAGGCTACAAGCTCCACTGTAACCCCTTTCTCATTCTATTTTAATAGGTTTCTATCAGTCCACTACCTAAGCATTCTTTCGCAGAAATTCTAATATCATTTTATTAAATTGCTTACTTTCAATAAAGGCCGCGTGTCCTAGTTTGTCAAATTCGTGATAGGAAGCATTTGGAATGCCATTTGCCAGCTCCCTGGCGCCATCCACACCCAGAACTAAATCGTTTTTGCCTCCCAGAACAAGGGTCGGACAAGTGATTTTACCAAGCGACTTATAGCAGTCAAACTCAAGAATTGACTTGGCTAAACCAACAAAGCGATGACGTTTTTCCTTGCTTACAGACTTCAAAAATAATCTGTTAATCACATATAATTTCTTTAAAACAGGTGACGAAAATGATTTACTCATCGAATCCTTATTGAGCTTATCCATATCACCATTTTCTGCCATCTCTATCCACCCTCTGATGGTTTCTCTACTAATAGCATTATTTCGAGAGAATGTCAGAGCTAACACCAGACTAGTCACCTTTTGAGGATACTTGATAGCAAACAGCTGAGCAATCATACCACCTTGTGATATGCCTATGATAGAAGCATTATCAATATGTAATTCTTGAAAGGACTGATAGAGGTCATCCGCCATATCCTCAATAGAAACGCCTTCTTCGATGTGGTCCCTTCTATCAAAAATATAGACCTTGTACTCCCTAGCGTATCGATAAAATAGTGAGTAAATAGTCAGGTTGGACATATCACCTAATCGTTGCAAACTTAATCCCGTAATGATAACGAGAACTTTATCTCCTCGACCAAAGGTGACATAGTCAACGCCCTGGTCTGACAAATGATTTCTTTGAATGGTAAACATTATCTACACACTTTCATTGTAAGATTTAAGTATTATCATGCGTCCGGGGCATTATTTGATGCCATGATGATAATACTTACCAAGACAACAAAGGTAACTTGCCAAAGAATGAAGGCCATGAAATCCCCACCTTTAAAAATAAGTAGGTCACAAACTAAAATAGCCAACAGCACAGCATTTTTTCTAAAAAGTTGGTCACAATTTTTCCAAAAAGTTTCAAAAGAAATATTGGCTCCTATCTTACGAACAAGCCTCACATGATAAATAATCTCAACCAGGGATGCCACAACTACTGTAAGTATAAGCTCGGACAATGATACATCCATTTGAAGACCAAAATAAAAGACGACAAGCTGAGAGAAAATAATTGCTGTGAAAACGCGAATATGATTGGCCACGATAAAACCTCCTAATGGCAAGCATTATAGATACTCATTACTCCCCTTAATATTTCTACTCATTATAGCATAAAATAAGACCAAAATTAGAAAAAAATCCATCCTTTGCAAGTACTCACCCCCTCAACTAGCAAAAAAATGATTCACTTCTTGTCTCAGACCACAAAAAAAGAGCCAACCAAATCATGGTGCGACTCCTCTTTGTTTATGCTAAATAATCTATTTATGCCAATTCATCAATTGATGTATACTCTCTGTCTAAGCCCTTTGCAACCGGTTTGCTAGTAATATGACCTTGGTAGGTTGTAACCCCTTGACGAAGACCTTCGTCGTCGTTAATGGCTTTTCTGAATCCTTTTCCTGCAAGGGCTTCGATATAAGGCAAAGTGACATTAGTAAGGGCAATGGTTGATGTACGTGCCACAGCTCCTGGGATATTGGCAACGGCATAGTGAAGGACACCATGTGTTTCATAAACGGGCTCATCGTGAGTGGTCACGCGATCCGCAGTTTCAACAACCCCACCTTGGTCAACGGCAACGTCAACAATAACAGAACCTGGACGCATTTGTTTAACCATATCGTCAGTAACGAGTTTCGGTGCTTTTGCCCCTGGGATAAGAACTGCACCGATAACCACGTCAGCATCACGAACACTTGCCTCAATGTTGAACGGATTTGACATGAGCGTTTGAATTTGACTACCAAAGACCTCTTCAAGGACAGACAAACGTTTAGCACTGATATCAAGGATAGTCACCTGAGCTCCAAGTCCAAGAGCGATACGGGCTGCGTGTGTCCCTACGACACCACCCCCGATAATCGTTACTTTACCTTTAGGAACACCAGGCACACCACCTAGGAGAACACCAGAGCCACCCTCTTGTTTAGTCAAGAAATGCGCACCGATTTGAACAGCCATACGTCCTGCAACTTCACTCATTGGAACCAAAAGTGGTAGGTGACCTTCTTGGCTACGTACTGTTTCGTAAGCCACACCTGTTGTCTTAGCATTGACCATAGCATCTGCCAATTCTGGAGCTGCTGCCATGTGCAAGTAGGTAAAGAGTAAGAGATCCTCACGAAGGAAACCATATTCTGCAGCAAGAGGCTCCTTAACCTTAACTACGAGCTCAGCTGCCCATGCTTCAGCAGCAGTTGCAACAATTTTGGCACCTTGTTTTTCGTAGTCTGCATCAGTAAAACCAGAGCCAAGACCTGCATTGGTTTCAATAAGGACTTCATGACCTTTAGCTACAAGACTTTGCACCCCAGCAGGCGTTAGAGCCACACGGTTCTCGTTATTTTTGATTTCTTTTGGAATACCAATTAACATACGTTTCTCCTTATTCGGAAGTTATAAGGTAAAACATCATAAAGATGACTTAACCACTTCCTATCTATTTTTGAAATGATAACGCTTTCATTTTATCTAAAAAGCTCAAAAATAGCAAGTGAAAAATTCTCACCCCTTTTTAAGTCCTGAAATTTTGCTTCTAAAATATGACAAAAGAACCCAACCAAGCGGCTGGGTTCTTAAGTGTAAACTAAATGATCAAAAGAATATTTCTCCTTAGGAACGTCCTCCTTTTCAATTTCAAAAGTGGGACCAATGTAAAGTCCTAAAACCTTATTTAAAACTCTTAACAAAATAATCAAAGAGTCCTTGGTCTTTCAATTGCTTATGCCCCAAGAGGAACTCGGGATGCCACTGAACACCTATAAATGGGGCTTCCTTCTTCGACAGGTTTTTCATTACTAGTAATACCGATTAAGGGAATGGTTATTTTTATTGCTCCTTAAAATAGTCAAGTAGGAAGAGGGCGTTTTCCACATAGTAATTAACAGCTACTGGCAAGGCCTCATCTTTCACAAGGAAATCATCATGGTGCCAGTCTGGTGCATTCTCCTCACCATTTGAGCCAATAAAGGCAAAGACTCCTGGTATTTCCTTTTGATAAGCCGCAAAGTCTTCGCCCCCTGTTGATGGCAAGGTGTCAATCACTTCTGCGAAGGCCTTAGAATTTTCAAAGATGAGAGGTGTGAGTGTCTGGTCATTATAGGTCACGTAAGGCGAATTGCCCCAAGTAATGTCAACTTGAGCACCAAACTGGTCTGCTGTCGCCTGAACGACCTTTTCAAAACGAGCAATGACATCTTCACGAACCTTAGGCTCAAAGGTACGAATCGTTCCTTCAAAAAAGCCTGCTGCTGGAAGAACATTCCAGGTATTTCCAACTTCGATATGAGTAACTGACAATACTGCTGATTCAAAAGGCGATACCGTACGGGCCACAATCTGCTGTAAATTGTTGATGATAGTCGTAGTGACCAAGACCGTATCTACACCCAAATCAGGACGGGCAGCATGGGAAGAAACACCCTTAACATCAACCCTAAACTGCTCCACACCAGCCATGATAGCACCTGAACGAAGTCCAATCTGACCCGGTTTCAAGTGAGGATTATTGTGATAACCGATGATAGCTGACACACCGTCAATACCACCCGCTTCAATGACCTGATAGGCCCCTTGGAAATTCTCCTCGGCTGGTTGGAAAATCAATCGAACGGTCCCCTTAAGCTCTGCTTCTCTTTCTTTTAAAAGCTGAGCAGCTCCAAGCAGAGAGGTCTGGTGAAAGTCATGACCACAAGCATGCATAGCCCCATTGTCGCTGGCATAAGGAAGTCCTGTCTTTTCCTTAATCGGTAGGGCATCAATATCAGCACGCAAAGCAATAATCGGATGACCTGACCCAATCTCAGCGATGAGTCCCGTCTTCAAGGGATAATTTAAAGGCTCAATACCTAGATTTTTCAAATAACCTTTCAAAAAGACTGTCGTCTCATGCTCCTCCTCAGAAACCTCTGGATGTTGGTGAATCTGATGACGTGTCTTTGCTAAATGATCATAAAATGCTTCTGTCATAATGAACCTCCCTTTCTGATTAGACCTGCTCATTGCTCCTAACTTGCTTAAGTTCTCAATCGAATTGATATCATCATACCACCAGAAACAAGGCTTGAAAAATTAAAAAAACTTATAGAATGTCATAAGTTTTACTTATACCCCTAGAAAAGTCCGTCCTTATGGGCCTTACAGTATTAATCCTAGTGATAGGATGGACCTATCAGGAGATTGAAAGTCCCTATCGCACTTTAAGCCACATAGGGCTGCTAGCCAAGATAAGTACGTAAGATTGCTTTTTCCGCTTCCGTTAACGCTCGGTAGGATCCTACTGCTAACCCTTCATCAAGCTTAAACTCTCCAAAAGAAATACGCTTAAGATAGGTCACCTTGACGCCATAAGCCAAAAACATCTTTTTCACTTGATGAAACTTACCTTCTGAAATCGTAATTCTAGCACAGCTCTTGTCACTCGCAGAATTTAGAATTTCTAGCTGAGCTGGTTTACAAACAGTACCATCCTCAAAGACAACACCTGACTCAAAAAATTCAGGTGCATCAGGTCCAAGAACATCATTGACCTCAACATAATAAGTCTTAGCCACATGATAGCGGGGGTGAAGCATGGCAAAGCCCAGAGGCCCATTGTTAGTAATCAGCACCAAACCCTCCGTATCTCTATCCAATCGACCCACAGGATAGAGACCGTCTCTCTTATCTTCAGGCTTTATCAAATCAATGACTGTCTGGTGTTCCTTGTCCTTTCGAGCTGACACTACACCTGCTGGCTTATTCATGAGATAGTAAACTTCTGGCGTATGCTCCAGTTCCTTACCAGAAACCGTGATAGTTTGAAGACTAGCATCCACATTAAGATTATCTCGATCCGCCAAGATACCATCCACATACACCTGACGACTACGAATGAGCTTCTTAACCTGATTGCGGGAACCATAGCCTGCCTGTCCTAATAATTTATCTAAACGCATAACCCTATTGTACCACGGATAAGCTTGGTCTAGCAGACTAAAAAAGCCTACCTAAAAGGTAGACTTATACTACTAACAATTACACATTCACATGGAAGATATGCCCAACCAAGAAGGTCACAAGCATGGTCAAGAGTCCTACTGTCAAATTACGCAACATAGCTTGTTTAATAGGTGCTTTTCCGAGCTTGGCACTAATATAGCCAGTCAAGAGCAAAGTCAGTGCAACCACGACCACTGTTACAGGAATACGGTAAGGCTCTGGGAAAAGCATGATAGCTAGTGCTGGTGGCAAGGAACCAACCGAAAAAGCAAAGAAACTAGATACGGCAGCATGCCATGGATTGGTAATTTCATCCAAGTCCACTCCATATTTTTCCTCAACCAAGACCTTAATAGGATTTTTACTGAAGGCTTGATTGACCTTGACTTCGGCTGCTGTTTCGCAATCCCCCTGACTGAGGAAGGTTCGGTACAAACTCTCTCTAGCTGCTTCAGGTGAGCGATCCAGGAGAGCTTGTTCCTTAGCGATGGCAGCTTCTTCGGTATCTTTTTGCGTTGAGACACTGACATATTCGCCACCTGCCATCGAAAAGGCACCGGCAAAAATGGCTGACAAGGCAGAAATCAAAATAAACCAGATGTTTGATGTCGCACTAGCCACACCGATAACCACTCCCGCAATGGAAATGATTCCATCATTGGCACCTAAAACACCAGCTCTCAAAATATTTAAACGCTCTGCAAAATTCTTATCTTCCAATTTATTCACTCCTTATTTAGAATCATTCTAAAAAATATTATAGCAGTTATTTAGAATAATTACAAATAAGAAGGTTGAAAAGTAGGATTTTTTAAGGTTTACTCCAGTCACACGCAAACTCCAAAGCTAATAAAGCTACCTTGTCCTTTTCATCCAAATCTGCATGATTCATCAAGTTACGGGCATCCCAATTACCTTCAGAAAGGTGGTCTGCAGCATAGAAGAAATGACAGATTTCAACACCTCTAAACTTTGCTAAAGCTGCAACTGCAGAACACTCCATATCCACACAAATGGCTCCTGCTGCCTTTCGAGCTTTGAGTTTACCATTCGTCTCACGGTAAATGCCATCAGTTGTCCAAACTTTGCCTTCCTTATGAGAAATCTGACGTTCATTGAGATAGGAACGAAAACGGTCTAAAACACCCACATTTACCGCAATCTCATCGCTGGCTTCCACATAGTGAAAACTCGTCCCTTCATCTCTAAGGGCATGACTAGGAATAATAATAGAAGTCTCTTTAATATCTTCATCAAGAACACCACAAGTCCCAAAGAGTACAAGTTTATCAGCTCCCAAGGCAAAAATATCCTCTAAAATAGCCACACAGGCAGAGGCGCCTACAGGTGCATTAAAAAGAGCCAACTCCTGCTCAGCAATAACAAGCTTATAAATCGGAATAGCCACATTCGCCATGGACGTCTCATAGATAAGTTCATGGGGAAACATCTCAAGCATTCGTTGAAAGGTCGAACGAGAAAAACAGGACACAGCTATTTTAGGAAACCCCTCAAGAGGCTCATTCAAGTCCTCGGGATTGATAATCGCTTGTCTATTCGCATCAAATTCAGTTAGTAGCATACGTGACCTCCTTAATTTTAGGACCCATTATAACATAAAAAAATCAGACCAAACAGAACAGTCTGATTCTATCACTATTTATTCTTCATTCTCCAAATCGTCCAGCTGTTTTTCGAGACGTCTTCTCTCATATCTTCCCAATGCAACGATAGACCAATTCATAAAGAAAACAACGGGAGCATATATGATATAAGTAATTGGCCAAACCATGAGATATCTAGGATCCAAGGGATTATTATGATAGACATCATGGTTGTACCGATAGTTAGCTGACATTATCATAAGGGTGATAAGCCCAGTCACTAGTAAACAACCTAGGACTGTCATACCAGAACCCCCAAAAGTGTTAACACTAAGTCGTTCAGATCTATAAATAGACCAAATCCATGCTATCAACATTGGAAAGGCCAAGTAATTAGAGGTGATGGCACCCCTATTAAAGAAGGAGCTATAGACCAAGCATACAAGCGTCCCTGCAATCATTATGTAATAACATTCAGCAGCAACCTTATTATTTAGAGCTTTCTCGCGTTCATCTGTAACCTTATTATTAACCAGTTTGAATTTCATCATCTTTACTTCCTTCCTAATTCTCCCAAAACAGTTGATCCAAGGTCCTGTCCAGTGTCTTGCAAATGGCAATGCATAAGGCTAGGCTGGGATTGTACTTTCCAGCTTCAATCAAACCTATGGTTTGTCTTGTTGCACCTACAGCTTCTGCCAAGTCACCCTGGGTCATATCATGCTCTGCTCGAGCTGCTTTTAAACGTAAATTCTTTGCCACATGCCCCCTCCTTTACATCATATCTGATATTATCGTCGAAATTGATTAGGTTCACCAGCTATTTTCATCTTAATTATACACTATATATTTCTAATTGCAATATATATATGTCATTATTTTAGAAATAAATTGCAAAATAAAAAGCCGAGATTGCTCTCAGCTTCTTCTCTATTTAAACTTAGGCTGGTGTTACATCCAAACTCTCACCAATAGCCGCAAGGCGTTCGACAACTTCTTCTTGGCTCAAACCATTTTCAGAGACATAACGGTTTCGTGGGTGAACACGACATTCGTGTGAGCAGCCACGGAGGTATTTGTCTTCATTTTCCTCTGAAGCAAGGATACGACGGTTACAGAATGGGTTACCACAGTTAACATAGCGTTCGCATGGCGTGCCATCGAACCAATCTTTACCGACAACGACAGGGTCTACATGGTTGATATCCACAGCAATACGCTCGTCAAAAACATACATCTTACCATCCCAAAGCTCCCCTTGAACCTCTTGGTCTTTTCCGTAAGTTGCGATACCACCGTGCAATTGACCAACATCTTTGTAGCCTTCACGGACCATCCAACCTGAGAATTTCTCACAGCGGACACCACCAGTACAGTACACAACCACGCGCTTATCCATGAACTCTTCTTTATGGTCGCGGACCCATTGTGGCAATTCACGGAAGTTGCGAATGTCTGGACGAATGGCTCCACGGAAGTGACCAAGGTCATACTCATAGTCGTTACGTGTATCGAGGACAACAGTGTCCTCATCTAAAAGAGCATCTTTAAACTCTTTTGGTGACAAGTAAGCACCTGTAGTTTCAAGTGGATTAATGTCGCTGTCAAAGTTGTCATCCTCTAAACCAAGGTGGACGATTTCCTTCTTGTAACGAACAAACATCTTCTTGAAGGCTTGCTCTTCTTCCTCATCAATCTTGAACCAGAGATCCTCCATCCCTGGAAGGCTGTGAACGTAGTCCATGTATTTTTGAGTGGTTTCATAGTCACCAGAAACCGTTCCATTGATTCCCTCGTCAGCGACCAAGATACGTCCTTTCAAACCGATTGACTTACAGAAAGCCAAGTGATCAGCCGCAAATTGCTCAGCATTTTCGATGGGAAGGTATTTATAATAAAGCAATACTCGAATAGGTTTTGCCATTGTATGTCCTCTTTCTTTATGAAATATCTATATCTGTTGTTTGATAGTCAAAGTCAACTTAACTATTATAGCGCTATCAAAGAGGACTAGGCAATTGATTTGTTTGGAGGAGAATTGTCACAAAAGAAAAAGGCTGAGTACCAGATGCCTCAACCTGAGTTTAAATAACTTAACTTCTTATTACCTTTTCCATAGGTCTCCCCTTAGCCAGCTCATCTACTAGCTTATCCAGATAGCGAATATCTTGCATAAGAGGTTCTTTAATTTCAGTCAACTTAACCCCACAGATGGATCCCGTAATCAGATGACGCTTAGGATTGAGGGCAGGAGCTTGACGAAAGAAATCTCCGTAACTAACTTCAGATGATAGAGCCTCCTCAATAGCCGTTGACGAATAGTCGGTCAACCACGTAGTTACCTGATCCACCTCTGCTCGACTCCTGTCTTTCCGCTCTGCCTTGGCCACTAGCATAGGATAGACCTTTGAAAAGCACATGTCGTAAATTTTGTAACTCATGTTTTCTCCTACAATTTCGCAGCAGCTGCCTCATCTAAGATGAGAGTCACATCTGGATGATTTTGCAAAACACTAGCTGGGACTTCCTCTGTCACCGGACCCTTGACCATCTTGAAAATGGCATCTGCCTTCTTGTCACCATAGGCAAACAAGATAATCTTCTTGGCAGCCATAATAGAAGCAATTCCCATTGAAATAGCCTTTGTAGGGACTTGGTCACGACTGGCAAAGAAACGGCTATTGGCTTCAATGGTGCTGTCAGTCAAGTCGACCACATGAGTTTGACTATCAAAAGGCGTACCTGGCTCATTAAAACCAATGTGCCCATTACTTCCGATGCCTAGGATTTGCAGGTCAATGGCATGTTGTGCCAAGACGTCATCGTAATCCTTAGCCGCCTGCTCCAAATCCTCAGCCATACCGTCAGGCAAGAAGCTCTCCTTAAATGGTTTGGCATCAAAGAGTTGAGCCTTCATAAAGGCATGATAGCTCTGCTCATGGTCTGGTGCTAGTCCGACGTACTCATCCAAATTGACGCTGTAAAGTTTCGAAAAATCCACGTCACTTTCAACCATCTCTTGGTAAAGGGCGATAGGGGAACTACCTGTCGCCAAGCCCAATGTTTGAGCACCTGCTACAAGGCTCTCTTTAAGAAGATCAAAGGCAACTTGGCCTCCCTCAACTTGATTCTTAACTAAAATCTTTTTCATTCTATTCACCTCAATATTGGTATATACCATTTTCTTTATTATCTCTTTTTTTAACCTTTTTGTCAAGCGCTTTCACTCAACTCCTTTAATGACGGTCGCCCTATATCGTGCTATAATAAAAAGGCTGAACATTTTTAAACGAGGAAAGAAATGAATACAAACGATTTTGATTTTGAACTGCCAGAGGAACTGATTGCTCAAACCCCATTGGAACAACGTGATGCCTCTAAACTCTTGGTCATTGATCCTGTAACTAAGGAAATGACTGATACCCACTTTGACCACATCATCGACCAGCTTAACCCTGGCGATGCCTTGGTCATGAACAATACACGTGTGCTTCCAGCCCGCCTATATGGTGAAAAGCCTGATACCCACGGCCATGTGGAATTCCTACTTTTGAAAAATACCCAAGGGGATAAATGGGAAGTATTGGCCAAACCAGCCAAACGCCTTAAAGTAGGTGCTAAAGTCAGTTTTGGCGATGGCCGCTTGACTGCCACTGTCACTGAGGAACTAGATCACGGTGGTCGAATCGTAGAATTTAGCTACGACGGTATCTTCCTTGAGGTCTTGGAAAGTTTGGGCGAGATGCCACTGCCACCTTATATCCATGAAAAATTAGAAGACCGTGACCGTTACCAAACGGTCTATGCCAAGGAAAATGGCTCTGCCGCTGCTCCTACAGCTGGCCTCCATTTCACTCCTGAATTACTTCAAAAGATTGAAGCTAAAGGTGTAAAATTGGTCTACCTCACCCTTCACGTTGGACTGGGAACCTTCCGACCTGTTTCTGTCGATAATGTCGACGAACATGAGATGCACTCAGAATTTTACACCCTCAGCCAAGACGCTGCCGATACACTCAATAGTGTCAAAGCCGCTGGAGGACGCATCATTGCAGTGGGAACAACCTCTATTCGAACACTAGAAACAATCGGCAATAAATACGATGGTCAACTCCAAGCCGACTCAGGCTGGACCAATATCTTTATCAAACCAGGCTACCAATTCACAGTCGTAGATGCCTTTTCAACCAACTTCCACCTTCCAAAATCAACCTTGGTGATGTTGGTTTCAGCCTTTGCTGGCCGTGAATTCGTCCTTGATGCCTATAAACACGCCGTCCAAGAACACTACCGCTTCTTCAGTTTCGGAGATGCCATGTTCGTCACACGACGTGCTGAAAAATAATATTGATTTTGAGACTTCTCTTTCCGGGGAAGTCTCTTTTATTGCTCGTCAAATTCAGAAAAAATCCACCAGTTATGAACTGATGGATTTTTTTGTTTATTTCTCCGCAAACTGGCTATTATACAAGTCGTAATAGAAGCCTTTATCTGCAAGGAGGGATTCATGGTTCCCTTGTTCGATGATTTGACCATCTTTAAGGACTAAAATTTTGTCTGCTTCTTGAATAGTCGACAGACGGTGGGCAATGACAAAACTTGTTCGACCTTGCATAAGGGTCTTCATGGCTTTTTGAATCAAGAGTTCCAGACGGGTATCAACCGATGAGGTTGCCTCGTCCAAAATCAAGATTTTAGGATCAGCCAAAAGCGCACGCGCAATGGTCAAAAGTTGCTTTTGTCCTAGTGAAATGTTACTTGATTCCTGGTTCATTTCCATGTTGTAACCACCAGGTAGTGTACGGATAAAGTGGTCCACATTGGCAGCCTTAGCGGCTTCAACAATCTCCTCGTCAGTCGCCTCAAGATTACCAAAGCGAAGATTTTCCTTGATAGTTCCTTCAAAGAGCCAAGCATCCTGAAGCACCATACCAAACTGTTTACGATAATCCTGACGTGACAGGTTACGGATATCGTGACCGTCAACCGAGATAGACCCGGCAGTCACATCATAGAAACGCATGAGGAGGTTGATAATGGTTGATTTTCCAGCACCGGTAGGACCGACAATGGCTACCATTTCGCCAGGATTAACCTCAAGATTAAAGTCACGAATCAAAGGTTTATCAGCCACATACTGGAAGTCCACATGCTTAAAGCTAACTTGGCCAGTCAAATCTCCCTCTAGCACTTCAGTAGCATCATTAGCCTCGTCTGGTTCATCCATGAGTTGGAAAATACGGTCCAAAGAAGATTTAGCACTCTGCAATTGTCCAGCCAACTGAGTCAAGTTCTGAATGGGTTGGTTAATCTGCCAAACATACTGAACAAAGGCCTGCATATTACCAATCGTCAGACGACCAGCCAAAACTTGCAAACCACCAAGAACAGCGACAATCAGATAGGTCAGATCAGACAAACCATTAAGGACAGGCATCATGAGTCCTGAAATGAAATTGGCCTTAAAACCTACCTTCTGAAGGTCTTCCGTGATTTCTTTAAAGTCGTCCAAAGACCTGTCCTCACGGCCAAATAGCTTAAGAACGTTGAAACCAGTTAGATTTTCCTGAACAAAACCGTTAAGGGCACCTAGGGCATCAGCCTGCTGCTTAAAATAGGGCTGAGACTTACTCATGATAAAGCGAGCACCAAAGAAAGTAATGGGAATAGTGATGACAACTATAGCTCCCAATTGAAGATTAAGGTAAAGCACTGTCCCGATAACCAAGGCCAAAGTAAAGACCGCATTAACTACCTGTAAAAAGGACTGCTGCAAGGCATTCGAAACTGTCTCGACGTCACTGGTAAAGCGTCCCAAGAGGTCCCCAAATTGATGCTTGTCAAAGTATGACACTGAGATACGATTGATTTTCTCAGTCATCTCATTACGCATATCCTGAACCGTTGCCTGCACAGCATTGGTCATGAAATAGTTGGAATAGTAGGCGGCCAACTCATAAATAAGACCACGCAAGAGATAAACAACCAAAACCAAACCAACATAGGAAACGTTGATATGAGCGCCTTCGACACCCTTCATGATGGCCAGCGTATTTTTGGTCAGCTCTGTAATAGCTAAACCAATAACTACGGGTTCAAGGACACTCATGATAACACTAACAATTTTCAGGAAAATGGCTAGGTAAAGTGGGAAACGATAAGCCTGCAAGTAGGACCAAAGGCGGCCAAAACTTGAGGAATGACTTGTTTTCTTTTTATTATTCTTCATTTCGACCTCCTTCTAGTCTTCTGTAAGACTCTTTTGATTCAATTGAGAATTAGCAATTTCACGATAAATCTCATTGCTTTCCATGAGTTCTTCGTGACGGCCACGACCAACGATTTCACCCTTATCCAGAACGATAATCTGGTCAGCATCCATGATAGTTCCCACACGTTGAGCCACGATCAAGACTGTCGCATCCTGGGTAACTTCTTTCAGACGGCGACGCAAGGTCGCATCTGTCTTGTAGTCCAAGGCAGAGAAGGAATCATCAAAGATGTAGAGGTCAGGACGTTTAACCACTGCACGTGCAATTGACAAACGCTGCTTCTGTCCCCCAGAAAGGTTGCTACCACCCTCAGCCAAGTGAGAATCGTAGCGTTCTTCCTTGCTGTCGATGAATTCCTTAGCTTGAGCGACATCCGTAGCTTGATTCAATTCTTCATGACTGGCATTTTCTTTACCATAACGGATATTTTCACCGATGGTCCCTGTAAAGAGCAGGGCTTTTTGTGGAATAAAGCCAATCTTACGACGAAGAGCCTTAAGATTGTAGTCACGAACATCCACACCATCCACAAGAATGCGCCCCAAGGTCACATCATAAAAGCGTGGAATCAACTGTACAAGTGATGATTTTCCTGAACCCGTAGATCCAATAAAGGCAATGGTTTCACCGGGTTTAGCCTTGAAAGAAATATTGTGTAGGACAGGACTCTCAGTTTCACCAGGATAGGCAAAAGTCACATTGTCAAACTCCAAATATCCCTTAGTCTCAGTCTCTGTCACTCCATCTTCATTTGGATTGATAGAAATAGGCATATCCATAATCTCCTGCAGACGTTCACTAGATACCGCCGTACGAGGATACATGGTAAAGAGGTTAGCTAGGAAAAGGAAAGACAATAGCGCATGGAAACTGTACTCAATAAAGGCAACCAAATCCCCGATTGCCAACGTTCCAGAACCTAATGGCTCAAGAGCAAACCAAACAATAGCTACAATCATGGCGATGATGATTTGCACAAAAAGTGGCTCAGTCAAACCAGTTAATTTAAAGAGCTTGTTTGAATTATCCGCATAGACAGCATTTTCAGAAGCAAACTTCTTCTCTTGAAAATCTTCTCTAGCGAAAGCTCGGATGACACGAAGTCCAGTCAGATTCTCACGAGCGTACTGGTTAATCTTGTCGAGAGTTGCCTGTTGTTTCTCAGAAAGCGGACGCGTTTTTACCGCCACATACCAGACTACTACGGCTAGGAAAGGCAAGGAAATTGCCACAATCCAAGCCAAAGATGGACTTGTCGTCAAAATTAAGAAGACACTGGAAACCATCATCAGAGGAGTAATGACACCCATCTTTAGAATCTGTTCTGCAAACTGCATGAGAACAAAAGCATCAGATGTAATACGAGTTACCAAAGAGGATACCCCAATCTGCTCGTACTCATGGTGGGAATACTCCTGAAGCTTAGCGTAAATGTCATTACGCATGACCTGCACCATTGTGGTCGTCAACTTACTAACCGCATAGGACAAGAGCACACGACCAACAATCCCAGTCAAGACCACACCGAACATGACCCAAGCATAGGTATAAAGCTTGTCAGCATCTCCACGGTTAATCCCCTCATCAATCATTCTGGCAAGAACCGTCGGCAGACCTAAGTTAGCAATAACAAATAAAATAGCCGCCGTAAAATTCATTGCTAGCCACTTAGGATAACGCCTGAGATAAGACCAAATATAAGCCATAAATTTCTCCTTTTCTTTTTTGCATTTACCATGCCTTTAGGATTTTTATAGTTATTGACAACCACTAAAGCCGAAAAAGGCACAGAAAAAGGGCGTGACAAGCACGCACATTACCTACATTCTAACAAATGAAAATATTAAAAGCAATAGAAAAAACCAGAGCTAATGCTCTGGTTTTCTTTATTAAGCGACTTGAGTCGTTACCTTATTATTTATCTTTACTTAAAGCCATGATAGACTTGACAAATGGTGGAAAAGAACCGAATAAATCAGTTATGAGTGCTAATTGCAAAGATTTTGAAATAATTATTATCAATATGCTTACTTTATGAACTTCATAGAATTCAAGATTACGATATTCAAGCCTAGGTGTTATCACTATTTTTTATAGGAATAATTAATTTAACCATAGCCCCTTTTTCCTTATTTTGCAGTTGTATATCACCAGAATGAATGCTCATTACTTGTTTTACAAATGCCAAACCTATTCCAAAATGTTCAAACTGTGAATTTCTACTAGTGTCTTCTCGATAAAATAATTTTCCAAAATTTTTTAAAACATCTTCAGAAAATTTAGAACCATTATTCCAAATACTTAAGGCAATACTACCATCTTCTAACTCAAAGATAACTCTGATTCTCTTTTTAGAATCGTCTGCATAAGCCATTGCATTATTAACAATATTTGCCACCGAACGGATTATTAAATCTAAATCCAATTCAATATTACAGTCTCGGTCTATCTTCGAATTATACTTGTAGTCAATGTTATCTCCAATAAGGTATTCACACTCTTGTTCCAGTATTTTGGATAAATTACTAATACGATACTGATGGAAAGAAATCTGATAAGAGTAAAAAGTTTTAGAGTAGTTGATTAACTGATTAAAATAGCTATCTAATTGGTTGCTTGCTCTTTCAATGTCTTTAAGACATTGAACATCAACACCTGATAAAGGTGCCAATTGCAACAATTCCGAGTTTCCTTTAATTACAGTCAAAGGTGTCTTCAAGTCATGCGCCATCGCTGAAACTTTAAAGAGAATATCCTCCTTTTGGTCTTTCTCTACCTGAATCATATTTTTAATTCTTTGTTGCATTAATTCAATGTGTTTATTTGTTTCTATGAATTCAAGAATTGTTAAATTCGATGAATTGTTTACAGATGTTAGCCACATGCTACCATGATAAACAATCTCCATTTCTTGCTTTACTCTTGTTAACAAAGCTTTAATATTAATAGAAACTATAATAATCAAAGATATACAAATATAAACCCATGAAAAAACATTAAATAATAGCCCTAACAAGCCACTAGCGATTGACTGATTTTCTGAATGGATATTGATAGAAATAGTTGATATAGGAAAAATATAGGCTACAATTACATTCAAACAAAATTGTTTAACAATTGTCCACTGCGTCTTTTTTACTAAAGCCTTAAAATCTAATTTTCGTTCCAACTATATCCGCCTCCCCACTGTGTCTTGATCGGATTAATTGAAAAGGGTTTTAATTTTGAACGAATTTGATAAATATACTCAGCAATAGAACGAAATTGTGCATCTGATTCCGACGGATATATTCTCTCATAGAGCTCCTCAACGGAATATACTCTCTTCGGGTTGCTTGCTAAAGTATATAAAATTGTAAATTCTCGCTTTGTCAATGATATAGTCTCTTCTTCAATTAAGATTTCTTGATTGCTGACATTAATTATCAAATTCTTTGTACATATTTCTTTATTATTTTTACGAGTTCTTTCCTCCCTTTGGATATGCATCCTAACACGAGCAACTAATTCTGTAATACTAAATGGTTTTTTTATATAATCATCCGCACCAGCCTTTACCCCGCTAGCCAAATCACTATCCAATTGCTTGGCTGTTACAAAAATTATCGGTACATCGATTTGTTCTCGAATGGATTTACAAATTTCTAAACCATCAATCGGCATCATGATATCTAATAAAATTAAATCAAAGCCAATAAATGAACAAATATCTATGTTACCTACTTCTCTCCTCGTCGTAACTTCAAACTCTGAGCGTTCTAAAGAATTCTTTATCAAACGAAGAATGCTTTCATCATCATCAATTGCTAATATTCGATATACTTTTTTTCTTTCATAACTAAATATTATCACAAAATACAAAATTTTTATCGTACACTCCTCTTCCTAAACAGCAAAATAGAGAAAGATAACAGCAAAATCCCCCATAAAAATTGAATTGCAATACCTATTGTATAAGGTATATAAGATTGATTCTCAATCATAAAAAATGAATTCATAGTGGAGATAATCGGGAAGTAGAGAAAAGCATCGCTGAATTGCAGAAGCATTTGACCTAACCCCAACAAGAAAGACAAGGACATTCCCATTGGAACAACTATACTCCTTGTTATAAGAACTAAACTAAAACATATTAATATTAAACCAATTGATACCAATATTATTCTTAATGCTAAGGTATAAATATGTAAGGGAATTAATAGACCATAAAAAGTATATACTACGCAAATAGTACAGAAAGCAACCAGACTCCAAACTAATATAGATATTGATAATATTACTATTAATTTTATAAAAAAGAATTTCCACCGTGTTGGGTTAGCTAATAAACTGCTTCTTAAAGTTGAACCGTTAAATTCTTGACCTATAAATAGTATTGTAATAATAATAATCCCAGCTTGTCCGAGATAGAAGCTTTCTAAGATTTGCGTTAAAACATAATCCTCGGTTATATAACTTGGAGTTTCATGTAAAAAAATAACAAATAAAGGTACTAAAATTATAGTTGCTAGGACAGTCAATAATAACCATTTATTATAAATAAACTTTAAATACTCACTTCTAAAAGAATTCATCTAACATTACCTACATCTTCTTTCAAAAATTTGTAATATGCAAAGCTACTAATTACTAGCACCCAAGTACTCAAAAATAAAACACTGCGTCCTGGTGTTGTGATTTTTAAAGGAGATGTTGCAATTAAATCTTGCCCTAAAGATACTGGTAAATACTTAGCAAGCTGAATTCTGTCAGCAAGAAAACTACCTAAATTATAGACTTGTGGTAATAAGAATAATAATGATCCAAGTGAAGATTTAAAATAAAAAGCAATTGAATAGGATAACACCGCTAGTAGCGACCACGACAATGATCCTAACAATATAAAGTACCAAACATTATTACTCAGTATCAGAGGGCTCAATCCTTCTCTTTCTAAACCAAACTGTGCACTTGCAATAGATAAATAGATTGAAACAAATGACACAACAAAAATAAATACACTTGTAACAAAAAATTTTATTACAAAGAATACTGCCTTATTTGAACATAATAACAAGCTGGTACGTAAAGAACTATTTTTATATTCCATACTTCCAAGAATTGCTCCTAAAATAATCATAGCAAACAAGCCCAATAGTATAGCTTCAAAACCAATATACTCAATTGGAGGTATTGGTTCTACTAAGCTGCTATTTGTTTCAGGGGTTGCATTCAATCCAACTGCTAAAATTTGTTTAGAACTGATATAAGACAATAACGGCTGAAAAATAAAAACAATTGGTAAAACTATTCGGGTTGATCTACTATAAAAAATTTTATATAGCTCTGATAAAGTATTATTGATTTTTATACTACTCATCATAGCCACCTCCTGTTAAATGAAAGAAAACATCTTCTAGATTATCAAATCCGTTCAATATATTACGAAGTGTACTCGAAGCTATGATACTTCCTTTGTCAATAAAAACAACCCTATCAGTTACCGCTTCTACTTCTGAAAGTATATGTGAAGATAACAATACTGTCTTACCAGTGTTTGCTTGTTCCCTAATAAAATTTCTAAACCATCTAATTCCACTAGGATCTAGACCATTTGTAGGTTCATCTAAAATCAGGTACTGGGGGTTTCCCAACAGCGCTGTTGCAATACCTAATCTCTGACCCTCTCCCAAGGAAAGGTTGCCTATTTTTGAATTTCTTTTATGTTCAATATCAGTAATGGATAACACCTCTGATATTCTGGAATAATCTATTCCATTACTAGCGGCAGCAATTTTCAAATGTTGAAAAACTGTTCGATCACTAGGAGCCCCCACACCATCAAAAGAAGCTCCTACAGTTAAAAGAGGACGTTCAATATCACAATATTTCTTACCTCCTATTAAAGCAGTTCCTGAAGATGCCCTATCCAGACCCAAAAGTATTCGTAGTGTCGAACTTTTTCCGGCACCATTCGGTCCCAAAAAGGCAGTGACTTCCCCCTCCTCAGCTGTAAAGGATACGTTCTTTAATATATCTCCTTCTTTAAGAGTTTTTGTAACATCTCTTATTTCAATCTTATTTGTCATAATACGATACTCCTATGCTAAAAATTGTTCTTTTAAATTCTATAATATGAATTTCGGAAAAATATCAGAAAATAGATTAAGATTGAACAAATTTCAGATTTTTTTCACCTCCACTATGTGGATTACTTGTTTTCCATAATAATTACTATATTAACTTAATGAATATATTCGGGTAATGGATTATATTCTAATTAAAAATAAAGCCCTGCCACCAAATATATCTCTGAAGCTACCTGCGACTAATCCTGCAGTACCACTTTTAAAAGTAGAAATTTTTTCTATAACTGGCTTCGTATAACTCATATACTTTCCTTTCTAAGTCAATATTTAATAGTCCAGACTGCTTGACTATTAAAATAGTAACAAAGATTATTCAGATTTTTTTCAGAAAAAATAAATTTATAAACAATTCCTGATGGTAGTAGAATATAAGTTGTGTAAACACAAAAAGGAATAAATTCGTTACAGTAGAGTTGCAATACCTAAACAAAACGTTTATTACAATAAAACATCGAAAAACTATTTAATCTGATGATAAAAAAATAACCTCAAGTACAGTTTACATGTACATGGAGGTTAGTGCACCTTTTCGATATTAAAAAAATAATCTAGATAATCACAAATTTCATTAGAGGTATTCGCTAATGACTTTTTGATATCAATGACACCTAATAGTTCGAGATGTTCATTAAATATTTTGTTATAATCAATATTCGCTGTCAATAAAATAATTTGTGCATAAACGTTACTCCTCCTAATTTTTTTAACTTTTTTCCATAATTACAATTCTTTGTAAATGTGATAAAATAAAGAGTGTTAGTTGCTGTAGTAATCCTTATAGAATTAAAATGATTGTTAACTTTAACTTTTAACTTATATTTTTTAATATACTTTTTAACAGTTATCAACAACCAAAAGTGCCTCACAATATTGAACATACTTCACCTCCAATTCCTATTTTTATTATAGCTTGGTTATACCATTTAATTTGTCATATATCATAAACGGTTCATTTTTTGTCATTTACAGTAAAAGTATACCGATATAATAGTTTCTAGAACTGTTACGATATACCGGTTTTATGACTACTATCATTACTTAAAAGTTTCCATACTTATATGTGTACTGCATGTTAGGGAAAATTATCTGTATTTGCAAAGAAACATGGATTTTTATTTAGACGTCCTAAAAAAACAAAACAAATATATTTTCATACTGGAAAAAGACTTCAATGTCTTTTACTGCAGTACTAAATATTTTATCGAATGGAGAGTACACTAATTGTTAAATATTTTTATTTTAGAAGACGAATTTTTACAACAATCACGAATAGAGAATGTTATAAAAAATGTTATTGCAAAAAAATCTCTAAAATGTAAAGGACCTGAGATTTTTGGAAAACCTAGCCAGTTACTTGACGCAATTACGGAAAGAGGTTCTCACCAACTTTTCTTTTTAGATATTGAAATTAAAGGAGAAGAAAAAAAGGGGCTAGACATTGCGAAAGAAATTCGAAAAAAAGATCCTAATGCAACAATTGTTTTTGTAACAACACATTCAGAATTTATGCCAGTCACTTTTAAATATAGAGTTGCTGCACTAGATTTTATTGATAAAGCTTTAGATGATGAAGATTTTTATGAACGTGTTCATTTAGCAATTGAATATACCATGGATAAAATGGGTGCCACTATTGCCCAAGATTCTTTTACTTTTGAAACAGCTACGGCCCATGTTCAAGTGCCTTTTAACAATATCTTATTTTTTGAAACGTCTCCAACAATACATAAAGTTATTTTGCATACTAAAGAAGAACGAATGGAGTTCTACGCCAGTATTTCAGAAGTTGAACGAGCTGACGACCGCCTATATCGATGCCATCGTTCATTTATCGTTAATCCTGAAAATATCGTTAAGATCAATAAAGAAGAGAAAATGGTAATGTTTGAAAATAATAATGAATGTCCCATTTCCCGTACGAAATATAAGGGTCTCCTAGAAAAAGTTAAATCTTTGAAAATCTAAGGTGTTTCTATGGATATAGTTATAAATTTATTGCTGTTCTATTCTAAGACATTAGTAGTATTGTTAATGTTTCAACAGGTGAGTAACCAACCAATCAAACCTTTGTGGAATATTATTGGTCCATTTTTGTATGTCCTACTCCTCATCATATGTCCTCCTGTTGGGTACTTTGCTTTCTTTTTTATCTTTATTGCTTATAACATATATCAAAATAAGTATGGTAGTAAAACACTTGATATTTTTTATGGCTTGTACCCCATTATCGTTCAAAGCTTGCTAGGTAGAATGTTAGCATTCTACGTTTTCCCTCTACTAGGAGTCTCTGTCTTCAATGAAGTCAAACTAAGTTGGTATGATATCTTAATTGAATTACTGGTTTTCCCTCTTCATTTACTCATAGTAAAATCTCTTAGGTTAGATTTTGACGAAATAAAAGAAGGTTTCAAGCGTTACTATTTCAAGTATTTATTATTACTGATCAACATCTCTATGTTTGTATATATGCTCTTAGTTTCTATACTTGTTATTTATAGAGACAAATTAGCTGATGCAGATAACTGGAGAGGACATATTAATAACTTTTATATTGTTCTGTTTTTTGTAATGCTACTCTATCTCAATGCAATTTCAAAAGAAAAACTAGAGAAGGAAATTATTGATCAAAAAGATACTCAACTAAATGAACTATCTATCTATAGCCATCATGTTGAATCACTTTATGAGGAAATTAGGAGTTTCCGTCATGACTACATTAATATTTTGACCAGTCTAAAATTAGGAATTGATAATCAAGATATTGAAGCTATTAAAACTGTTTACAATGGCGTACTTAGAGATAGTGCAAACCAATTCTATGATAGTAAGTTTGATATTGCTAAACTTAGTAATATTAAGAATGATGCTATCAAAAGTATTCTTTCCGCTAAATTACTTGAGGCACAAAATAGAGGTATTTCAATTTCTGTTGAGATTGAAGAACCTGTTAGTAATTTTAGGATAGAATTACTAGATTTCATAACTGTTCTTTCTGTCCTTTGTGATAATGCTATCGAAGCTACGATTGAAGCTATAAATCCAAGAATGACTGTTGCTTTCATGAATAATGATGATTCGTTGGTACTTATCGTCGAAAATAGTATAAAAACAGAAAAAGTGGATGTTAGTCGTATTTTTGCTAGGGGGTACTCTAGTAAAGGGGAAGGAAGAGGTCTTGGGTTACATAATGTAAATAGCATATTAGAAAAATACCCTAAATCTACAATTACCACTCGTAGTGCAAATCATCTCTTTTCTCAAACTATCAGATTTTGTAAATAAGTGTCGACTTTAAACTTTAACCTCTTTAATCGACTTCGGTTTTGCATTTGAATAGTCTGTTTCTAGTATTTTTTGCTACATAGCTTAATAATTTTTGGGACCACTAGCTGTGCTAGTAGTTTTCGTAGGACCCAAAAAGACAGTAACTTCAGAATAGTTACTGTCTTTTTTATTTCATGTTTATCTTAAAGCCTTGATAGACTTGAAAAGTGGTTTATAAAGACTTCTTAATACTTTATCAATGCCCTACATCTGAATATGAAATATAATAACGTTGCCCATCTTTAACAAAACTATACCAGTTTCCATCGGGTAAAATTTCATATTTATCCCAATCAACATCACCTGCAGGAAGTGTAGAAACTGCTCCGCTATCTTTATCTGGCGCAGTATATACAGGTGTTTCCTCATCAAGTGTCAATGTTCCAGAAGTTGCTGTCCAAGCACCTCGACCACCTTCAACTCCTCCAACTTGAGAAGCTGGTGTTGTTGCTTCAGCCACTTGCCCAGCATCTGTAGTGCCTGCTTGAGCTTGTTCTTGAGAAGAAGATTTAGGTGCTACTGCTGAAGCCTGATTGTTATTTTCTTCATTTGAAACTGCTGAAGATGATGATTGAGCTGCTTTCTTATCCTTCTTAACAGCTTTACTTGAGCTTGAAGATGATTTCTTGACCGTCTTGACTGGGCTACTACTTGTGCTAACACGTGCTGACTCATGACTATTAAACTTAGTCACTAAGAAGATAGCGAGGATAACTACAATAAGAGTTGATAGGATACCAATGAGTTTAGTTGTTGTTTTCATGATTGACGTTCCTTTTCTTATGATTTACAAGATTAGTATAATATAAAGACAACTAAAGTTTCATTGAAGTCATAAACTGTAGTTTTTTCGTCATAAAAGGACAACATCTTCTATTTTTAGCGTCTATTTAAAATGATGGTCTTGATAATATTATTCGTCATGATACAGAATTAAATGAAAAACTTACACAACACGAACGAGATTACTTAGAGGGCGGAAGACGTGATTCACCCCCTACTCTGCTATTTGGGTATGATGCTAAAACAGATAATGAATCAGATTTTCATTGTGAAGAATTGACTATTGAAAATAAGGAGATAATAAATGATGAATCATGTCAATTCCCAGATAAAAAATAGAAGAAGGAATACAGTTATTGCAAGAGGAAAAATCATAAATATAGAACATAATGAGGATTACTCTTACCTAAAATTATTTATTCGAAATGGCGCTGGACTAAGACATACTTACTTAACATTTAGATATGATCCAAAAATATTTTATATTAGTAAAAACCAATATGTGATAATTACAGCACATATTGAAAATGAACAAAACCAGTTTAAAATAGAAAAACAAAAAAACTGCCAAAAATAAATTTGGCAGTTTTTTGGTAGGGAACCTATTAATTCAAACAGTTTCTCATAATCGTTTATTGCAATAAAAAACCAGAGCTTTTGCCCTGGTTTTCTTTATTAAGCGACTTGAGTCGTTACCTTATTATTTAAGAGTAACTGAAGCTCCAGCTTCTTCAAGTTTAGCTTTGATTTCTTCAGCTTCAGCTGCAGCAACACCTTCTTTAAGAACTGATGGTGCACCGTCAACGATAGCTTTAGCTTCTTTAAGACCTTCGCCTGTGATTTCACGTACAACTTTGATAACGCCAACTTTTTTGTCGCCTGCAGATGTCAATTCAACGTCGAATGAATCTTTAGCAGCACCAGCGTCAGCAGCACCAGCTGCAGCAGCAGCTACAGGAGCAGCAGCAGTTACGCCAAACTCTTCTTCGATAGCTTTTACAAGGTCGTTCAATTCAAGGATTGAAGCTTCTTTAATTTCAGCAATAATGTTTTCAATGTTCAATGCCATTGTGATTTCCTCCAAATGTGTTTTTTAATATAATTTTTTAAACGTAGCTTAGGCTACGAGTTGTGAAGATGGGCTTACGCAGCACCGTCTTCTTTGCTTTCTGCAACCGCTTTGACAGCGTATGCAACGTTGCGCACTGGCGCTTGAAGTACAGAAAGGAGCATAGAAAGCATACCTTCTTTGTTTGGAAGTGATGCAAGAGCGTTGATTTCTTCGACTGAAGTGAACGCGCCGTCAACAACACCACCTTTGATTTCAAGAGCTTCTGCGTCTTTAGCAAATTCGCTAATAACTTTCGCTGGTGCGATAACATCTTCGTTTGAGAATGCTACTGCAGATGGACCAACGAAGAGTCCTTTAAGGTCTTCAAGACCTGCTTCTTCAGCTGCACGAGTCAAGATTGAGTTTTTGATAACTTTAAATTCAACGCCTGATTCACGAAGATTACGACGAAGAACTGTATCTTGGTCAACTGTAAGTCCACGAGAGTCAACAACAACGATAGATGCTGCAGCTTTCATTTTCTCAGCGACAATCGCAACCTGTTCAGCTTTCTTAGCAATAATAGCTTCACTCATTAGTAGTTTTACCTCCGTTTTTATTTTTGGGCTAGGCACAAAAAAATCGTACCTAAACCTAGACACGAAAGTACAATACGTTACAAAAAAATAGTTACGTTTTGTGCCTCGGTTGGATGTTTATGAGTTTAACTCCCCAACTGTCTTAGGTCAGTTTTTTCAAACCTCATTTATAATATCATGACCTAAATCAGACGTCAAGAAAAAAATGCAAATTTTTTTATTTTTTTCTCTATCTTTTTTTAAAAGCATAAAACCTCTCAAAATCCAAAGATTTCAAGAGGTGATGTCTAATCATATCTAAGAGCTTCGATAGGATCGAGTTTCGAAGCTTTATTAGCTGGTAGGAGACCAAAGATAATTCCCACAGCTGCTGAGAAAGCGATGCTTCCCATGGCTACGCCAAGAGAGACTGTCGCTTTAAGCTCCATGGCATTCCCAATTGGTCCAACGACTAGGGCCGCAAAGCCTAGCCCGATCAAACCTCCCAGGATGGTCAAAACCATGGACTCAATCAGAAACTGAGTCAAGATTTTACGACGTGTGGCACCTAAAGCCTTACGAAGACCAATCTCTCGTGTCCGCTCAGTTACCGAAACCAACATGATGTTCATAACACCGATTCCGCCAACTAAGAGTGAAATGCCAGCAATAGCTCCGACAACGGTGGTAATGGTTCCAAAAATCGTATTCACCTGTTCTAGGGCCGAACTCATATCTGCTGCCTTATATTCTCCATTGTCATCTTGGGCCAACTGGGTCAAGCGTTTGGCAGCATCCTTAGCAACGCTACTACTATTTTTCACATCGGTCACATGGAAAAAAATCTGACCAATAGCATCGGTGTTATTTTCAGCTGCTAACTGGGTATTGGCCACAAGAGCTGTTCCAATTTCACCATAGGCACCGATTGCTGTGTCTTTATTCTTATAAACACCAATCACACGATAATCATTGTTCCCAATAGTAACCACTTGGTTAAGGGCATCCTCATTCGACTCAAAGAGTTTTTTAGCCACCATCTGATCAATGACAATGACTCGTGAAAAGTTTTTATAATCATTGTCTTGCAAGGAACGTCCTGTCAACATCTCTAACTTTTTAGCTTTAAAGTAGCCCTGGCTGGCACCTGTGATATTAACATTCTTCACAGTCTTTTTCTGGAGGGAGATAGAGGAAGTTAGGCTGTTGGTCACAAAATAACTATCGATACCAGGCGTCTGCCTAGCCACTTGCTCCAACCAAACTTCTTTAACCGGTTTGGTCGGATGTGACAGGTCCGCATAGGCTGGATCTAGCTCCTCACCCTTGGCTTCATAGTAGACTTGAACGGTATCCTTATCACCGGTCACACTATCGGTAACACTCTGACGCATCCCATTTCCTAGACCCATGATAAGTACTACCGCAGCAACACCAATGATAATCCCCAACATGGTCAGGAAGGACCGCATCTTGTGTGAACGAATAGAACTAAGAGCAAATTTCCAATTTTCCATTCTTACCTCCTAGTCAATCCGAACGCTGTCCGTTGTGTCTTGGGTGATTTCCCCATCACGGATAACAATCTTACGTCGGGCATAATCCGCAATCTCAGGTTCATGGGTAACCATGACAATGGTCTTCCCTTCTCGGTTTAGCTGGGTTAAGAGATCCATAATCTGGGTTCCTGTCTTGGTATCAAGCGCACCCGTAGGTTCATCCGCCAAAATGATTGCCGGATCGTTAGACAGTGCACGCGCAATAGCCACCCTCTGCTTCTGACCACCAGATAGCTCTGATGGCAAATGATGGCTACGGTCTGACAAGCCAACTTTTTCCAAGAATTGTTGTGCCCTTTGCTTACGTTCACGTGGAGATTTCCCCGCATAAATCAAGGGAAGCTCTACGTTCTTTTGGGCACTTAACTTTGGCAAGAGAAAAAACTGCTGAAAGATAAAGCCAATCTGGTCATTTCTTACCTTGGCCAGGCGGTTTTCAGAGAGATTAGCCACATCCTCGCCCTCGAGTTGATAGGAACCTGTAGTCGGTTGATCAAGAAGTCCAATAATATTCATGAGGGTTGATTTCCCTGAACCAGAAGGACCCATGATTGCCACGAAGTCACCTTCTTCAACTGATAAGTCAATTCCCTTAAGGACCTGCAAGGACTCCTGACCATTTTTGAAAGACTTGGTGATGCCTTTTAAGACCATAAGAGCTGGCTTAGTCACTAGACTTCACCTCTTCTCCACTAGTCTCTTTTGATTTTTTGCTATCGGCATCCGTCACATCCTTTAGTGTCTCACCATCCTTGAAGGATTTTTCAGCCTTAGTAATAACCTTTTGACCTTCTTTAAGCCCTGATGCAATTTCTTGCTGCTTAGCATCTGCATTACCAAGTTTGACCTTGACTTGCTTGATTTTTTGACTCTCGTCATCGTAAACCCAGACGTAGTTGTCAGAGCCTTTCTTGGTCACAGCAGTTACTGGAACTAGTAAAGCATCATCATCTTTGGTTACTTCAAGAGATACATTGAAACCTTGCTTGAGCTTACCGATTGGACTAGTCAGTTGAACCTTATATTCATACTGGGAGCCTGTCTGTCCTGAATTGCTAGATGTCCCCGCTGACTGACTGGCATTTTGCTTAGGATAATTGGAAACGTAGCTAACTTTCCCTGTCCAAGTTTGATCTGGGTATACTTTGGAAGTAATCTTGACCTTTTGACCTACTGAAATATTTGGAATGTCATATTCCGTTAAGGTTCCTTGAATCTCAAATTGGCCTTCACTGGTCACATGAACTAGAGTCTGGCTCTCTTTTGAAGCAGGATCCACAGAGTCCGCAACTTCTACGACTGTTCCATTAGCATCTGAAACAATGACTGTTTGGTTGAGGACATCTTGTGCCTTTTCTAGCTCTGATGCTGCGTTAGCAACAGCATCATTATAATCTTGCAAGGTTTGGTAATTACTTGCCTCGGTTTGCTGACGCTGTTGAGGGCTAACGGTAGTCGTCGAATCATCCTCATCCGAATCACTACTTGTTTGTGCCGAAGCCGCAGGAGCTGTCCCATACTGTTGGAAATAATTACGGTCACGAACTGCCTTATTATAGGCACGACTAGCCGTATCATAAGCTGCTTGGGCAGAGGTACTGTCGTATTGGACCAGTTGCTGACCAACGCTAACTTCCTCACCAACAGAGACTGTCACAGTGGCATTGCGTCCAATGGTATTGTCAAAATAAACGTACTGTTCCGACTGAGCCTTCACCATGCCAGTCAGAAGGGTAGACGAGGCCAACTGCCCCTTGGTTACCTTACTTGCTGTAGGGGACTCGGAAGCCTTATCATCTTTGCCACCACCTGCAAAAAGGTTAAATCCTAGGACCAAAAGGACAAGGAAGCCAATTCCTCCAATGATCCAAACTCTTTTTTTATTTTTAAATAACTTTGGACTGATTTTCTTTCGCATAAGTCTCTCTTTTCTTTTGTATCGTATAAATAAAACAATTGTAATACTTTTAACTTTCTGTGTCAATGGCCTTCGCTTAAATCCATGACACCATAGTGCAGCTTTTGATTGGGGCGAATCTGACGTTCAAACCCAAGTTCCTCAAAAACGGTATCTCGAAAATGCGCCTTGATGATAATTTTTTCTCGTGCGACACGCTTAGCCTCATTTAACCATTCTTCTGTCAGACGGCTGCCATTGGCCAAAGGTTTGATAGCTTGTAGATTTTCCGATTCCTTGATAGTCTCTGAAAACATAGGATCAGCATAAATGATATCAAAAGAGTGATCAGCCTGAGACTTCAAAAAGGATAAGCTATCGCTCTTAATGGTCTTAATAGACCGCATCGCTTTTTCAAGTTGCTTGTCATCTGTCTGATAAGTGGCCAGACCACGAGAAACTACCTGAAAAATCACTTCTTGACTCTCAAGGGCAGTCACCTTATTTCCCGCTGCCGCCATAACTAGACTATCGGAAGCCAGCCCCATGGTCGTGTCGAGAATAGACTTGCTAGACGAACCCAAAAGATTGACTAGAGCATCGTGTGGTGCCTTAATCCGAAGAACTGCCGTATCTGGATGAAAGGACAGCTCACTGCCATCCTCATTGACAAAAGACAATCTGTCTTTATATAGAAGATAAAAGGGGTCAAATCGCTCTAAACATTTCGCCAAGGATAACTTGCGACGAGGCTGGTAGTCAGCTCCCAGTTCGTGGGCCAATTCTTGGGCACGCGCAATCAAGGCCTCATTTTCACGTAAAGATGTGGTAATAATCATGTTTCTAGTATAGCAGAATCTTAGGAAACAAAACCATAGTCTTAGCTTTCATTTTAATTTGATAGCTTACATTTGTGTAAGAAAAAAGCCCCCAGTAAGGCTGAGACTCAGAACATAATTAAACTATTTTTAAATATGAAATAGATTTTGCGAACCTAGTAAGCTTATACCGAGACTTTTCGTAGTGATAAAAACGTCTGAAACGATTAGTTTCAGGCGTTCGGAAGTTTTGAGACTTCCGGCTCAAAACTGAGTCATGGAACTTCGCAGAAGGTCGCTGACGACCGTCATCACTTAAGAAAAGTCTCAAAAGAAAACTTTGTCTTCAAAAAAAAAGCCCCAGCAAAGCTGAGACTCTATTTCGTGATTAGATAGCTTCTGTTGTAAAGCTACGGCTTTCAAGCACACGCACCATAGCATCTGCTGTGTCAAGCGCTGTGAAGAGTGGAATTCCAGCTTCAATAGCTGAGCTACGGATAGCTGCTCCGTCTTCGTCATAAGTACGTTTGTTACCAACCGTATTGATAATAGCTTGCGCTTTACCTGTACGAACGAGGGCTGGAATGTCGTTATCGTCATTTTCACCCAATTTGTTAACAAGCGTTGCGTGAACCCCGTGTTCATTCAAGAACTTGGCTGTTCCTTCAGTGGCGTAGATACCATAACCGATAGCGTCGAAACGACGAGCCAAGTCAAGGGCTTCTTCTTTAGTATCATCATGAATAGTAAAGATAACATTACCAAAGGTTGGCAAGTGGAGGTAAGATGCTTCAAAGGCTTTGTAGAGCGCTTTTTCAAGAGTCGCATCTGTACCCATAACTTCACCAGTTGATTTCATTTCAGGTCCAAGGAGGCTATCTACCTTAGCCAATTTTGTGAATGAGAAGACTGGTGCTTTGACATGGACATGGTTGCTTTCTGGGTAAAGACCATCTTTGTAACCTTGCTCAGCCAATGATTTACCAAGAATCAAGTTTGTAGCAACTTGAGCCATTGGGATATCAGTCACCTTAGACAAGAATGGTACGGTACGACTGGCACGTGGGTTAACCTCGATAACATAGACTGTTTCATCCTTAATAACGAACTGGATGTTCATCATACCGATACAGTTAAGACCAATAGCCAAGCGTTTAGTGTAGTCAGCGATAGTCTCTTGGATTTTCTTAGAAAGGGTTTGTGGTGGGTAAACTGCCATTGAGTCCCCTGAGTGAACCCCTGCACGCTCGATGTGTTCCATAATACCTGGAATCAAGACATCCTTACCATCAGAGATGGCATCCACTTCACACTCACGTCCGATGATATAGCTATCAACAAGGACTGGGTGGTCTGGACTTGCCTTAACGGCTGTACGCATGTAAGAACGAAGGTCTTCTTCATTTTCAACAATTTCCATGGCACGTCCACCCAAAACGTATGATGGACGAACAAGAACTGGGAAGCCAATCTTACGAGCTGCTTCAACCGCTTCTTCTTCGTTTGTCGCTGTTTGTCCTGGTGGTTGTGGAATGTCCAAATCTTTAAGGGCTTGTTCAAAGAGGTCACGGTCTTCGGCACGGTCAAGGTCAGCAACCTGTGTACCCAAGATTTTCACACCAGCTTTAGACAATGGCTCTGCCAAGTTGATGGCTGTCTGTCCACCAAACTGAACCACGACACCCTTAGGTTGTTCCAATTCGATAACGTTCATCACGTCTTCAAAAGTCAATGGTTCAAAGTAAAGTTTATCTGAAACTGAGAAGTCTGTTGAAACTGTCTCAGGGTTAGAGTTCATGATGATAGCTTCGTAACCTGCAGCCTGGATAGCTTTTACAGAGTGAACTGTCGCATAGTCGAACTCAACCCCTTGTCCGATACGGATAGGACCTGAACCAAGAACGATGACAGATTCTTTATCAGATTTGATTGATTCATTTTCCCACTCGTAAGTTGAGTAGAAATATGGTGTTGATGACTCGAACTCAGCCGCACAGGTATCGACCATCTTGTAGACAGGAACAATGTTATTTTCCAAACGTGTCGTACGAACTTGGTCGGCTGTTTGATTCCAAAGATCAGCAATCTTACGGTCAGAGAAACCGTTACGTTTAGCTTCTTTCAAAACTTCAACATCGCCTACGTGAGTAGCCAGTTCTTGTTCCAATTCAAAGATATGGAGCAATTTGTCAAGGAAGAAGATATCAATCTTAGTCAACTCTGACAATTCTTCAATAGTATATCCACGACGGATGGCTTCAGAGAGGTAGAAGAGACGGTCGTCTTGAGCTTTGACAATCTTTTCAACCAAGGCGTCGTCTGTGACGTCCGCAAGCTCAGGCATTTCATTGTGGTAAACACCAATTTCAAGTGAACGGCAGGCTTTAAGAAGTGACTCTTCGATGTTACGACCGATAGCCATAACTTCACCAGTTGCTTTCATTTGAGTACCAAGACGACGTTCCCCGTGTTCAAATTTATCAAATGGGAAACGCGGAATCTTAGCAACCACATAGTCAAGAGCTGGTTCAAACATGGCATAAGTTGTACCAGTGACTGGGTTAATCATTTCATCAAGTGTCAAACCAACAGCAATCTTGGCTGCCAATTTGGCGATTGGGTAACCAGTTGCTTTTGAGGCAAGGGCTGATGAACGAGACACACGTGGGTTTACTTCGATAACATAGTACTTGAAGCTATTAGGGTCAAGAGCCAACTGTACGTTACAACCACCCTCAATTTTAAGGGCACGAATAATCTTCAAGCTGGCATCACGAAGCATTTGGTTTTCAATATCTGACAAGGTTTGCGTTGGAGCAAATACAATTGAGTCCCCTGTGTGGATACCAACTGGGTCAAAGTTTTCCATGTTACATACCACAAGAGCATTGTCTGCGGCATCACGCATAACTTCGTATTCGATTTCTTTGAAACCAGCGATAGAACGTTCAATCAAACATTGGGTTACTGGTGACAATTTCAATCCATTTTCAGCGATTTCACGAAGTTCTTCTTCATTGGCACACATACCTCCACCAGTACCACCAAGGGTAAAGGCTGGACGAACGATAACTGGGTAGCCAATCTCTGACGCAAAGGCAACTGCTTCTTCAACCGTATTTACAATCTCTGATTCTGGAATTGGTTGTTCCAAATCTTCCATCAATTGTTTGAAGAGGTCACGGTCTTCGGCTTGGTCAATGGCAGACAATTTTGTTCCCAAAAGCTCTACTCCAAGCTCATCAAGAATGCCAGCTTTTGACAATTCCATTGCCATATTCAAACCAGTCTGTCCACCAAGAGTTGGCAAGAGAGCATCCGGACGCTCTTTACGAAGAATACGTGTGACAAACTCAAGCGTAATTGGTTCAATGTAAACCTTGTCTGCGATTTCTTTATCAGTCATGATAGTCGCAGGGTTAGAGTTAACAAGAACAACACTGTAGCCTTCTTCTTTCAAGGCCAAGCAGGCTTGCGTACCAGCGTAGTCGAACTCAGCAGCCTGACCAATGATGATAGGACCAGACCCGATAACCATAATTTTTTTAATATCAGAACGTTTAGGCATAATTTATGATACAAAGCCCGTTAAGGACCCAGTGAAAATAGGAAACGTGACGACGACGCCTAAGCATCTAGTCACCGTTTATCTTTTTCACACAGTCCTTAGGGCGTGTTCACTTCCGTGAACCTGTATCTTCTCCTTTCTATTTGACAACTCTCTGGTTGTCATTAAATAAGGTAGTAGACTGGGGCGAACAAGAGTCACACCCCACTATAGTCACTAGACAGTTGCAATTAACGACGTGCTTTTTCAGCTTGGAAAGCATCAATCAATTCCAAGAACTCATCGAAGAGATAGCTCGCATCGTGTGGACCAGGTGCTGCATCTGGGTGGAATTGCACTGAGAATGCAGGGAAGTCACGGTGACGAACACCTTCAACTGACTTATCGTTAATTTCTTCGTGTGTTACCATGAGGCAATCTGGAAGTGTCTCACGGTCAATGGCATAACCATGGTTTTGGCTGGTGAAGTCAACACGACCAGTCGCAATTTCACGAACCGCATGGTTAAATCCACGGTGACCAAACTTCATCTTGTAGGCCTTGGCACCATTCGCCAAACTAAACAACTGATGACCCATACAGATACCAAAAATTGGAATTTTGCCTTGAATGCCACGAATCATATCAAGTGCATACGGTACATCTTCAGGGTTACCTGGACCATTTGACAACATCACACCATCTGGATTAAGATGGAGAATTTCTTCAGCAGTGATATCATGTGGCACAACAGTCACGTTACAGTCACGTTTTGAAAACTCACGCAAGATAGAGTGCTTGAGACCAAAGTCAACCAAAACGATATTTTTACCAACACCTGGTGCTGGGTAGGCTGTCTTAGTTGATACCTGCTCAATATTGTTGGTTGGCAAAACAGTCGCACGCAATTGATCTTGCAAGTGCTCGATACTGTCACCAGGATTAGCCAAAGTCGCTTTCATGGTACCGTGTTGACGGATAATCTTAGTCAAGGCACGTGTATCAATACCAGAGATACCAGGGATGTTTTTTGCTTTCAAAAACTCATCCAAGGTCATTTGGTTACGCCAGTTGCTGGCACGACGGCTAGCCTCTGACACAACAACACCCTTGGTCGTTGGCTTAATTGACTCATAGTCGTCACGGTTAACACCGTAGTTACCAACAAGTGGATAAGTAAAAGTCAAAATTTGACCATTGTAAGACTGGTCTGTGATAGATTCTTGATAACCTGTCATACCAGTATTAAAGACGATTTCACCCGTCACATCCACATCAGCACCGAAGGCCTGACCTTCAAAAATAGTGCCGTCTTCCAAAATAAGTAAACGTTTTGCCATTATAGTAAATTGTTCCTTTCACTAAGATACAAAGGGCGTTAAACATCTGAATGAAAATCAAACCTAACAAAGAAGCTCTAGCCTCTAGGAAGATTTGTCTCTTTTCAAAGATTTAGCCCATGTTCTTTTTCGTCTGATTCTCTCAGGAATCGGTTAACGTAGTTTACGCTTTGCCATTTAAAATAGCTTCAATAATTGCCATACGGACAAAGACCCCGTTTTGCATCTGAGCAACGATACGAGCCTTAGGCGCCTCAACCAGACTATCAGCAATCTCCACATCACGATTAACCGGAGCAGGATGCATGATAATCGCCTGATCAGCTAACTTGGCATAACGTTCTTCAGTCAAACCATAGAGAGCATGGTAGTCTTCTTTTGAAAATCCTTTATCGTCCCCATGACGTTCGTGCTGAACACGAAGCAACATGAGCACATCCAAGTCCTCAATGACGTCGTCAATAGCCACATGCTGACCATAGACATCGAACGCATTCGAGTACCACTCTGCAGGACCAGCAAAATAAAGCTGAGCACCCAAACGCTTGAGAATCTGCATATTGGACTTAGCGACACGCGAATGCGTAATGTCACCTGCAATACAAATCTTAAGATTTTCAAAGGTTCCGAACTCTTCGTAAATGGTCATCAAGTCAAGCAAACACTGACTTGGGTGTTGCCCTGAACCATCACCACCATTGACAATAGAGGTCTGAATAGTCCTACTATCAATCAACTGCTTGTAGTAATCGACTTCCGAGTGGCGAACCACACAGATGTCAACGCCCAAGGCAGACATGGTCAAAATGGTATCATAGAGGGTCTCACCCTTATTTACCGAGCTAGTTCCAGCATCGAACTCAATCACATCCAAGCCAAGTTTTTTCTCAGCCACTTCGAAGGACTTGTGTGTTCGTGTTGAATTTTCAAAAAAGAGATTGGCAGCGAAATACTGTCGATCCAGCTGGAAATCAGCTCTGCCATTTTTAAAATCTCCACCTCGACGAATCAGGCCCAAGACCTCTTCATTCGTGAGGGTTTCCATGGTCACCAAATGCTTCAGTGACACTTTTCCATCTGCAATCGCCATAGTTTTTCCTTTTAAATTGATTGACTAATCTTTGCTACCTTTTTTAGGATCTGGCAAAATTTGATAAAGCAAGATACCAAGAATGGTTGAGCTTGCCACACCCGTGATTTGAAGACCACCAAGGTCAATCATCAAACCACCGATACCAGATACCAAGATAACACTAGCAATCAAGAGATTCTTTTTATTATCAAAATCAATCTTATGTTCAACTAAAATTTTCAAACCGCTAGCAGCGATAACCCCAAAGAGGGCAATAGATAATCCCCCTAATACAGGAGTTGGAATAGAATGCAAGAGTGCTGATAACTTACCAATAAAGCTCATCAAGACCGCAATCACTGCTGCGCCCGCAATAACGTAAACTGAGTAGACCTTACTGAGGGCCATAACCCCAATATTTTCACCATAAGAAGTTACCGGAGGAGCTCCAAAGAAGCCAGCGATAATCTGTGCCAAACCATCACCAGTAAGGGTACGGTCAAGACCTGGATCTTTAAAGTAATCACGCTCAGTCAAACTGTTTAGAACCATGACGTGACCAAAGTGTTCAGTCATCGTCACAAAGGCAATCGGAGCCATGGTCAAAATCGCACTTGGATAGAGCTTGAAGCTATAATCCACAAATGGAATGTCAAAGTTTGGAACCTGAATCCAATGTGCCGCTGCTACCTCTGAGAAATTGATAAAGCTATGTCCTGTCAGCAAACCAAGAACCGCTGAGAAAATATAGCCCACAATTAAACCAAGTAAAATTGGGATAACACCGATAATCTTCTTGCCATACATGTTAAAGAGGATAACCGCAAAGAGGGTCACCATCGAAATCAAGAGAGCATAGATACTATAGCTTTTATTTAAAGTTGTTGCATCATTGACTGCATTAGCCGCAAGGTTCAAACCAATCACCATGATAATAGGGCCAACCACAATTGGTGGAAGGACCTTATCAATCCAGTCTTTACCCGCATACTTAACAATCAGAGCCACAAGCAAGTAAACCAAACCACCTGCCATGGCACCTTGAGCCACTGCCGCAATGCCATCAGTCTTCATAAGTGTCTGCATAGCCGCAATATAGGCAAAACTAGAGCCCATGTAAGCTGGAATTTTGTACTTGGTCACCGTCAAGTGAGCTAAAGTTCCCAAACCAGATGAGAAAAGAGCAATAGCGGGATCAATCCCAACCAAAATCGGCACAAGCACCGTCGCACCAAACATGGCAAACAAGTGCTGGAATGACAAACCAACCAATAAACCAGGTTTTGGCATATCATTCACATCATATTTTACGTTATTCACGATATCAAAGGACTCCTTAAAATAAGATACTAAGGGCGTATAAAGAGCAAAGTAAAATTAGGAAATCTGACGCCGAAGCTTTAGCTTCTAGGAAGATTTATCTATTTTACACAGCTCTTAGCCCGTGTTCAGTTAAATAAGATACAAAGGGACGTTTTGGCTAAGCCAAACATTTCTGTAGAAAAATAGGAAGTCGACAAGGCACTCCAAAGAGTGCTAGGAGACTTATCTTTTTCCTAAGAAATGAGTCCCGTGTTCAATTAATAAGATACAAAGCCCGTCTATAGCCTAAAGCAAAAATAGGAAATACGATGACGGAGCACCAGCTCCTAAGAGTATTTATCTTTTTTTGCACAAGGCTTAGGGCGTGTTCAATTAACAAGATACAAAGGGCGTATAAAGAGCAAAGTAAAATTAGGAAATCTGACGCCGAAGCTTTAGCTTCTAGGAAGATTTATCTATTTTACACAGCTCTTAGCCCGTGTTCAATTAACAAGATACAAAGGGCGTTTCACCCTATCTGTCAGCCAACTTAGCTTGGATCAATAATGTTGACGCTATCTTTGCCATCAACTTCTGTCACCAAAACTTCGATTTCTTCTGACTCACTTGTTGGGATATTTTTACCAACATAGTCCGCACGGATTGGCAATTCACGGTGACCACGGTCAACCAAGACAGCCAAACCAACACGCGCCGGACGCCCATGGCTAACGATATTGTCAATAGCTGCACGGATAGTACGACCTGTGTAAAGCACATCATCCACAAGGATAACATCCGTTCCATCAATTTCAATAGGGAAAACAGATGTGTCTTGTTCAGCCTTAACATCATCACGGAAAGCCTTAGTATCAAGCTCAATCAATGGCACATCAAGGTTTTCCAACTGTTTCAAGCGCTCTTGGATACGCTGAGCAATATAAACACCACGTGTCTTAATACCAGCCAAGACAATCTTGTCGAGATTTTTGTTACGCTCAATAATCTCATAAGTGATACGTGTAATGGCACGTTTCATGGTTACGTCATCGACGATCTCTTTTTTCTTCATAAAAAGAACCTTTCTAAATACAAAAAAATCCCCTCGAAAACAAGGAGATACACAAAAATATGAGTACAGTTCACCCGTACACTTCTCATGGCTCCTTGCCTGCCTCTCTGGACAGTGATTAAAGGACTTATTTAATTAGGTAAATTATAGCAAATTTCAGACTCTTTTACAAGAAAAAAACGGACGCCTCTCCCAAGAAAGACTATCCGTTTAATAACTGTTAAGCTTCTCTCAACTTCTCCAAGGTTTCCTTGAAAATAGCAGGTTCTTCCGCTGTAAATTCGACCAATTCTCCAGTCGTAGGATGCGTGAAACCAAGGGTCTTGGCATGTAGAAATTGGCCATGGCCCTTGAGTGTCTTACGTGGCCCATAAAGAGGATCTCCCGCCACCGGGTGACCGATATAAGCCATGTGCACACGAATCTGGTGCGTGCGACCTGTTTCCAGTTGCAACTCTACCAACGTATAGTTGCCAAAACGTTCAAGAACGGTAAATCGTGTAACTGCAGGTTTTCCTTTAGCTGTAACCGCCTGCTTCTTGCGGTCCTTGTCTGAGCGCCCAATCGGAGCCTCAATCACGCCTCGATCGTTAGGCAGATTGCCATGCACGATAGCCACATACTTACGAAGGGACTTCTTATCCTTAAGCTCCGCCGCCAAAGCATTGTGAGCCTTATCATTCTTAGCAATCATAAGAAGACCAGACGTGTCCTTGTCGATACGGTGGACAATTCCTGGACGAACCACACCATTGATAGACGAGAGGTCCTTGACATGATACATCAGGGCATTGACCAAGGTACCAGACGTGTGACCAGCTGAGGGATGGACCACCATTCCTTGAGGTTTGTTGACCACTGCCACATCCGCATCTTCGTAGATAATATCCAAAGGAATATCTTCAGCCTTGTATTCCAAGACCTCTTCTTCTGGTAATTCATAGGTGATGACATCACCCTCTTTAACCGCATACTTGGCCTTTGCCGACTTACCATTAACCAAGACTGTCCCAGCCTTGATTGCTTCATTGGCCTGACTACGTGACAATTCTGTCAAATCTGCCAAAGCCTTGTCCAGGCGGTTTCCCGCCTCTTTAATGATGACTTCCATTTTCCTCTTTCCATAAGATTAAAATCAAGAGCAACACGCCCACCGTTAGATAGGAGTCTGCCACGTTAAATATCGCAAAATCAATAAAATCAAGCTGAACCATATCAACCACGTAACCCAAGTGCAGACGGTCAATAAAGTTACCAATACCACCTGAGATAATCAAAACCAAAGATAGCACCAGCCAAAGACTCTTCTGATAATTCTTAACCAGATAAACCAGAGCCGCACCAATCACTAGAACCGTCAAAATCACAAAGAAATATTTCTGATCCTGTAAAATCGAAAAGGCAGCACCACGGTTCTGTAGATAAGTCAAGCTGAAAAGTCCAGGAATAGCCTTGATAACTTGGTTAAGGGCAATATTTGCCACAACCCAATGCTTAACCCACTGATCCAAACCAATCAGAGCTAGAATAGCCAAAGGAATCGCAACCTTACGCATAAATCCTCCTATGGTTTGTATGTATCAAAGTAGTCAAACATAACATTGACAAACTTGAGAGCACAAGACGACAAGTTAATCCCCTTACGACGGACATAAACCATCTTGTTATCCAAATTATCCTCAAGCGGAATCACCGTAATCCCATTCACACTTTGTGCATCCAAGAAGCCAGACCCCGTCGCATAAGCATCCGTACGTTCCAAGATACCGTTCAAAGTCGCACGGTCTGTCACGTTAAACATAAGAGACGAATCTGACGTATCCACAAAGTTCTCAGAATAGTAAAGGTACTCGTCCTTCTCCTGAGTGAAACGCACCGTAGGCAAGGCCGCCAAGTCCTCCATGACCAGACTTTCTTTTTTAGCCAGAGGATGCCCCTTACGGAGATAAATGTGCGTCTTAAACGGAATCAAATCAATAGCCTCAAGCCCAAGCTTGTCCATATTTTGCTGGATTCCCTTGCTATTTTGACGATTCAAATAGATAATCCCAATCTCACTGTGTCCCTTGGCTACCTCATCCAAAATCTGAATGGTCGTAGACTCAAAGACACGGAAATCCTTGTAATCAGGGTAACGCTCTGAAAAAGTCGTAATCAAAGGTGGCAAAAAGTCATAGTGCTGGCTGGCAATCGAATACTGGTTACCCTTTTCAGAAGCATTGAGATAGCGATTTTCAAAACTATCAAAACTGCGTACCACTTCAAGCGCACGCTCATAAAAGGTCATACCCTGACTGGTCAAGACAGCCCCCGTCGTTGTACGGGTGAAAATTTGAAAATTCAACTCCTGCTCCAAATCCTTGATAGCCACTGATAAGCTAGGCTGGCTCACAAAGAGCTTGCTGGCTGCCTCACGGAAGGTTCCGCTGTTGGCAATGGCTACGACATAACGTAGTTGTTGTATGTTCATCTGTGACACTTCTTTCTTGAAAAATCAATCAATTTTATTATACCAGATTTTATCCTCTTTTGTTGATACTAAAAAGCCCAGGCAACCCTGAGCTTGAATGACTAACAAAGTAGTCCTATTCGTCTGATTTATCTGTCAAGAAGTACTCGTTTTCACGTTTGTCATAGTCAAAGGTCAAACGAACAGTATCTACCTTACCACTTTCTGGATTATAATCACGGTAGCTAAGACTCACTGACTGAGTGAGATCGCCCTGTTCAGTTTGTGTCATTTCATGATAAGTGAAGCTAGCCTCTGGGTGTTTTTCAACCACTTCAGAAAGTCGTGTCCCCTTAAGCAAATCAGCTTGTGTACCTACAGACAACTTTTCATAGTCATCTTTTGTCCAGTTGCTATGATAGTCATCGACTTCTTTGACCTTATCATAGTCGAAGGTTGCTGAGGCAGATTTCAAAACATAGACACCGTCTTTTTTCTCAAAAGTCAAACGCACATAGTTGTTTCCATCTGTGTTTTCTTTTCTATAGGTGAGGTCTAGCAAATCTGGTTTATCTTTCTCGTAAGCATCACTATACTCGGCATCAGTCGCCTTACCGTGAGCGTCCAAGACCTCATCCAATGTCAAAGTACCAACCTTCAACTCCTTAAACTGATCCTCAGTCCAGTTAAACTTATAATTCTCGTCAATGTACTGATAAGCTCTGTTGCGACCGTCACTTTGGAACTGTTCAGCATGGTTCATGACATATTTCACCGCTTGATAACCTGCTCCAGCAAGCGAAGTCATGAAGAAGATAATTGACATGACTAAGGCAATAATAGATAGTGCCTTGCGTGTCGATTTCAGACTCAAAACCAAAGTCACAATCGCCAAAATGATAAGGAAGAAAGCAAGGAAGGTAAAGACAAAACCGATAGGAAGTGTCCAAGACAAAATGACAAATAGAATCCCCAAAACTAGAATAATGATTGGCAAAGCAATATTAACAAAAGCATTGTTCTTGGTTACTTTTGGCTTGTAATAAGGGTTTTCCAAAGGTATCTGACTTGCCTTTGGAGCCTCTTTTTCTTGTTCTTTCTCCAGATTCAACTCAGGCATTTGCTTAAAAGCTTCCTCCTCTAATGCCACCTGAGCCTCGTCTGGTTGCGTATCTACTACTGAGTCAGCTGTCACCTCTTCAGTAGTTTCAGAGCTATCCACCTGCTGAGTTTCAACCTGCTCAGATACTTGGGCACTTGGTTCCTCAGAAGCAATGACAAAGCCCTCTTTCTTAGCCTCCATAAACTCCTCAGGACTTGGTTTACGACCATTGACGTCCTCAAAGTGACGCACCCATTCTTCTCTAGTTGCCATAGCTGACTCCTTTATCTCTTTTTCTTTATTTTATCATACTTTAATCTGGTCTTATGAAAATAAGGTCGAATATAAGAGAGAATTTTTTGAGACTGCCTGATGTGCTTTAGTGTCAAGCCATCTCATGAAAATGGATGAAAGTCGAAAAAAACTGCACCCTAAAGTTTGATTTTTCTGTCTAACTTTTGTGGTGCCATTCACTTCTAGTGAATTATAGTATTTTCACTGTCCACTGTAAGTGGGAGTATATCACCTTCACCGTCTCAGAGGATAGGAATTAAAAGAAGATTTCAATAGAAAAAGGACTCTGCATTGAAAAAGAATCCTTAATTTCTTATAATCCCATCAAATAATTTCTTCAAATTCCCAAAACTCACCACTGGAAAGACGAGTCCTGAGTAGAATAAGAGCACGGTGTTTAGAAAATCTACCAAGACTGAAATTCGTTGGAAGCGGATGGTCAGTCGAATCATGACAAGATAATAGCCGAGGAAAATCAGGAAACCAATCAGTACCACGAGCAGTCCTTGGAAACTGATGACCTTCAAAGAAAAGTGAGTTGGTAAACCCTGATGAATCAAAAGCAGAGCAATCCAGAAGATCAAAGACAACCAAACAAAGTAAACCACTGCTCGTTGCAGGTAAATTCTATACACTGATTGCAAAGCATACTGGGTGCCAAAAGATTGCCCAGACCGAATCTCGTACTCCAACTCTTCATTTCCCAAGGAAACCACATGGGTCAAGATAAAATAATAATAGAAATAGGACAACTGAAAGTCAGAATTTCCCCTCAAAAGGCTATAAAAACCAAGAATGAAAATGACGTGGTAGAGGGTGTCAAACAGGGTATCCGCCCAGCGTCTCCTGCGAAAGAGATAAAATCGCTTCACTTCATTATACATGGAACAAACTTCCCTTCTTTTTGGCATAGGTCAAACAAGTTTGAAAGCACAAGTAACCCAATAGCCAGTAAATCAAACCGTATCCCAGTAATAATAAAAGAACGAACCAACTTGGTTGGCGGATAAAACTCACCAAGAGATGAAAAGGCAAGAAACGAGTTAAAGTAGCAATCAAATGACTCGATTGTTCCTGAAAACCAACCAAAAAGAGAATCCCGTAAGCAAGGAGACTAGTAATACTGGAAATTTTTGTAAAGACAAAGGAAAAACTGGCAAAGAGAAAGCCTAGACCATAAAGGGACGCAATAACCACAAAGGACAGAAGAAAGGTAACAAATGTATCGACCCAGTCAGTAGGAAAGGCAATCTGCTGAACCAAGGCAACCAAGCAAAACAAAGGAATGGCCTTGACCAAGTCCAACAAAATCTGTACGATAATTTTGATAAAAAGCATGCCAAATATGCTCCGCCGACTCTGAATCACGTTGATAATGGTGCGGTCTGCAATCTCATCCTCGATAAAATAGGTTGGATGGGTGATACTGTGGCTAGAAAAATACCAAGTAAAAAGCAAGATAAACAGCTCAAAAGTATCTTGCTGGCTGTCAAAATAGGTCAGAAAACCCGTAATTAGAAAGAAAATTCCCAGATTGGCAAAGAGAAGATTGACTTTGAACTGTTTGTATTCACTGAGTTGGCGACTAAACTCTCGCCCAATAGCTGCTAGCATCATTTGAGCACCTCATAAAGCAAATCTTCCAAAGAGGCAGGTTCTCGGGTGAACTGCAAGACTTCTGTTTCTTCCAGCAATAGCCGATAAAGGTCTGGATTTCTGGTCTCTACCGAAATCCCACCGTCAAGCACCTTGTAGTCCAGCTCAGGGAATCTTTGTTTCAGTACACTTTCTGCACTCTTATCTAACAGCAAGTGATAGACTTCATGCTGGTGGACATTGCCAAAAATCTCTTCAAAGGTTCCTTCACGATAAAGCCGCCCCTCCTGAATTACCACCACCCGAGTGCTGACCTTCTCGATAAAACTAGCATCATGACTGGTGATAAAAATACTGGCTTGATGGTGACGAGCATAATCCTGCAAAAGAGTCATCAGCTGTTTTTTTGCCAGCAAATCTAGCCCATTGGTCGGCTCATCCAAACAGAGTACTTTCGGTTTTTGCACCAAGGCTAAGATTAAGGTCAATTTTTGACGGTTGCCCTGGGACAGTTCTGAAACCAGCGTGTCCTTATAAGGGGTAAAAGCCAGCTGGTCACACAAGACATCCACCTCTGCCTTGATATGAGACAAGGCAATCCCATTCAAGCTTAGAAAATATTGGAGATTCTCCATAGCTGTCAAATAACTGTACAACCCCTGCCCGCTCTCCAAGACAAACTTGACCAGCGAGTGGATTTTCTTGGAGCGATTAGAAACGTCATAGACACGAACCTCGCCCTTATCCTGCAAAAAAATCCCTGCCAAGAGCTTGATAAAAGTCGACTTACCGGCACCATTGCCACCAACGATGGAGAAGATTTCACCTGAATCTGCTTGAAAATCAGGAATGTCTAACACCAACTTCTTGTGAAAACTCTTTTGAACTTGTGAAAATGTTATGTTAGTCATTTAAGATTACCCCTTGATTTGGAAGATTCCCTTTAATTTGTTCAATTATTTTTTCAATATCTATAATTTCAGTATTATTAGGAAAATTATATTGCTTTGGAATATAGAGATTGTAGATATACTCATTTTTCCCCTCTTCATTAACACTCTGAGCAATCTCACGAATTTTTTCATTAATTTGTTTTTCCATTTTATCCTCCAATACGGTTTAAAATTGTTTTAACTTCAAGCATTTTGCCATCAATTTCATACATTACTTTAACCACAACTTAGCCCTGTATCCTCCTATACTCCTTCGACTTCTCTCCATACCAATCCTTAGCTGAGTAGCCAAACTGCTCTCTATATTGCTCAGAGTATTTGAAGAGGTAATAACCTCGTAGCAAATCAATGGAAAAGACATAAGTCGCAAAGACAAATATGGCAGGTATAATAGGCATCAACACCGCATCAATGCTCCCTCTAGTATCACTTCCAGTGGAGCGGTCAAAGAGCACAAGGGCACCTGTAATCCCGGTTCCACCTAAAAAGACTAAACCATCCGAAATCTTTTCAGTCACAAGTGCTACCATGGGGCTAAACTCTGTCTGATTTTGAACAGCTTCTTTCAGTTTACGGGGAACCGTTCGAATCAAGTAATAAATGGAAATAAGAAACATAGCTCCCGATAGTATACTGACAATATTTCGTCGTGTCATCATCATTATTCCGGCACATACTGTAAAGATAGCGAGTAAGACTACCATGTAAAAGTAGGTGCAAAATTTTAGTTTCATCGGGCTTCTTCTGTTCTTAATTGAAAAGAAAAGATAGACCAAATACATGACTACATAGAAAAGAATGATTGGCCACTGAATCCAAGAAAATGTTGGATTTTGATCAAGCGTCAATCCTTTTATAAACATGGGTGTGATAATAGAGAAGAAATAAATAACAATTGAAGTGATAAACAAGCCAATAAATCGTTTCCAGCTTCCTTTTTGATTGAGCTTTTCTACGGTCTCCTTAGTGACAAGAGACTGACTTTGCTCGAATGTATAATTTAAAAATCTCAATAGTTTTCTCCTTTTATCAAGAAAAAACAGGAAGGTTTCCCCTCCTGTTCCTTAATTAATCCTCGCCATCTGGACCTGATTTATAAGTAAGGTAGAACGTATCGTCATCTTCTTTGGTATCAAATGACAAGTAAACACTCTTGAGTTTACCATCTCCAGCCTCATAGTCACTATAAGAAATGCTCATTTCTTTTTTGAATTCACCTTGACGAGATGTTGAGATTGTGTATTCTGCACTTGAAGCTTTAGGGTGATCCTTAACGATATCTTCAAGTTTCGTACCGTTTGATGGATCAGTGTAATCACCCTTAGTGAGAGCATCAAACTGTTCTTTTGTCCAATCAGCTTTGTAAGAGCGATCAACTTCTACCTTATCTTGAGGGAATCTACCTGAAGCATATGACAAGATAAATGTACCGTCATATTGTTTCTTAAAGTTTAGGTAAACACTTTCACCATAGTCTTTACCAGAGTAATTCAACTTCATCTCATCGCCAGAGATTTGTGCATCAGAAGCCTTACCATAAGTCTTGATGATAGACTTAACGGTATCCTTACCTGCTTTCAACTTCTTGAACTTAGATTCATTCCAATCAAATTTAGCATTTTTGTCAATGTAGTCGTTGACATCAGTACTGTCACCTTTTGAATCAGATTTAGAATCTGATTTTGAATCTGATTTTGAATCGCTGTCATCATCTTTTTTGTCATCATCATCTTTATCAGCAACTTTTGATGTCTTGCTTGAGCTTGTGTTGTCACTAGCGTTTTGAGAGATTTGGAAAATCAAACCACCAATAGAAACAAAGAGCATGAGACCAGCAACACCTGTTGCGATGATTGAAAGCAATTTCTTGCTTGATTTAAGGCTAAAGACAAGTGAAACAACTGCCACTGCAACTGCGAGAACTGTCAAGATGATAAAGAACCAAGCAGGACTTACGAACCATGCCAAGATTGCAAAGATTACTGAAAGTGCAATCGCAACGATTGGCAAGATAAGATTGAAGAGAGGTTTATCTGCTGAGCCAGCTGCTGCTGGATTAGGAACTGTTCCAAATCCTTGAGCTGAAGAGATAGGTGCCTTTTCAAACATGCTTGAATCAAACTGTGGGGTTGGCTGTTGCACAGGTACTTCTGAGAAAGCTTCTGCACCAACTGGTGATTCACTGCTTGCTTGTTCTGCGACAGCATCTTCAGCTGTTTCAGCCACATCTGCGATGTCATCTTGTTCTGTGACTTTTTCAGTAGCGACAGGTTCATTAGCTGGTGCTTCTACAGATGCTGTTTGAGCAGTCAAAGCGCTAGTATCAAAGTCAGCTGCTTTAGCATCCAAAAATTCTTGGGGGCTAGGCTTACGCCCATGTACCGACTCAAAGAGTTCAGCCCATTCTGCTTTAGTTGACATAAAAATCTCCTTTTTTCAAGAAATCCAAACAAGAGGTCCCTTCAGCTTAGCAAAGTTTTCTATAGTTAGGATTTAGACACCTATCTCTGATAAGAGCAAGTAGCATGCGTCCTTCCAAAAGTCAGCCCTCACCTTTTAGCCTGAGGCAACCTTTTTCCTATATCTAGTCCCATTGTTCATCTTCTTGTTGATAATCCCATTCTACCATATTTAAAGACCTCTGTTAACCGTTTCCCAAAAGGTTTTTTTCTGCTACAATAGTAGGTATAATGCACCAAAGGAGTTATATATGAAAAACATTAAAAAGTACATTCCATTAATTATTGTACTTGTTATCGCAGGCCTAGGTTTTGCCTTTCGTGAGAACATCGCACGCGCCGTTCGTGGAGATGCTTATGTTGATAATAAGATATTCACTAAACAATTAGAAAAAGCCCAAAAATCTGGAAAAGATGCCTTTCCACAGTTGTCTGACAAGGTCGGTAAGGACGAAGCTGAAGTTATTCTCCATACTTCAAAGGGTGATATCACAGTCAAACTCTTCCCTACACTTGCTCCAAAGGCTTCTGAAAACTTCTTGAAACATGCCAAGGACAAATACTACGATGGTCTTACCTTCCACCGTGTCATCAAGGACTTCATGATTCAAAGTGGTGACCCTAAGGGTGACGGTACTGGTGGAGAATCTATCTGGAAGAAAGGTTTCGCTGTTGAGCCTACACCATTCCTATACAACATCCGTGGCGCACTTGCTATGGCTAATACTGGTGCTAAAGAGTCAAACGGCAGCCAATTCTACATTGTTCAAAACAAGGATGATCAAAGCAAACAGCTAGGAAATGCTGGCTATCCAAAACCTATCATTGACGCCTACAAAAAAGGTGGTTACCCAGCTGGCGATACTAAATATACCGTCTTTGGTCAAGTCATCAAAGGCATGGATGTCGTTGATACCATTGGCAATCTTGAAGTCGATGACAACAGCAAACCAAAAGAAAATGTAACGGTCAATTCTGTTGAAGTCGTTAAAGACTACAAATTCAAATAAGCAAAAATCCGAGAAGCTGATTCTCGGATTTCTTTTTTATTTAACAGCGGTGAGGAGATAATCACCAGTGTTAACACGAGCTTCTTTAGTTGTTAAGACATCATCAAAGTCAGCTGTATTGGTTACAATGACTGGTGTGATAACTGGTAATTTAGCGTCTCGGATAGTTGCTAGGTCAAATTCTATAAGTTTTTGACCCGCTTCTACGACATCCCCTGCTTCCACATAGGTCTTGAACCCTTTTCCAGCAAGAGAAACAGTGTCCATACCAATATGGATGAGAAGCTCTGCACCATTTTCAGTTGTCAAACCAATAGCATGGCCGGTAGGGAAGACTAAATTAACCGTTGCCTTAGTTGGTGCAACAACAATACCATCGGTAGGATCAATAGCGATACCTTTACCCATAGCTCCTGAAGCAAAGACTTGGTCAGGAACTTGGTCAAGTGGTACAACATTCCCAATAAGTGGGCTAGCGATGATTTCTTGTTGCATTTCTTTAGGAGCAAGTGCAGCTTCCTCAGCTTTTTCTTCAACCTTAGCTGCTCCACCACCGTATAAATTTGGTACTCGTACAAAGAGTTGGATAAAGAAGGCAAGAACACCACCCACAATGGCAATGATAATGGCAAAGATAACTTTAGAAAGATTACCGTCAGGCCCAATAAGGCTTGGGAAGACAAAGACACCCAGACCACCTATTGAATACATCTTAATATCTAGGGCCATCATGGCAGCCCCCATAAGTCCTGAAACACCACATGATATGTAGAATGGTGTTTTCATTGGCAGTGTCACACCATAGATAGCCGGTTCTGTAACCCCAAAAATAGATGAAACAAATGCTGGCATAGAGATGGTACGTACTTTTTCTTCTTTTGTCTTAAGCATGATAGCTCCCAATACACCTGTTTGCGTGAAACATGGGAAAAGTGCTGCTGAAAGAATACTTGAACTTCCGTTTGTTGCCACATCTAAGATTGCAAGAGGAACAAGTGCCCAGTGCATTCCGAACATAACCAAGACTTGCCACAAAATACCAAGTATAAAACCAAAGACAATCGGATTAAAGTTCATGATTGCTTGGAAAAGGCTTGTCAATCCATTAGAGAAAGTATTGGCAACTGTTCCTACCACCAAGAATGTTAATGGGACAGTAATGAGTAATGTAAAGAAAGGCACTACGAAGACTTTAATGACATCTGGAGTAATCTTAGTAAAGAATTTTTGAATGTATGAAGCCACCCAAATTGCCAAGATAGAAGGCATTACTGTTGAGAGGTAACCTCCTGCAGGAAGTGCAAATGGAATAACTCCTAGAACATGACCTTGACCAGCTTTCTGAAGAGCAGTCACCAGCGTAGCAATATCAGGATAAACAAGTGCCGCTGCAATCGCAATAGCTGTAAACTCATTAACCTTGAAACGACGGGCAGATGTTAATGCAATCAAGATTGGCAAGAACTGGAAGAAACCATCTCCTGCTGCATTAAAGATGACATACATAGGACTCGTTGCAGCTGACAAGCCACAAGCTGCCATGATAGCAACTATCCCTTTGATAATCCCCGCCGCAGCCAAAGGTCCAAGGAAAGGTTGGAAAATACTTGAAACCAAAGATACAAAGCGGTCAAAAAGATTCCCTTTAGGCGCATCACCTTCATCAATATCAAGACTACCACCTGCTGGAAGACCGCCAACTTGGAGAACCTCCGCATAAACATCAGGGACATGGTTACCGATAACCACCTGATATTGACCACCTGCCTTAACAACAGTAACAACACCGTCACGGTTCTTAAGGTAGTCATCATCTGCTTTAGACTCATCTTTCAAATCAAAGCGTAAGCGTGTCACACAGTGTTTCAAGCTATTGACATTTTCTTTACCACCGACGTGTTTGAGAATGTCTTCAGCTAATTCAGTATATTTATCCATAAGGGCTCCTTTCTTTTCTAGGATTTTAGTTCTTTCGAGGCTTTTTCAACGAAAAAAACCTAAATAAATACCAAGAACCAATTAGGGTGAGTATACACTACTCCCATTAGTTTTTCGTATTTATCTAGGTTTTGCCTGCTGACCAGTAACAATCCTTTTGCTATGGTTATATAATATCAGAGTTCAAATATTTTTGCAAGCCCTTACAAAAATATTTTTTGTTTTTTGAGGTAAAATCTTGACCAAGATAATAAGTCATGATAAACTATTGTTAGTTTATAAACTAACAGAAAGAGAGTTACACGATGAAAACAAGTGCAATTATTGAATTTAAAGATACATACGCTAGCATGGAATGCCACGAACTTGGTTACCAAACCAAGGAAACTGCCTTAGCTATTATTTCTCCTACTGGACATATTCTATCAAGTACACCGCTTTTCAGAAAGGTATATGGTTCAAATACTGCTCACATCGACCAACTTCCTTTCAATATAGATAACCTTAGTATCACAGCAAGAGGTCTTAGTAAAAAGGCTAAAGCCAACTTAGAAGATTGGATTACCCATACTATAATTCTTCCAATGGACTATGATAAGTCCTTTACTAAGCATCAAGAACTTTTGCACCTCTTAGCAGATTCACCTATCGTTGAGTCTGTCCAATCTTTAACTTATAAGACAGTTAAGATTCATTTTTCCGAAACACTCAATGATGAACATATTCGCCAACTGCAAGGTTTTATTCTCGCTCAGGCAGGCATCTACAGCTATATTGGGACATCTACAGTCTCAGACCGAAATGCCCACCAGGCTCTTGAATGGGCTAAACTTGATGTTAATGGTCGTTCGCACAACGATCACAAGCCTGCTATTTTCCATCGTAGTAAGGGCCTCTTAAGTGGTTTCTTTCACCATGGAAGCCAAGAAAGTATTGCATAGATAATAATTGGGACACCTTGTGTCCTTTTTTGCAACAAAAAACTCACCATAAAGGTGAGCTAGATTGATTTATTTACTGTGTTTCCAGTTACTATAGATACTAAATACGACAATCCAGATGGCTGCTCCAATAGCTCCGACAACTGTTGACTTTTGCAAGAAGAGACAAACAAAGACGAAGATAAAGAAAAGGATAGTCAATGGATTAAGAATCTTGTAGGCTGGCATAAGGAAACCATCAGCCATAAACTCTTGAGATTTACGGTACTTGAGATGAGCAAGCATGGTCAAGATATAGATAGCGATGTAGACCCCTGATGATGATGCGGTAATCAAAGCAAAGGCATCAGATACACCAGGCAAGACATTGATGAAGGCTGAAACACATACCACAATGGCTGAAACAATGATGGCACGTGAAGGAATACCATTACGTGACAAAGTATCTAGCTTCAAAGCTTTCATGACTTTACTATTTGGTGTTTCCTTAGCAATTTGGAAGAGGTGACGACCTGTAGAGTAAAGTGTTGAGTTCAATGATGAAGCCGCTGCTGTCAAGACAACAAAGTTAATGAAGGCTGCTGCCCACTTGATACCAGCCATTTGGAAGACCGTTACGAACGGTGATTCATTAACTGGAAGTTTTTGCCATGGGAAGATAGCCATGAGGGCAATGAGGGCACCCACATAGAAGATGACAATACGAATCGGAATCTCCTTGATGGCCTTTGGTAAGACCTTACGTGGATTTGCTGTCTCGGAAGTTGTAATCCCTACAAATTCGATGGCTTGGTAAGCAAAGAAGACCATTTGGAAGGTCATGACAAAGCTTACCCAACCTTTAGGGAACATCTGGAAGCCTTGTGTAATATTGGAAAGACTAGCATGTCCAGCAGGCGTTTCAAAGTTGGTCGCTACCATGAAGATACCTGTTGCGATAAGAGCAAGAATGGTGATAATCTTGATCATCCCAAACCAAAACTCAACTTCCCCGAAAATCTTAACTGCAATCAGATTAACCGAACTCAAGATAATCAGGAAGATGATCTGTATCTGCCAGGCAGGCCAACTTGGGAACCAATATTGCACATAGGTTGATACTGCCGTAATTTCTGCCATCCCGAGGAATATCAGTGATACCCAGTAAGACCAACCCGAGAAGAATCCCCAGCCCTTACCAAGGTATTTGGTAATAAAGTTGATAAAGGTGTGCTGGTCAGGATCCATATAGAGCATCTCACCGATCGCTCGCATCATAAGATACATGAAGATACCAGTTAGTATATATACTAAGATGATTGAAGGTCCTGTTAGGGAGAGAGAACGCCCTGCCCCGAGGAAGAGACCTGTACCGATTGTACCAGCGATGGCAATCAGCTGGACGTGACGGTTTTGAAGACCACGAACCATCCCATTCTCAGTCTGGTTGTCGTCGTCTTTATGATGTTGCTTTTGCGACATTTTTTTCACTCCAATTCTATTGAGCACGACTCATTGAATCATGCCATTTTTTAACATAACTTATATTTTACCATTTTTGAAATAATTGGTCAATTTTATACAGAATATTCAGAATTTTATACTTCAAAACAAGGGCTTGGAAAAATTCCAAACCCTTGTACATCGTTATTATGATTCAGGATCATCGAGGCTACGGCCATGCAAACCTTTTTCACGTTGTACTTGACGTAGTTTTTCAGGTGTCACATCGTTACCTTCTTCGTCAACCACTTTAATTCCTTCGATATGGTGACGAACTGAGCGACGGTAACCTTCAATGTATTCTTCACGAAGTTTTGCTTGCTCCACTTCTTCTTCTGGAGTCAAACCTTCGGTTTTTTTCTTTTTAGCAAGCTCATTGATACGAGCGATTTTTTCAGGTGTCATAATAAAACCTACTTCCTACCTGTTACCAGATCATTATTTTGTGTTCAATTGGTTGAAAGCTGCAACAGCTTTGGCTTTGGCTACAAGACCTGCAAGAAGGGCCAAACGGTTGTTTTTAACCGCTTCATCTTCTGCCATGACCATAGTGTTGTCAAAGAAGGCATCGATGACTGGGCTAAGAGCGAAGAGCTGTGCCAATTTGTCACTTGCTGAACCTGTCAATTCAAGCTCTTCAATCGCTTTAGCAAGGGCTTTTTCTTGGTCGTTTTCAAAGAGACTAGCATCGACTGTCACTGAAGCATCCGCTTTTTCTGCCAAGTTGAAGGCACGAGAAAGTGACTCAACAGCTGCCTTGTAACCATCAGTCTTAGCAGCTTCTGAGAGGGCGTCAGCTGCTTCAAGCATATCAGCCACGACAAAGTTTGAACCAGCAAGAACGGCTTCTTTGATATCTTTTGAAGTGCGTCCCATCATCTTGTCCACACGCGCTTTGATGAAGTTGATGACTTCTGCTTGATTGTCATATGAAAGACTATCAAACGAAAGTCCGTAAAGGCTGTCAATCAACTCATCCATAGGGATATGCCAACCAAAAGCATCCAAGATACGAACAATCCCTTGTGTTGCACGACGAAGCGCATATGGGTCATTGGAACCTGATGGAATCAAGCCAACTGAGAAGAAGGAAAGGAGGGTATCCAATTTATCTGCAAGCGCAAGGATAGCACCAACCTTAGTCTCTGGAAGAGCTCCGTCTGCTGAATCAGGAAGGTAGTGCTCACGGATAGCTGTCGCAACCGCAGCATCTTCACCAGCAAGGAGAGCGTATTTTTCACCCATGATTCCTTGCAATTCATCGAACTCTCCGACCATACCAGTCAAGAGGTCAAATTTGTAGATTTCAGCTGCACGAGCTACGGCTTCCGTTTCTTCTGCAGTCAAACCAGCTTGCTCAGCTAGTGACGCTGCAATGACACCAGCGCGCGCCATGTGTTCTGAAAGAGAACCAATTTTTTCGTGGAAGGTTACGTTAGCCAATTTAGCAACGAGGTCTTCAATCTTAAGTTTTTGATCTTCACGCCAGAAGAATTCACCATCTTCAAGACGTGCCACCAAGACTTTTTCATTTCCTCGAACGACATTTTCCAAGTGCTCAGCGTTACCATTACGAACTGAGATGAAGTTTGGTTTAAGTTTACCATCAAGGTCACGTACAACAAAGTAACGTTGGTGCGTTTCCATTGATGTCACCAAAACTTCTTCTGGAACATCCAAATACTTAGTATCAAAACTTCCCATAAAGGCAGTTGGGTATTCGACCAAGTTCAAGACTTCATTCAAAAGTCCTTCTTCGATTTGGACTTGAACGCCTTGTTCTGCTTCGATAGCTTTGATTTGCTCACGAATCATGTTTTCACGTTCTTTGCTATCCGCAATCACGTAAACGGTACGAAGGTCTTCTTCATAAGAATCCGCATTAGTAATTTCCACTTCATGTCCAAGGAAACGGTGTCCACGGCTCACACGACCTGACTTGATATCCAAGAAATCAAGGTCAAGTGCTTCGTCGCCCAAAAGGACAACCAAAGTGTGAACAGGGCGAATGTATTCAAATGTGTTGTTAGCCCAGTGCATGCTAACAGGGAAGGTCAATGAAGCAAGCACTTCTGGAACGCCAGCCAAGACTTCTTTAGCTGGTTTTCCAGCTTCGTGTTTAGTGACATAAACGTACTCTTCGCCTTTGACTTCACGGAATTCGATATCATCAACGGTCAAGCCTTTTCCACGAACGAACCCTTGCGCCGCTTTTGAGAAGTTTCCATCTGCATCCAAGGCGATTTTCTTAGAAGGTCCTTTAAAATCTTCAGTCAAATCCGATTGTTGGTCAGCTAAACCAATCACACGGACGGCCAAACGGCGTGGTGTTGAGAAGGTTTGAATGCTTTCGTATGAAAGACGGTTGTCATCCAAGAAGGCTGCCATTTTCTCACCGAGTTGTTTTTCACTTGGTGTGACAACGTAGGCTGGCAACTCTTCAAGTCCTAGTTCTACTAATAAGTTTTTTGTCATGTTTTTTCCTTTACAAAATTCTTCTTTTTGATAGGCATCTTAGGTACTGGGGACGTCGCTAACTAACTTTGTGAGGCTGTAGGGAAATCTTCTGTCTCCTTGACATCGATTTCCAACAGTCTCATCAAAGTGGATTTAGCCAACTGATTTTTGAACCTAACGTTTCAAAAATCCCCATATACCATTACGGCAGTGCCTATCCCTTTAGCAAGTCTTCGACTTGCCTCTGGGTAGTCATGTGGGCTCACTTTGTTTGCCCATTTTCCATTCTTGTAACTCTTTTTATTCTTCCTCTTCTGCTAGGAGTTTTGCGCGTGTGGCTTCGTCAAGAAGTGGGTAACCAAGTTTTTTACGTTCTGCGACGAAGGTTTTGGCTACGACACGGGCCAAGTTACGGATACGGGCAATGTAGCCAGCACGTTCTGTAACAGAAACAGCACCACGAGCGTCAAGCAAGTTGAAGGTGTGTGAACATTTCAAAACGTAGTCATAGGCTGGGTGAACAAGGCCCAATTCCAAAGCACGTCCTGCTTCTTTTTCAAATTTTTCGAAGTTTTCAAGAAGCATATCTTGATCAGAAACTTCAAAACTGTATTTTGAGTGTTCATATTCTGGTTGAAGGAAGATTTCTCCGTATTTAACGCCTGGAGCCCACTCAATATCGTAAACTGAATCTACTTCTTGGATATAAGAAGCCAAACGTTCCAATCCGTAAGTGACCTCAGAAGTTACCGGGCCAGTTGCCAATCCACCAACTTGTTGGAAGTAGGTGAACTGAGTGATTTCCATACCGTCAAGCCAAACTTCCCAACCAAGACCAGCTGAACCAGTTGATGGGTTTTCCCAGTTGTCTTCAACGAAGCGGATATCGTGCTCCAAAGGATTGATCCCCAATTTTTCCAATGACTCAAGGTAGAGTTCTTGGATGTTTGATGGTGATGGTTTCATAACCACTTGGAACTGGTGGTGTTGGTAAAGACGGTTTGGGTTTTCCCCGTAACGACCGTCTGCCGGACGACGTGATGGCTCTACATAAGCCGCATTCCATGGCTCAGGACCAATGGCACGAAGGAAGGTATATGGACTCATTGTTCCCGCACCTTTTTCATTATCATAAGCCTGCATGAGCATACAACCCTGGTCATTCCAGTATTGTTGCAAAGTAAGGATAATTTCCTGGAAAGTCAATTTTTTGGACATGTTTTACTCCTTTTTCTATAATTTCTTGCGACACGAGTCTACCTCGTCGATCGTACGAGGCAAGACGAGTTAGTACTGCGTCTAGCTCAGGCACCCTAGTGCTGAGCGTGGGGCAGTCCGACTATAAGGAGGTATCTGCCACTGACGCAGTGAAAGGTTAATTTCTTAGGCATTGATACTCCTTAATTTAATATTAAATCCGTGACTTAGAATACAAAAAGAACCGTGTCTCTGCTCCTAAGTCAAACGACCTAGGGGCGTCAGAAACGCGGTTCCACCCTAATTTATTACTTCATTTTATCTGTTTGTCTTCAGCTATTTGCTGAGAGAAAGCGCCACTTGCCTACTTTGCTCTACTTGGCTTCCACTGTCCCAAGCTCGCTAGAAAAACGCCATAAGCCCTTCTTTCTTGTCAGTATTATAGCAGAAATAGAGAAACTTGTAAAATAAAATTCTAATCCTTCTTACTAATCCCCATTTCCTGACGAACATGTACATGGGAGTCTTCATGGAGAATATCATTATCAAGAATTGAGGCTTCTCGAAGTTCTTCAGCCTTTTTCTTGTCCCGATGGGTCAAGTCTTGATTGGGATCATAAGCCTTCTCAACGATAGACAAGAGATGATTTCGAATTTCCTTTTCCTTACGAATCTTAGCTTTTTTGCGGTAGCTAGCCACAACTAGCACTACCAACATCAGCATTCCCAAATAACCGATAATAGGATACATAACCGCTACCAGTTGACGGAAGCCTATGAAGGAAATAGCAAAACCAGCAAGAGCAAATGCAGCCACGAAGAACTTGAAGCGTTTCTCACTACCTGCTGAAAAGCGTTTACCAAGGGCATAGTAGAGACTAAAGACGGTATTAAAAATCAAGCCAAAAATTACTAAAGCGTAAAGCGTTGCAAAGATAGGATTCACTTCCTTAGCGATAGCCAACATAGGAACATCCGAGCTAGCAATTTCATCACTGTTAGCAAAGAGGATTAAGGTTGTGACAAAGAAAATCACACCAACCATAAATCCTCCCCAGGCTCCGCTCTTTTCAGCTTCATTGATTTTGAGAATAGAGCCACCCATGACAAAGGCCATGGCTATGGCTGACATGACACAAACGGCAAAATAATTAACCACAGACAGCCAAATACTTGGGAAGGGAGATTGAATGGTTTGCGACACCTTATCCATCTCAGCAAAATCCCAGTGACGCCCTAAAACATTGGTCACGAATATCATGGCAATCATAACCAAAATCATAGGGGTAAAAACTCCAATAACACCAATGATTTTTTTGAAATCTAGGAAACTCACAAAGATTGTCAGAGCTGTACACAGGAAGGCACCTACCCAAATCGGAAAGCCGAACTGTTGGTTTAGGTTAGCCCCTGCCCCCGCTGTCATAACAAAGCCAAACAGGAAACAAGTGATAATCAAAGCGATATCCAAAATACGGTAGATAACAGGGTGACTGATTTCTGCCAGGACTACTGAGTGATCGTCTGAGCGGTAATAACTTCCCAGAGCAATCATGAGTCATGCAAAACTCCTAGAACTATGACACCTATCAGTCCCCAGGCTCCAAAACTAACAAAATACTGTAAGAGGTCCTGTCCTGAAGATACCCCTGCACCAATCATTACACCGACATAGGCCAGGGCAATGCTCCAAATACGTTTTGACATATTCCCTCCTGTAAAATACAAAGTATTTCTATTTTACACTACACTAACACCTTTGTAAAAATCAATAAAAAACAGCACCTTCATAAGAAAGTGCTACTCATACTCTTATTTTTCCCAACCTTTTCGTCCATCAACAAAGGTTGCTTGTAATTCCAAGGAGTCATCTAATACAATAAAATCAGCTGGTAAACCTGCTTTTAGGCTTCCGCAAGTATTTTCAAGTCCAACCGATTTAGCTGGAACACTAGTTGCCATTTGTAAGGCTTGAGCAACTGTCACAAGTCCCCAATCAACCACATGTTTGACACCGTCTTTAAGTTGTAAGATAGATCCAGCTAGATTACCACCTTCTTTGAGGCGGGCGGTACCATTTTCAACAATAACAGGAAGTTCGCCTAACATATAGTCGCCGTCCGGACAGCCTCCCGCTGACATACAGTCTGTAATTAGGGCAACTCCTTGAGGTGTCTTTTGCTTGATAAGAACCTTACAAGCTGCAGGGACCACGTGATGACCATCTGCAATCAGCTCACCAATAGTTTCTGGACTATCGAAGGCTGCCCCAACCATACCTGGCTCACGGTGGGTAAAGCCACGCATCCCGTTGTAGACGTGAACCCAAACGGACGCCCCGGCTTCCACTGCTGCCATGGCTTCTTCATATGTGGCATTGGAATGACCTAGAGCGATTGTCACACCTTGCTTGGTTGCTTCTTGGATAAATTCAGCTACTCCCTCACGTTCAGGGGCAAGAGCCAATTTAATCAGTTTTCCTTGAGCCGCCTCCTGCCATTCCTTCAATTGTTCCACACTTGGATTGCCCATATACTTAGGATTTTGAGCTCCCTTGTAGGTCTCAGTGAAATAAGGTCCTTCAAAGAAGAGCCCTTGAATTTTGGCACCAGTCTCCTTACCAACCGTATTAGCTGTTGTTTGGCAAATAGCCTTCAACTCTTCAAATGGCGCTGTTAAAGCTGTCGGTAAGAAGGAGGTCACACCTGCTGAAAGCAAGGCTTGACTCATGCCTATAAGACTTTCCTCAGAATTATCCATGACATCATAACCCGCAAATCCATGAATGTGAGTATCTACAAGACCCGGAGAAATCTGATAATCACTGTAATCTAGCACCTCTGCACCTTCTGGTACATTTTCCGTCCAGTCACCAAAACGGCTATCCTCAACCGCTAGGTAGCCACCTTCCTTGATTTTATGTTCAAAATAAAAACGTTTGGCTGAAATATAATAGGTCATAGGACCACCTCTCATCATTTTTCTATGTTTTTAATACGCTTTCATTATAACAAAAAAGCCGAGAAATTTTCTCGACTTTCTCTATTAAATCACACCTTCTGTAACCTTTTCAACAAGGTTAATCGCATGGTCTGCGATACGTGTGTAATGTGAGAGGTAATCAACATAGTTGATACCTGCTTGCGCAGTACACTCACCATTGTTAAGACGTTTGGTATGTATTTTACGCAATTGTTTTTCAAGTTTTTCCAACTCTTCATGGCGAAGGATGACTTGACCTGCAAGTACCTTATCGTCATCTACAACAACACGAATACTATCAAGGGCGATACGGTGAGTACGGTTGTAAACATCCGCAAGCTCAGCCTTGGCAGTATCAGAAAATTCAATTCCCTTATTATGAATGTGTTGTGAAAGGTTTGCACTTGCAACTGCAAGGTCACCAATACGCTCCAAGTCACGAACAGAGTCAAGCACACTTGCCAACACTTCATTTTCAGAAACGCTTAGAGATTCGTTAGAGATGTCAATCAAATAAGTTGTCAACTCTTCGTCAATACTATTAACTGCTGTTTCATACTTCTCAACCTTATCGAAGTATTTTTCATCTCCCTTAGCAAAGAAAGCATAGGAAGCTTCCAAAGACTGGATGGCGTACGATGCCAAGTGCACCAATTCTTTCTTAGCATTACCAAGGGCGATAGCTGGTGCTTGTGTGATAAGCAAACGGTCCAAGTAGAGTGCTTCGTACTTGTTAATCTCATCTTCACCAGGAATAATCTTAGTCACAAGGTAAGCCAAGAGTCCGATGAATGGGAATTGAACAATAGTATTTGCGATGTTAAAAGTACCGTGAGCAAAGGCGATAGTCATCTCAGGTGTCAAACCAAGCACAGACTTAAACCATTGAATCAAGGCTGTGAATGGTACCAAGAGAATCAAACACAAGACCGTCCCGATGACGTTGAACAGGACGTGAGCCCCCGCCACACGTTTAGCTGCAATGTTTGAACCAAGAGCAGCTAGAACCGCTGTGATAGTCGTCCCGATATTATCTCCAAAGAGGATTGGAAGGGCACCTTGCAGATCAAGCAAACCACCTGAGTAGAGGCTCTGAAGAATACCGATGGTCGCTGCTGACGATTGAATCAACATGGTCAAGCCAGCACCGATGATAACCCCCATGACTGGGCGATCACCCAAGGTTGCCAAGTAGTCCTTAAAGGCTGTAACTGACTTCAAAGGTTCTACCGCATCTCCCATAAGGTTAAGGGCAAAGAAAATCCCCCCAACACCAAACAAGATACGTCCTAGATTATTGAGCTTCTTATTGCTTGTAAAGAAGAGAAGCGCAGCCCCCAGGAAAATCACTGGAAGGGCATAGTCACCAAGCTTGAAACCAATCATGAAGGAAGTTACGGTTGTACCGATGTTTGCCCCCATGACAATACCAATAGCCTGACGAAGACTCAAAAGCCCTGCCGAAACCAGACCGACGACAATAACGGTAACCCCTGAACTCGATTGAATCAAGGCCGTCATGACAATACCAATCAAAACCCCTAAAAACGGGTTGCTGGTATACTTATCGATGTAAAAGCGCAACTTATCTCCGGCTGCTTGTTGAAGACCATCTCCCATATACTTGATACTAAAGAGGAAAAGCCCCAAACCACCGAGGAAAGAAAACGCAATATCTTGCCAATTTACTGACACATTTTTGTCCTCATTATTTAAAAATTTTCGGTTAAACCGACCTTTCTATTGTATCGATTTATTAGGGAATAGACAAGGCTTTTTCCACAAAATAATAGAAAGATCAGAAGAAATTCTGACCTTTCTAGATATCTTATTTAATCCACTTGAACATAACGGCGAACACCACTATAGCTGATGTAAGAAATCCAACTATGATCGTCTTGAGTAACCTTCATATCAAAGTTAATCTTATCGCCTGCTTCTAAGTAAAATTCAACTGGAGCTGTATCACTAGGAGTATTTTTGACAACTGTGCGTTTGGTAAGCGTGTAACTGCCAGATTCTGCTATACCACCATCAATTGGAAGTTGATTGTCAGTAACTGTCACATCTTTAGGTAGCGTCACATTGTCTGATTCTTTAAAGTAGACCTTTGTTCCACCAGTACTGGTTACTTGAATGGTATCTTGTTCATAGCTAGGACCAGAAATAGCTGCCTTTTTAGAAACAAAACTAATATCGCCAACAATACCAGAGGTGTCACCCCTATCTCTTGAAAGGGTAGCATCATACTTACCTGAGCCCTCTTGATAATTATCTTTCGGATGCACATAATTGTGAACTGTCGCTTGACCTTGGGCAGTGATATCTCCTACTAGACTAGTATTGTTAAAGACCAGACGACTACCATCACTGGACTTCCAAGTTCCAGCAATACTATCAAACTGACCACGCGCTACAGCACTCACATCCATATCCACGGTGGTTACTTGCGTATCCGTTTTAGCTTGAGCTTGACTGCTAGATTGGCTACTTGAAGCTTGGCTATCACTTGAGCTCTTTGGCGCTTGAGATTGACTGGCTGAAGATTGGCTCTCGTTTGATGATTTAGGTGCTTGGGACTGGCTACTTGAGGGAACTGATGAACTCTTTGAAGATGATGACTGAGCCTGACTACTACTCGAACTTGGGACAGAAGCCTTTTGACTACTTTGCGCGCTTGAAGATTCCGTCTTTGAACCCGAAGATTCCTTGACCTTAGCACTAGACTTGCTAGTCTTACCGCTATCTTTACTAGATGATTTAGCCTTACTTGATGAGGTCACCTGGCTGCTATTAGGCGTCTTATCTGCTGAACTGGATTCCTTATGGCTGGAACAGGCCGTCAGCAAAGCCATTGAGGAAAGGGTAACCATTGAAAGCACGATTGCTTGGGAAAATTTGTTTTTCATAATCATTTCCTCATTTCTAGTCTATCACATAAAGTAAAGATAGGACCTATGTCACAAGGAAACACAGGGTTCTCTCTACTTTTAAGGGAACAATCTTATCTACACTTTTATTATATCATTTTCTAATGTAAACGCTAAGATATTAGCCTTGTAAATCCTAAAATAGAGATGAAAATATCTTGAATCCTTGTGATATAATAGAGACAAAAAATTGAAAGTTATACCATGACATTCTATCTTCTAGCACAAGTATTCTCAGCCATAGGTGCCCTATGTGTCGCTATATCCTCTTTTGCAAAATCAAAAAATAACATGCTCGTCTGGCAAATTACCGACTATATTTTTACTGCTATTGCCAACCTGCTTCTCGGAGGCTATACCGGTGCTTTAACCATTAGTATTTCCATCATACGTAATAGCCTGATGGTCAAAAAGAAGATGACCAAGACTATCTTGACCATCCTCATCATTATTCAAATCATCGTCGGAACCTATCTCAATCAACTTGGGATTGTTGGTTATTTACCTATCATCTCTTCAGTTTCCTATAGCCTAGCTATTGCTACCACACCAAACCTTCAATGGCTTCGCTGGGTCATTATTGAAAATATGTTACTTTGGCTAATTTACGATTTGACCATTCAGGCTTACCCAGCTGCCATCACTGATGTCACTATCACACTTACTACTCTCATTGCCATTATCAGAAATCGAAAAACCTTTAGCAAACAATAAAGCTAAAGGTCTTTTTCTTATAGAGCCCAAGTACGAATGGCGTGTGCCACACCTGCCTCGTCATTTGTCAAAGTCACATACTTACACAAAGCCTTAATGTCGTCACTCGCATTACCCATGGCAACGCTTTGACCGACGAATTGAAGCATTTCAAGGTCATTGGCAGCATCGCCTAGAGCCATGATTTGATCTGGGTTAATGTCAAGCTTTTCTGCTAAATGTTTAAGCCCGCTAGCCTTTGTTGCCCCTTGTGGCATGATTTCAAAGATATAGTCTTGACTACGAACTGTACTATAGCTCTGACTAAGTCCATCTTGCACGGCGTTTTGGAAGGCGTCCAAAGGTTCAGAATCAGCCATATACATGGCTTGGAAAATCACTTGACCTTCCGCAAAGATTTCTTCCAAACTCCTAGCTTTCGCTTCTGTGAAGACAGTGCCAGCATCATAAGCTACTAACTCAGGCACCTCATCGCCCACAACATAATAAGTCTTTTCTCCAGTCAAGGTTAGAGCCACCTCTGGAAAGTCTTCGCAAGCCTGCAAGAGTTCTTCCATTTCAGGGCGAGATAAACTTTCAGATTGCAGCAAGGTCCAATTTTTTGTCTCATAAGTTGAACAACCATTGTTCATGATAATATACTCTTCTTCACTCAATCCTAATTTCTCAAAATGTGGAAGAATGCCTGAACGTGGGCGTCCTGTACAAAGTACGATTTTAATGCCTGCCGCAGCTGCTTCTTGAATAGCCTTAATATTCTCTTCAGGAATCTCTTTTTGGCTATTTAAGAGCGTCCCGTCCATATCTATTGCAATGAGTTTCACTTGGTTCTGATTCATTTTACTCTCCTTTAGCTCTAATAAGTGTCATAAATGGTTAACTGGTATTGTTCAATGATGCTGTTTAATTTTTCTCCATAAGTTGTATCCGTAGCGTAGACCCCTGTTAGGGCAGCTGTGGCATCCTTATAATTCTTAGTCTTGGAACGGTGTACCCCTACATAGTAGCTGCCCTCAAGGAAGTCTACGTAGTCCTGTAAAGAATTTTCCACAGAGCCATAAGAACGAAAAGCTGCATCAATATAGTAAGGATTGCCCTTACCATCATCCTCCCAGGTCGGTAGGGTCACACTTTGACCATTGTAGTCCCCCTTAATCCCAAAGAAGTTATAGGACGGCTTCTGACTCAAAGTAGATTGTCCAGAGTCAGATTCCAAGATGGCCTGAGCTATCATAACAGATGCATAAAGATCATTTCTAGCTGCCAAATAGCGCGACGTCTCACCAATCTCAGCAATAAAAGCAACCGTCGTCTCATCCGTAGACGTCATGTTCTTTTCCATGGTCAACCTTGGAAAATTTAAACTAGCTAGGAGTCCCAATAAGGCAAATAGGCCGATAAAAATCAGACTCCACTTTTGGAAAAATTTAGGAAAGAGCAAGAAAGACTTCTGTTTCTTTTTAGTTTTCTTAGGTCTAGCTTTAGACTTACTTTTCTTTTTTCCTTTCGCCAATCGGTCACCCCCTCAAATCATACTAACTCTCCTAAGTATATCAAAAATCACTAAAAAAGACCCAAACCAACCGGTTTAAGCCTCCATTATATTAAATGGCGTCTCCACCACGTTCACCAGTACGAATACGGATAGCACTCCAAATTGAAACAAAACCAGCTCCAGGTGTGATTGCAACTAGACCTGCTACCAAACCGGTTGAACCACCAACCAAGGATGGATGTCCTGTGACATGTTTTTCAATTGCCAACCATGAAAACATGCCTGCAGCAGCTGACACATGAGCGGTTACTAGCGTGTGAACTGCCAACCATTAGCAGCCAAGGCTGATCCTGCATAAAAGCCAAACCAACCAAACCATATGTGCAAAATATTTTATGTCAGATAATATAACACAAAACCACGAGACAAACAAGTGTATTTACGGAATTTTTTGATAATTCTTTCTTTTCTAACATCTTGTGTTGCCACAAAAAAGAGCCTTTAAACCCCATGAAAAAGGTTATAAAGCTCTTGCCTATTCATTTTTCGCTCTTTAGCAACGGTTTTTATAGCCTGATTAGGTTTCATTCCAGAGGCAATTAAAGCTTCTACAGCCTCTACCGGGGTAATATTTGATGTTAGATTTTCTTCCTTATCATTTTCAGAAGCTCCAGCCACAATCAGTAAACATTCACCCTTGAGAGGATTACTAGCAATATAATCTAAAACTTCTGAAATAGATCCTCGTTGGTACTCTTCATAAAGCTTGGTCAATTCTCGAACTAAAGTTACTTGACGGTTGCCATAGACCTCATGCATATTTTCAAGAGTATCCGCCACACGGTAAGGTGACTCGTAAAAAATCTGTGTCTCAGGATAAGACAGTTTTTCCTTGAAGAAATCAATCTGCTGTCCTTTTTTACGGGGTAGGAAGCCATAAAAAATATGAGGTTGGGGTGCTAAACCACTGGCAATCAAGGCTGTAATACCAGCCGATGCTCCCGGTAAGGCCACCACAGGAATATCCTCAGCAATGGCAGCTTTGACCAAATCATGCCCAGGATCCGAAATAGAAGGCATCCCCGCATCAGAAACCTGAGCCAAAGAAAGACCTGACTTCAAGCGCTCCAGTAAATCTGGAATTTTCTCATAAGCATTGTGCTCATGAAAAGAATACTGCTTGGTTTCAATCTCAAAATGCTTGAGCAAGAGACCCGTATTGCGCGTGTCCTCCGCACAAATAAGATCCACCTCTTTCAGGATTTGCACACTACGAAAAGTCATATCCTGCAAATTCCCAATAGGAGTGGGAACCAGATAGAGGGTACCGTAGCTAGATTGCCCCTTAAAACTCTTTTGAACCTGCATGTTTAGTCTCCGTACAACAATTCTGCACAGAAGCCACAAGCTTCATTATTATCACGACGTTGGCCATAAAAATCTGGACAAATATGGAATCCATCATCGTAAATAGCCTCGAGATTTACCTTACCATGAGACATTTTAGTCCCTGTCTCCTCTTGAACCACTTGACTTAAGTGCTCACGCAACTTGTCGTTTTCCAACTTGAGGGCCGTATTTTCATCAAGAATCCCTGAGAAGTTCGCCTTAATCGCTTCCACTTCTGCCAACATCGACATCAAATTTTGTGATAATTCCTCGAATTTATCATACAATTCACGCTTTTCCATTTAGCTGAACTTCCTCCACTCCATAAGTTAGGGGCGCACGCCCTTTTTCAAATACAACCTTAATGGTCCCTGCAATTACATCAATGGCAACGACCTGACCTGTACCATCCTTGGTTTCAATGTCATCACCCAAGTCAGGATAACTAGCCTTGCTATCTCGGTAAAAGTCATCTTCATAACTGAGACAACACATAAGTCGACCACAGACCCCATTCATCTTACCAGAATTCAAAGATAAACTCTGATTTTTAGCCATCTTAATCGATACTGGTGGGAATTCACCCAAAAAACTAGAACAACAAAGTGCCCGACCACAAGGTCCTAGGCCACCATAAATCTTTGATTCCTCACGACTTGAAATTTGGCGCAACTCAATACGTGTCTTAAAGTAAGAAGCCAAATCTTTGAGCAATTGACGAAAATCTACCCGTTTTTCAGCAACAAAACTGATTAGTACATAAGAGCAATTTAGCGGAAAGACAATATCAACGACCTTCATTTCTAGCTGATTTTGAGCAATTAAATCAGCTACTACTCCCATACTCTTTTCAGCCTTCAAAAGATTTTCATCATATCTAGCGAAATCTTTCTCCCCTGCCAATCCTTCAACCCGATTCAAATCCGCAGGCAAACTAACCTCAGGAAAATCAGCGTTTTCCATGACAACCTGAGCTAGGCGCTTATCTTTTTTCTCCAAAACGACTACAAAGTCATCTTTGGCATAATTTTTATCAGGAACAACATATTCTACTGCTCCAGTTTCCTCAAATTTTATTCCAATGACTTCTGTCATGATAATACCATATACTCCATCGCATTTTGAAAGCTGACATTAGCTAGCCACATTTTTCGTGCCTCATAAACTAAGCCTAACCATCGTCTTGCTTGTGGATTTTGTATATCCTTCCCCAATTGATAAGTTAAAAAAGCCCAGACCATCTCTTGTTCCGACTTTTCACTACACTGGACAGCCAGTTTTGCAACATCCAAATAAAGCAGGTCCTGATTAGATAGCAGGGACTGTGTGAAACGCTCTACTGTATTAATCAGATCAAGAATCCTATTATCCTTAGCTAAGTCTAAAGCCTGAACATCATCTTTAGCAAAATCCGCCAACACTTTGGCTTGTGTCAGCAACAAGCCTTCCTTCTGCAGCAATTCTTCCAGATAAGCCCGATTCTTAGGAAAATAAAAGAGTTGAGCTCGACTTTTAATCGTCGGTAACATCCGACTATCATCAGCTGTCAAAAGAAAAATATAAATCTGACTTTGAGGTTCTTCAATAAACTTTAATAGACTATTGGCAGCATTGACATGCATCTTATCTGCATCACGAATGATAAAAACCTGAGCCTGCCCTTCAAAACTCGATTGACTAAACTCTCTAGTCAACTGACGAATCGTGTCCGTCTTAATAATCTGTCCTTGTGGCTCTACTAATTTAACATCAGAAAAGTCCCCCTGAGCAATCAAACGACAAGGACGACAGTGACCACAAGGTAGACTATTCTCAGGAGTCACACAAAAACGACTCTGTGCTAGCCAAATAGCCATGTCGAGACTTCCAAAATCACCCGAAAACAAATAAGCATGACTCAAACGATTTTCCCTGATAATTTGTGAAAACTCTTCAAATAGTTTGCTTTGACTTTCAGCTAACTTCATCTTGCTCCTTATAAATAGCCTTTAATTACTTTCCAAGCGTCCTCTACAACATCTTCAAAAGCCTGTGAGGCATCGATTAGCTTGATACGTTCTGGTTCAGCCTGTGCTAAATCTAAATAACCTTGACGTACACGCTGATGCAAGTCAAGCTTCTCTAAATCCAACCGATTGACTTCACGTTCACCGCTGGCTGCAATGCGGGCCAAACCAGTCTCAGAATCCACATCAAACAATAAGGTCACATTAGGTTTATAACCATCAGTCGCATAGGCATTTAACCAGGCAATCTCATCCTGATTCAAGCCACGGCCAGTACCTTGATAAGCAACTGATGAATCAATAAAACGATCCATGATGACCATATTGCCTTTTTCAAGCTCTGGCAAAACCTTCTCAACCAGATGTTGACGACGAGCCGCAATATAGAGCAAGAGCTCTGTCTTAGCATCCATAGCCGTATTATTGACATCCAAAATAACCTCTCGGATTTGCTCTGCAATAGCTACTCCGCCTGGTTCACGTGTCGTCACAACCTGAGCTGGATAAACCTCTCTTAAACGTGGCAAAAGTGCCTCCAAAACTGTAGTCTTTCCAGCACCGTCTGGCCCTTCGATTGAGATTAATAACCCTTTTGACATGATACTTCCTTTTGATTTTTTTCATCTTCTATTTTATCAAATTTTAGCTTAGATGGAAGAAAAAAAGAGGTTTCCACCCCTCCTTTTTTCTATCTAAATACTTCTGACCATGCCGATTGCAGGTTTCGAACCTGTGACCTACGCGTTACGAGTGCGTTGCTCTACCAACTGAGCTAAATCGGCTGACACAGTCATTCTAACACTATGCCCTAAAAAGTCAAGTTCTGTACGAAATTTACAAAAAAGAACTTGGACTAGCCAAGCTCTTTCTTTTCTTACAATGATTTGTAAAGTTGACTTGCATTTTCAACAGTGAATCCGTATTCTTTAAAGATACGGTCACCAGGTGCTGAAGCACCCCAAGTATCAATAGTAAGTGTTTTACCTGCAAGACCAACATATTTACCCCAACCAAAGCTAGTTCCAGCTTCGATAGCCAAACGTTTTGTCACAGCTGCTGGAAGGACTTCTTCTTTATATGCAGCATCTTGTTCATCAAAGAGATTTTGTGATGGCATTGAAACAACACGAACATGCACACCTTCAGCTTCAAGAGCAGCCTGCGTATCAAGTGCCAATTTCACTTCAGAACCAGTTGCAATGATGATACCATCAAGATCACCGTTTGCTTCTGAGATGATGTAAGCTCCTTTATTGACACCAGTTTCAGCATTTTCAGCAGTACCATCAAGGACTGGCAAGTTTTGACGTGTCAAGACTAGCATTGTTGGACGTTCAGTCTCAGCCAAGGCACGTTTCCATGCAGCATTAGTTTCATTACCATCTGCAGGACGGATAACGTTAAGGTTAGGCATTGAACGCACACTTGCCAATTGTTCGATTGGTTCGTGAGTAGGTCCATCTTCACCAACTGCTACTGAGTCATGTGTCATAACATAAGTTACTGGCAAGTTTTGAAGAGCTGCCATACGTACTGCTGGAAGCAAATAGTTTGAGAAGACGAAGAAGGTACCACCATAAACACGAGTACCACCATGAAGAGCAATACCATTCATCGCTGCAGCCATAGCAAACTCACGCACACCAAACCAAATATTACGTCCAGCATAGTTGTCTGCTTGGAAATCAGACTCAGCCTTAACCATAGTATTGTTAGAAGCTGAAAGGTCTGCTGAACCACCCCAGAATGAAGGAACTTGTTCAGAAATCTGTTGGATAGCTTGTTGGCTTGATACACGGCTAGCAACTGCTGAACCCAATTCATGAGCATTCAAGTCAACGTGTACAGGTTCATTTGCAAAGGCAGCCTTGTATTCAGCAGCCAATTCTGGGTAAGCAGTTTCATATTCTGCAAATTTAGTTTGCCAAGCATTTTCAGCAGCTTCACCACGGAATTTAATACCAACTTCAAAACGACGAGCAACTTCATCTGGAACTGTAAATGCCGGTGCATCATAACCGTAAACACCTTTTGCGTGATCAATGCCATCTTGACCGATTGGAGCACCGTGGACAGCTGATGTTCCTTGTCCTTCAGCTCCATAACCAATGATTGTCTTAACTTCAATGATAGATGGTTTATCTGTCTCAGCCTTAGCTTCTTCGATGGCTTTAGCAATAGCTTCCAAATCATTACCATCTTTGACAAGAATGTGTTGCCAACCATAAGCTTCAAACTTAGCCTTAACATCTTCTGTGAAAGCCATTGAAGTTGGTCCATCAAGTGAGATATCATTTGAATCGTAAAGAAGCACCAACTTACCAAGTTTAAGGTGACCAGCAAGACTGGCAGCTTCTTGAGAAACACCTTCCATCAAACAACCATCGCCATGGAGGGCATAAGTATAATGGTCAACAATATCAAAACCAGGTTTGTTAAATTTAGCTGCCAAGTGCGCTTCAGCCATTGCCATACCTACAGCATTAGCAATTCCTTGACCAAGAGGACCTGATGTTGCTTCAACACCATCAGTATGATTAACTTCAGGGTGACCTGGAGTCTTAGAACCCCATTGACGGAAGTTCTTCAAATCATCCATTGATACATCATAGCCTGAAAGGTGCAAGAGGCTATAAAGCAAAGCAGAACCATGACCTGCAGAAAGAACAAAACGGTCACGGTTTGTCCAGTTACGGCTAGTCTTTGGATTAACATTCATCACATGGTTCCAAAGTACATATGCCATTGGCGCTGCACCCATAGGAAGACCTGGGTGTCCAGAATTCGCGGCTTGAATGGCCTCGATCGAAAGCGAACGAATAGTGCTGACCGCCATTTGGTCAATTGCATCAAAAGTCATGATTTCTAATTCTCCTCTTCTTGGAAAAATGCGGAGCAAACAGACTATCAGTGCCTGCGCTCTAGTTATACTACTCTCATTATAGCATATTATCTGCCTCTTGGGACAATCCAATTGTACTTGCCTAGGCTCAAAGTTTTAAAAAATCCAAACAAAAAGATAGGGCTTACAAAATAGGAGTTTTTGTTCTACATTTAAGCACCTTTGCTCCCCAAAACAGGATAAGAGAAACCTGGCTTTTTTTAGAAAAACACTTAAGACAAACAAGAAAAAAGCCGAGGGAAACCTCGACTTTATCTAAAATTATTTAACGAAGTCAAGCAATGCCAAGAAGCTTTCAGCTTCAAGTGATGCACCACCTACAAGAGCTCCGTCAACGTCTGGACAAGCCATGTATTCAGCAACGTTTTCAGGTTTAACTGATCCACCGTATTGAACACGTACTTTGTCGGCAACTTCTTGACCAAAATCAGCAGCTACAACGTCACGAACAACTTTACACATTTTTTGTGCGTCGTCTTGTGAAGCTGATTTACCAGTACCGATAGCCCAGATTGGTTCGTAGGCGATTACTGTTGAAGCGACTTGTTCTGCAGTCAATCCAGCAAGAGCAGCTGAAACTTGAGCACCTACGAATTCTGCTGCTTTACCAGCTTCGTAAGTTTCAAGTGATTCACCACAACAGATGATTGGAAGCATACCGTTAGCAAAGATTGCTTTTGCTTTTTTGTTGATGTCTTCATCAGTTTCGTGGAAGTAGTCACGACGTTCTGAGTGACCGATAACAACGTAGTCAGTACCGATTTCTTTCAAAACTTGTGGGCTAGTTTCACCAGTGAAGGCACCAGCATTTTCAAAGTAAGTGTTTTGTGCAGCAACTTTAAGGTCTGAACCTTTAGCGGCAGCAAGTACAGCTGTCAAGTCAACTGCAGGAGCTGCGATACCAGCTTCAACAAGATCTGATGAAGGAAGTTTTGATGCTACAGCTTCAACGAATGCTTTTGCTTCTTCTGGATTTTTGTTCATTTTCCAGTTACCAGCGATAAATGGTTTACGTGACATTTCACATACCTCTTCTTTTATTTATTTACTCGTTTATTTTATCACAAATCCCTTACTATTACTAGGATTTTAGGAAAATTCCGAAAACTCAACCTGCTTTATGTCTATTTATCACTATCAAAACTTAGCTTAAGCATCTAAAATACCTTAAAAGTATAAAATCACAAGTATTTTTAAACACCAAAAAGAGCCGAGTAAACTCGACTCTCTCAATTATTGTCTGACGAATAATTGTATTGGGAACTTAATATTAATTAAGCTTCGATTTCAGATACGATACCTGAACCAACAGTACGTCCACCTTCACGGATAGAGAATGTTGTACCTTGTTCAACGGCGATTGGGTGGATCAACTCAACGTCGATAGTCACGTTATCACCAGGCATAACCATTTCAGTACCTGCAGGAAGTTCGATTGAACCTGTTACGTCAGTTGTACGGAAGTAGAACTGTGGACGGTAGTTGTTGAAGAATGGAGTGTGACGTCCACCTTCTTCTTTAGAAAGGATGTAAACTTCACCTTTGAATTTAGTGTGTGGGTTGATTGAACCAGGTGCAGCCAATACTTGACCACGTTCGATTTCATCACGTTGGATACCACGAAGAAGAACACCGACGTTATCTCCGGCAATACCTTCGTCAAGTTGTTTACGGAACATTTCAACACCAGTAACAACTGCTTTTTGGATGTCTTCTTTAAGACCAACGATTTCAACTTCGTCATTGACACGAACAACACCACGGTCGATACGTCCTGAAGCAACAGTACCACGACCAGTGATTGAGAATACGTCTTCGACTGGAAGCAACAATGGTTTGTCAGTGTCACGTTCTGGTTCTGGAATGTATTCGTCAACAGTGTTCATCAAGTCCATGATGATGTCTTCGTATTTAGAATCACCTTCAAGAGCTTTAAGAGCTGAACCTTGGATAACTGGAATGTCATCACCTGGGAAATCGTATTCTGAAAGAAGGTCACGGATTTCCATTTCAACCAATTCAAGCAATTCTTCATCGTCAACCAAGTCAACTTTGTTCATGAAGACGATAAGGTGTTTAACACCAACCTGACGTGAAAGAAGGATGTGCTCACGAGTTTGTGGCATTGGTCCGTCAGTAGATGCTACTACAAGGATCGCACCGTCCATTTGAGCGGCACCAGTGATCATGTTTTTAACGTAGTCCGCGTGTCCTGGCGCATCGATGTGAGCGTAGTGACGTTTTTCAGTTTCGTACTCAACGTGTGCAGTGTTGATTGTGATACCACGTTCACGTTCTTCTGGAGCAGCGTCGATTGAAGCGTAGTCTTTTGGTGTGTTAACTGCGCTAGGAAGACGACGAGCCAATACAGTTGTGATAGCAGCTGTCAAAGTAGTTTTACCGTGGTCAACGTGTCCGATTGTACCAATGTTAACGTGTGGTTTACTACGATCGTATTTTTCTTTTGCCATTTAGGAAAAGCCTCCAATAAAATATATTTTATAGATAGACAGTAGGCAATACAGTCTAACTTTACTCTACTATTCTATCAAAATGTCATAGAATTGCAAGTATTTTATATAGTTTTCAGTTTTTCTTTAGAGTAATTACAAATATTCCTTTCAATAATTCTATTTCTACTGCTCCTATTAGCTTTCACTATCTTCATACTACTGCCTAACACCATCTAACGAAAAAAGAAGCCGTATTAACGACTTCTTCTTAAAGGCACGATTTTTTCATCTTGATTTTCCAATTCTTGAGTCTGAGATAACTCATCCTCAATCGCTTGAACAATATTATCACGCTTTTCATTAGCAGCGATGTTCAAGACAAAGGCTATCCCAACTGAAGTCACTAAAAGAGAGTTACCTCCTTGCGAAAGGAAGGGGAAGGTAACCCCTGTTGATGGAATCAGCCCTGAGATTCCTCCGATGTTAACGAAGACCTGCATTAGCATTAAGGCACCTACACCCAATGCCATCATAGAGTTAAAAGGATTTCGTGCCTTGACTCCCACAATCATAACACGAAGAATGAGGAAAAAGAGGAGGGCCAGAATCAAGCCAGCTCCGATAAGACCTAACTCTTCAATTACAATTGAAAACACAAAGTCTGTTGTAGCTTCTGGGAGATAACCAGTTTTTTCAATCGAATTTCCAAGTCCAAGGCCGAACCAGCCCCCATTACTCATAGCATAGTATGAATGAGATAGCTGAAGACCAGATCCTGTCAAATCCTTGAACGGATTAAAATATGCTGCGAAACGCTTGGCAACATATCCAAAGATAGGTACCTTAGCCATGGTTTGAACCCCAACCAAGGCAATTAACCCAAGGAAGGCTGACGAAATCCCAACAATACTGGCAAACAAGGCCGTAAACCAACGGTAGCCAACACCAGAAATTGAAAACATCACTACTGTAGTCAACACAATGATAGCCGCATTCCCCAAGTCAGGTTGGATAGCAACCAAACCGATCATTACAAGCAAATAGACACGCCAGTCATTAAGTTCCTTACCATTCCTAGGAATCCATCTATTCTTCGTCAGGGCTTGGTAGTCATAACGTTCTATGGCAGACTGTTTTTTTGAAAAGGTGTGTGCCAAAAACCAAACAACAATGATTTTAAGGTACTCCGCTGGTTGGAAAGACAAGGGACCTAGCACAATCCAACCATTGGCACCATTGATTTCCCTGGTGAAAAATTTGGCAATGACCAAAAGTAAAATCTCAAAGGCAATAACAACACCCAAAAGCTTATCTTTCCTGAGAAAGTTCAATTTCAGTCGGTAGATGAAAAAAATAGAGAACAAGGATACCAACCAAAAGGCTCCTTGGTTTATAACAGATGCGAAGGGATTGGCTCCCAAGGCTACTAAACGAGCACTTGTTGTTGAATACACTACTATTAAACCAACTATGGATAAGATTAAATAAGGTATCAAGATGGTGTAATCTAAAAGATGCTTCTTTTCAATTTTCATATCTTTAAAAAACTCATACTTTCTATTACGTTACTCTACATTTTCTCTTAAAATATAAAGCTAACAGCTTATATTATAACACTTTGATACCTTAAACTAAAGTAAAAGCTAAATTAACCGTTTTCAGGACTGGAAATCTGATTTTTTATCTTACCTTCAGATAGGTTTTACAATGAACTTTCTTTGATAACTTTGCTACTTCTCATGTTTTCTTTTACGACAAATAAAAAACGGGACCAAAGTCTCGTTTTTTTTGTCTTATTTTGTACCGACACTGATACGATTAAGTGCTCGACGGAGAGCAACCTGAGCACGTTGAACTTCATCAATACGGTCAGATTTAGTTGCTTCTTCCAAGTCACGTTCGGCACGTTGCTTGGCACGTTCGGCACGAGAAACGTCAATGTCGCGTTCACGTTCTGCTGAATCGGCAACGATAGTAATAAAATCATCTTTAACTTCGATGATACCACCGTTTACGGCAATCCAATCGACGTGACTCTCGTCATCCACACGACGAACCTTGAGTTCATCCACTTCAAGTGGCGCAATCAAGTTAATATGGCCTGGCAAGATACCAATTTGACCATCTTTAGTAACCGCGTGGATAAAGCTGGCATGGTGGTCATATTTCAGACCATCCGGAGTTACCACTTGTACGGTCATTTGTGCCATATCTTCACCTCATTAGTAGCCCATAGCTTTAGCTTTAGCTACTACATCCTCAATTGGACCTACGCTACGGAAGGCATCTTCTGGAAGATTGTCATATTTACCTTCAAGGATTTCTTTAAAGCTACGAACGGTTTCAGCAACTGGAACATAAGAACCTGGTTGACCTGTAAACTGTTCAGCAACGTTAAAGTTTTGTGACAAGAAGAATTGGATACGACGAGCACGTCCAACCAATGTTTTTTCTTCGTCTGACAATTCATCCATACCAAGGATAGCGATAATATCTTGCAATTCACGGTAACGTTGAAGCACACGTTGAACTTCAGTCGCAACAGCATAGTGTTCTTCACCAACAATTTCAGGTGAAAGGGCACGTGAGCTTGATGCCAATGGGTCAACGGCTGGGTAAATACCCATTTGTGTCAACTTACGTTCAAGGTTGGTTGTTGAATCCAAGTGAGCAAATGCTGTAGCTGGCGCTGGGTCAGTATAGTCATCGGCTGGAACGTAGATGGCTTGGATTGATGTAACAGAACCTTTTTTAGTTGATGTGATACGTTCTTGCAATTGACCCATTTCAGTAGCAAGTGTAGGTTGGTAACCAACGGCTGATGGCATACGACCAAGAAGGGCAGAAACCTCAGAACCTGCTTGAGTGAAACGGAAGATGTTATCGATGAAGAGAAGCACGTCTTGACCTTCGACATCACGGAAGTATTCCGCAATTGTCAAACCAGTAAGTGCAACACGCATACGTGCTCCAGGTGGTTCGTTCATTTGACCGAAGACCATGGCTGTTTTCTCAATAACGCCAGATTCTTTCATTTCCCAGTAAAGGTCATTACCTTCACGTGTACGTTCACCAACACCTGTAAACACGGAAATACCACCGTGCTCTTGGGCAATGTTGTGAATCAACTCTTGAATAAGAACGGTTTTACCAACACCGGCACCACCAAAGAGTCCGACTTTACCACCTTTAAGGTAAGGGGCAAGCAAGTCGATAACTTTAATCCCTGTTTCAAGGATTTCAGTAGATGTTGACAATTCATCGAAAGTTGGTGCTTTTTTGTGAATTGGTTCACGCTCTGCATCTTCTGCAAAAGGTGCTTCCAAGTCAATGGTATCACCAAGAACGTTAAAGACACGTCCAAGGGTATCTTTACCAACAGGAACGCTGATTGGACGACCAGTGTCCAGAACTTCTAGTCCACGAGTCAATCCATCAGTAGATTCCATGGCAATGGTACGAACCACACCTTCTCCAAGTTCAAGAGCTACTTCGAGCACGATACGTTTAGACTTTTGTTCATCAGTATAAACGACCAATGCATTGTTAATCTCAGGGAGTTTATCACCGGCTGCAAACGCTACGTCTACAACAGGACCAACAACCTGAGCAATTTTGCCTGAGCTCATTGTTTTCTCCTTATGATAGTTTTTTGGATGACAATCATCCCTTTTTCATGTGTGTCTAATTAAGACAAATCTCTAGCTATTCAAGTGCACTTGCACCACCAACAATTTCAGTAATTTCCTGAGTGATGGCAGCTTGACGCGCACGGTTATATTGGATTGTCAAATCGTTAATCACATTCTTAGCATTATCAGTGGCTGTCTGCATTGCAGTCATACCCGCTGCGTGCTCAGCTGTTTTGGCATCTACGATAGCACCGTAGATAAGACTCTCCGCATATTGTGGTAAGAGTTGATCCAAAATAGTGTCACGATCTGGTTCCAATTCAAACTTGGTCAACACATGACCTTCTGATTCATTGGGATCCAAATCAGCGATAGGAAGCATTTGTTCCACACGAACTTCGCTAGACAAACTGTTAACATGGTGGTTATAGCACACATAGAGTTCATCAAAAAGTTCATTTTGATACATTCCTACAGCTTTAGAAATGATTTTTCCGACTTGATCAAAACTAGGTTGATCTTCAAGGCCACGAAGTTCAAAAGCAACATTCATGTTACGAGCCTTGAAGAAATCTGAACCTGTTCCACCAATGGAAATGATAGCATATTCATCTTCAGAATCATGGTCACGTTTAATCATGTCCAACACAGCTTTAAGAATTGTTGAGTTATAACCTCCAACAAGTCCTTTATCTGAAGTAATGACAATGTAACCTGTCTTACGAACTGGACGTGCATCCAACATTGGATTTGACGAACCATTAATTAATTCTGAATGTAGAAGATCTGTTGTGATCTGTCTAATTTTTGAGGCATAGATTTGGAAATCTTTAGCAGCTTGCTCAGAACGTGTCAATTTTGATGCAGAAACCATTTGCATGGCTCCTGTGATCTGACTCGTTTTCTTTGTTGAAGCAATTTTTGCTTGGATTTCTCTTAGAGAGCCTGCCATATGCTGTCCTCCCTATTTCTATTTGTATTCTGACTGATCTTTGAAAGCTTGGATAGCTTCATTAAGTACAGATTCCTCAGGAATATCCTTAGTTGTACGAATAGTTTCAAAGATATCCTCATGGTGACTATCAAAGTAGTCATAGAGTGCTTCTTCAAAATCCAAGATTTGATCAACCGGAACACTATCCAAGAAACCGTGTGTCAAAGCGTAAAGGATAACAACTTGTTTCTCAACTGGAAGTGGTTTATGAAGCGGTTGTTTCAAAACTTCGATTGTACGACGACCACGGTTCAATTTCGCTTGAGTCGCAGCATCCAAATCTGAACCAAATTGCGTAAAGGCTTCAAGTTCACGATATGAAGCCAAGTCAAGACGAAGTGTACCAGCAACCTTCTTCATCGCTTTAATTTGCGCTGATCCACCTACACGTGATACGGAAGAACCCGCATCAATGGCTGGACGAATACCTGAGTTAAACAAGTTTTCTTGCAAGAAGATTTGTCCATCTGTGATTGAGATAACGTTTGTTGCGATATAAGCTGAGATATCTCCGGCTTGCGTTTGGATGATTGGCAAGGCAGTAATTGAACCACCACCAAGATCATCTGAAACTTTAGCTGAACGTTCCAAAAGACGTGAGTGGAGATAGAAGACATCCCCTGGGTAGGCTTCACGACCTGGTGGACGACGGAGAAGCAATGAAAGTTCACGGTAGGCCACGGCTTGTTTAGACAAATCATCATAAACAATCAAGACGTGTTTTCCGTTATACATGAACTCTTCAGCCATTGCAACACCAGCGTAAGGTGCGATGTAAAGCAATGGTGATGGTTGTGATGCTGAGGCAGTCACAACGATTGTGTAATCAAGAGCACCATGTTTACGGAGAGTTTCTACTTGTGTACGAACTGTTGATTCTTTTTGACCAATAGCCACATAAATACAGATCATATCTTGTCCTTTTTGGTTCAAGATAGCATCAATGGCTACTGAAGTTTTACCAGTTTGGCGGTCTCCGATGACCAACTCACGTTGACCACGTCCAATTGGAACCAAGGCATCAATGGCCTTAAGACCAGTTTGCAATGGCTCAGAAACTGATTTACGTTGCATAACACCTGGAGCAGGTGTTTCAACTGGACGGAAACCTGTTGTTTCGATGTCACCAAGACCATCAACTGGTTGCCCAAGTGGGTTTACTACACGACCAATAAGGGCTTCACCAACTGGAACTTCCATGATTTTTCCAGTACGTTTAACAATATCGCCTTCACGAATTGCTACGAAATCCCCCAAGATAATGATACCGACATCATTAGATTCAAGGTTTTGGGCCATACCATAGGCACCATTTTCAAATTCGAGCAACTCACCACTCATGGCATTATCAAGACCACGAGCACGTGCGATACCGTCACCGATATAGGTAACGACACCAGTTTCAGTGACGTCAAAGTTTGGCTGGAAGTTTTCAATTTGCTTTTTAATTAAAGCGCTAATTTCTTGTGCGTTAATTGCCAAAAGTCACACCACTTTCTATTTCAAATTCGTTTTAAAGGTTTGCAATTGACTGCGAATTGACGTGTCAACAACCTTATTTTTTGCTTTGATGACGAATCCTCCGATGAGGTCCTCATCAATTTTTTCTACTAAACGACGTGTCTTAATCTCAAATTTTTGTGAAACAATCGCCAAAAGTCGGGCTTTTTGTTCCTCAGACAAGGGACTTGCTGATGTCACTGTGACATCGTAACTATTGTCTTCTTGGTCAAAGAGCTCAAGGACCAATTTCAACACATCATAGAGAATGTTGGCACGGTCATTGAGTAAGATTACCTCAAGAAAATTGTTCATATACACTGAACAAGACTCTTGAAACAAGCTCAAACTTTCTTTTTTAGCTTCACTTGTCACATTTTCCTGCGACAAGAAGGTTTTTAGATTTGTTTCAGCAAAAACTGTTAGGATTTGCCTTACTTCTTCTTGGATTGTTGACACGGCGTCTTGTTCAAAAGCGACTTCTACCAGGCTTCTGGCATACTGCTCAACAAGAGCTTGTGTTTTCTTATCCATTAAGCATCTCCTAATTGATCAAGATAGCTATCAATCAAGTCAGATTGCGCTTTAGCATCAAGGTTTTGTTTCATAACTTTTTCCGCCAAGAGGACAGTCAAGTCTGCAACTTCACCTTTAACGCCAGCAAGTGCTTCCACACGGCTTTGGGCAATGTCTTGATTTGCTTTTTCTTTCAAGCGTTTAGCTTCATCATGTGCTTCTGCAATGATTTTTGATTCTTGAGTTTTACCAGTTTCCTTGGCCCCATCAATAATTTGAGCTGCCTCAGTGCGAGCACCTGCCAACTCATCTTGACGTTTTTGTGCCAAGCTTTCTGCTTCTTGACGAGCATTTTCAGCACTATCAATATCTGTGGCAATTTTCTTTTCACGAGCAGCAAAGATTCCTGTAATTTGATCCCATGCGAATTTACGGATGAGGTAATACAAGAGAAAAACTGAGCCGAGTGTGATAATGATATTACCAAGTGTCGTACTATTAATAAGTATTGACATTTCATTTCTCCCTTTCTTAATTATTCTTCGTTGACTTTATCACCAATATAGTTTGAACTTAGGATAATAAAGACATAGGCTTGGATAAAGCCGATAAAGGCTGAAAAGGCAACCCAGACAAGGTTCAAAGCAAAGGATACAGGTGCTGCAAAAGCAGACCAGGTCACCAATTGAAGAATCAAGCCAGTAAGTACCTCACCAGAATAAATGTTACCAAACAAACGCAAGGCCAATGAAGCAGGGTTGGTTAATTGTTCCAAAATGTTCATTGGGAGCATAGCTGGGTATGGTGAAAGGTAGCCCTTTAGATAGCCTTTAAACCCTTTTTTACGGATCCCCTCAATATGACTAATGAGGGTAATAATCAAAGAAAGAGTGATAGTAACACCGAAGTTCGATGTTGGAGAAGTCCAAAAATTGTAATGCTCACTTTTTACAGACACAAGCAAACCTAAGTTGTTTGCTGTAAAAACAAAGGTGAAAATTACAAACAAGAGCAAACTATAATTCTTCGTGAATTTCCCAAGACTTTGAGAAATGGTACTATTCACAAACTCATAGATGAACTCAAGCACATTTTGTTTTCCCTTTGGTTTAATGGTCATCTTACGACTTGACCAAAAAACCACTCCAAAAACGATAATTACTGTCAAGAGAGACATGGCAAGGACAGTCAAGTCAAAATCAATCCCAAATAATGAGACGGTTGGATTACTTGTAGTTTCCACTGCTCATCCCTCCTTCATCTTTTATTTGTCTATTAGACAATGTAGCTAAGGGCAAACAATACGAAGAAGGTACCTTCGATAAAGGCAACACCAGTAAACATCAATGTTTGAAGTTTGCTAAACATCTCAGGTTGGCGAGCTGCAGCTTTAGCGATATTGGCAACGAGGATACCCTCACCAACAGATACACCCATAACGGCCAAACCGAGGGCTAAGATAGTTAGATTCATAGTAGAATTCTCCTTTTAATTTTTTTTACCCTGTTATTTTAGTCCTATTTTCCACGAAAGTCAATGAATTGACGGTTTTTAAGACGTTTTCACTGACTTTACCTAACGTTTTCATTTTACTTACACAAGCGTTTACTTTTAATGAAAAACTTTCTGCTTATTTCATAAAAACAAGCCTAACCTTGTGAGATTAGACTTGTTTGGGAGATTTATGAAAAAAGAAAGATACACTGTCTGACTTAAAACCAGAACATGTGAGCGCTACCGAACGACGTTCAGTAATACTTATTAGGATGACTATAGTATAACTTGAGTTCCTTAAAGAAAGCTGAAGGCGGGAATTATTTATAAAATATGAAAATAATTATTTATTCTTCGCCACCCATCCGAAAGTGTGTAGATATATGTTATGTCAGTTACCCACTTTTGATTGATTTTATCTGTTGAAAAATCACGATTTAACAAATCAGGGTATTCTTTAGCTTCTTGTTTTGACAATGAAGCAGGTCGGTATTTCTTTCTGACGATCGAACGAATATTTAATTCAGTCATCAGTTTTTGTACTCTCTTTTCAGAAATCTGGTATCCCTTTTCCAATAAATCTTTATGGATTTTTGGAGCACCATATCGCTTAGAAGAGGCAAGATAAGAGATCATAATCTCCTTTTTAAAGAAGTTTATTTTCTTGATCTCGTTGGCTTGGTTGGTGGCTTTTAAAGGCGTAGTAGCTAGACCGTGAAACTTGGAATAGGTTACACGTCACCTTAATATAAAACTGGTGACTAGCATAAAGATGATCGATCATTTGAAAGATAGTAGAATCTTTTATTTCTTCGCAAAGATCGTCAAGGCTTTTTTAAGATTTCATTTTCCTCCTTCATTTTAGCCATCTCTTTGCGCATTTGTTGGAGTTCATGAAGGGATACATTTTGATCTTTAAATTTCCCATATAGTTGAAGCCATTTGTATATAGTTTGGTTGGCAACTCCGTACTCTTTGACTAAATCTGAAACAGGCTGTCCTGCTTCATGCAATTGAACAATTGTTTCCTTGAACTCTTTGGTATATTTTTGGCTCATTTGGACATCTCCTTTTGGTTAGATACTATTCCACCAAAACGTGTCCATAAAATCATACTAACATCAATGTAAAAGCAAATTATAATTTTCAGTATTCTTAGCCATAAACATTTCCTCAAAAATTAATCTATCACAATTATACCTCAAAAAGGATATTTAATCATGTTTTTATCTTAAATTAGTGCCCTAAAGTTAATAGTTTTCATAATCTTTCACTCCTCCCTTAGGAAAGTCAACATTTACCAAGTGTTTAGCATTCCACTTGATAATGAAATGCTGTGCCCTTCTATCCAATTTATTAATGGTCTTGAAAAAGTTAAAATATAGCAAACCTAATATCTAGCTATTACGCATAATCCTCTCATCATGAGAATAGAGTTCTTAGCTACCATTAAAACACTCCTGCTTCGCAAAGTCAGCTTCTTGGTTCCCATAAAGATCCGCTATCTTTTTCAGTCAAAATCTATGAAAAAAATCTGATTTAGAATATTGTAAGCACTCGTCTATCTCGTCTATAAAGACAGTTTTTCATTCAGTTCATCTGACGAACGGACTAAAGTTGATATAGCCATAAAATTACTGCTTCTTGAAATAAAAGATAGTTTAGTTTTGATGTAGTTTTTCGGAAGTTAGTTTTATTTTATCTAAAAATTTTCTTAAAGAAATTCGAAAATTTTCCTTCATTAAATCTTCGCATTTGTTTTTCAACAAAAAGTCTTGTCTTTTCATCTGAATATTCTAATTCTTTATTCGGTAATAACTTTTTTAGAACCTCCCTAACATAATCGTCAAGAACTATTGAAATGCGCTCAATCTCATTTTGGTCAAATTTTATTCTATTTCCATGAGTATGCTGCGACCTAATCTTATATGCAATGGCAATGTTATCAACTATTTTTTGCTTTTCTGTCGATTCCTCTGACAATAAATTAGCTGTAATATACTTTAGCTTTCTTCCCATTCTACGCGTACCGTCTCCAAAGGCATATAAGCACTGTAGAACTTGCATATATTTATCAATTTTAGAAGCGAGTAAACTATTCTTACGTGCTTCTTGTAAATAGACAAGGGCTCTAGAATAACTTGCAAATTTACTTCTATCTATTTTATCGTTTTCAAATGAAGTATAATGATTGGTAATATGATTTCTCTCAATTTCTTTGGTTCCTATACGAGAATTTATAATTGGAAATACTAATTCATAATATTTTTTTATACTCTTAATTTCTCTGCCGTCAACTGAAACCACTTGATGACTCCCATTTGCCATTGTATAATTCATATCAGAATTTGAAGCAGAATAATACCCATTCTCAATAATCGTATAAGCTAAATTCGATTGTACACAAGAATCTTTCAAAAGCCAAATAGCAGTTGATAAAGAGACAAATTTAATTAGAAGATTATAATAATACTCGCCGTAAACTCTATCAGCAAGCTCTTTAATTTTTTGGTTTTTTATAGCTTCACTAGCCAATTGTTGATGATTTAATTTATCCTCATGCGAAAATTTTATTTCTTCAATCAAAGATAATTTATTCAAAAATTCTTCTAATCTGACACTACCAAAATATTCTTTAAATTGTTTTGAAAATTTCTTGTGATTTAAAAAATAATTTTTAGATAGGTCAACTTTTATAGATACACTAATCTCATCACTATCTCTAATAAAATTAAACAGCTTCAAATCTGTTTCACTAACTCCTAGAAAATTTAATTCCATAGTAATTATATTCATTATCTTCTCCTTAATCATTTAGTATGAGATCAATTATACCAAAAAAACACGGCATTCCGCCGTGCTTCTTTGTTTATTTAACCAATTTCTTCATTTCTTCAATACGTACGACTGTCGCATCGTATTTAGCTTGGTAATCTTCTTGTTTGTCGCGTTCTTTTTGGACGACTTCTGGTTTGGCATTGGCTACGAAGCGCTCGTTAGAGAGTTTCTTACCAACCATAGCCAGTTCTTTTTGCCATTTAGCCAATTCTTTTTCAAGACGGGCCAATTCTTCTTCGACATTAAGAAGGTCAGCGAGTGGCAAGTAGATTTCTGCGCCTGTGATGATGCTTGACATAACCAAGTCAGGTACTTCGACATCTGCTGCAATTTCCAAGTGTTCTGGGTTTGTGAAGCGTTTGATGTAGTTGACATTGTCATTGAAGAAGGCATCGAGCTTGCTATCACTAGTCTTGATCAAGATGGTGATTGGCTTGCTTGGTGCTACATTCACTTCAGCACGTGAGTTACGAACGGAGCGAATCACGTCTTTAAGAGCTTCTACACCAGCTGCTGCTGCTTCGTTTTCAAACTCTGGACGAACCACTGGGTATTCAGCAGTCACGATTGTTCCTTCAGAGATTTGGCCATAGATTTCTTCAGTCACGAATGGCATGATTGGGTGAAGGAGACGCAAGATTTGATCCAAGGTGTAAAGAAGAACCGAACGAGTGATGACTTTTTCGTCCTCATTGTCGCTATAAAGCACTTCCTTAGTTAACTCAACATACCAGTCCGCAAACTCATCCCAGATGAAGTTGTAGAGGATGTGACCAGCCACACCGAATTCAAACTTATCAAAGTTTTCAGTGACTTTTCCAATAGTTTCGTTGAGGTTGTGGAGAATCCAACGGTCTGTCACGTTACCTGCTTGGCCAACAGCCACTTTAGCTACATTTTCACGCGCCACATCCAAGGTCAATCCTTCATTGTTCATGAGAATGTAACGAGAGATATTCCAAATCTTGTTAATGAAGTTCCAAGACGCATCCATTTTCTCATAAGAGAAACGCACGTCTTGCCCTGGTGCAGAACCGTTTGAAAGGAACCAACGGAGGGCATCGGCACCGTATTTCTCGATAACATCCATTGGGTCAATACCGTTACCGAGTGATTTAGACATCTTACGTCCTTGCTCATCACGAATAAGTCCGTGGATAAGGACATTCTTAAATGGTTGGCGTCCTGTGAATTCCAATGATTGGAAGATCATACGAGACACCCAGAAGAAGATGATATCGTAACCAGTAACCAAGGTTGAAGTTGGGAAGTAACGTTTGAAGTCTTCTGCTTCCACTTCAGGCCAACCCATAGTTGAGAATGGCCAGAGGGCAGAACTGAACCAAGTATCCAAGACATCTTCGTCTTGTTTCCATCCATCACCTTCTGGTGCTTCTTCACCAACGTACATTTCACCCTCAGCATTGTACCAGGCAGGGATTTGGTGACCCCACCAGAGCTGACGAGAAATAACCCAATCGTGGACATTTTCCATCCATTGAAGGAAGGTATCGTTGAAACGAGGTGGGTAGAATTCTACTTTGTCGTCTGTATCTTGGTTTGCGATAGCATTTTTCGCCAATTGATCCATCTTAACGAACCATTGTGTAGACAAGCGTGGCTCAACAGGCACACCTGTACGCTCTGAGTGACCAACTGAGTGAGTCATTTTCTCAATTTCAACAAGGGCACCGATTTCTTCCAATTTCTTAACAACAGCCTTACGAGCTTCAAAGCGGTCCATGCCGTTGAATTCACCAGCCAATTCATTCATGGTACCATCATCGTTCATGACATTGACTTGTGGCAAGTTATGACGTTGACCAACCAAGAAGTCATTAGGGTCATGGGCAGGTGTGATTTTAACCACACCAGTACCAAACTCAGGGTCTGCGTGTTCGTCCCCAACGATTGGGATTGGCTTGTTCAAGATTGGCAAGATAACATTTTTACCAATCAAATCTTTATAGCGGTCATCGTTTGGGTTAACCGCTACGGCAGTATCCCCAAACATAGTTTCAGGACGTGTTGTTGCCACTTCAAGGGCACGTGAACCATCTTCCAACATGTAGTTCATGTGGTAGAAGGCACCTTCCACATCCTTGTGAATAACCTCGATATCAGAGAGGGCTGTACGGGCTTTGGGATCCCAGTTGATGATGAATTCACCACGGTAAATCCAACCTTTTTTGTAAAGCTCTACAAAGACCTTGCGAACGGCTTTTGACAAACCTTCGTCAAGGGTGAAACGCTCACGAGAGTAGTCTACAGAGAGTCCCATCTTACCCCATTGTTGCTTGATAGTTGAGGCATACTCGTCTTTCCATTCCCAAACTTTATCAAGGAATTTTTCACGGCCAAGGTCATAACGAGAAATGTCGTCTTCAGCCAAACGTGCTTCAACCTTAGCTTGAGTGGCAATACCTGCGTGGTCCATACCAGGAAGCCAAAGCGTATCAAAACCTTGCATACGTTTTTGACGGATGATAATATCTTGCAAAGTAGTATCCCAAGCGTGACCAAGGTGAAGTTTACCAGTTACGTTTGGTGGTGGAATAACGATTGAATAAGGCTTAGCCTTTTTATCGCCAGAAGGCTTGAAAACATCCTCATCAAGCCATTTTTGGTAACGACCAGCCTCAACCTCGGCTGGATTGTATTTAGGTGAAAGTTCTTTAGACATGTGTGTTCTCCTTTTATTCTGTTAAATAATAATATTTGCCGTCTTTTGATATTATTTTAGTTTCTTTTTTGAGTAAATTCTCAGTTGTATTTTTTATCTCAAGTGAATTATCTAATTGTTTATAAATTTGTGTGATTACAGAATTAGGTATTTCATTATATTTCCAATCATTGACAATCATTCCAGGAATTTCGAATAATAATCCTTCCCAACCTTGCTTAGCATATCTCTTATTATCCAAATCAAGTGCAAATGTTTTGATGCTCTCATCATGCCATTGATTTAATAAATTTCTAGCATCAGTAGATTGTTCAATATAAATGTTATATAAAGAATAACAATGATCAGAAGATACGGTACCCTTGTTTAATAGATAAATTAACCTTCCAATTTCTTCTAAAATCGAGAGCAAGTATTGTTGAAAGCTAATTAATCTATCAACTTCCTCGATACTCTCTTTGTACTTATCAAATTCATTGTTATGACCTTTAGAAACAATATTTTCTATCGTTAAATTGACTTGCTGTAATAATTCAACTGCATCATCTCTATATCGACTTAAGTCATCTAGAGAACGTTTTCTCAATTCATCATTTTCAATGATTTCGATATTAAATTTGGATATGTTACCAACTTTTCCTATTAAAGCTATTATTCTAGCTTTAAATTCAGTCTGTTGAAAATCATATATTTTATCGATTCCTTCTTGCATTTCGGTCATTTTAGTATCAATTTGAGCCATATAATATTGACCTACAACCATGGAGGAAATATTCATTACATCAGCTACTGTATTTGAGATAGCTGTTAAATTTTCAGCATCTATTGGTATAAGATTGGCTTGACCTGCAAGCTTATTATTTATGTTGTAACCACCGCGAAAAGCTCCCTGTAATTTTTTCGAATCATAAAGTTTTGCTTCAGGTGGGATAATTACTTGATAAATATTACCTTCTTTAACTTTATTTAATAACTCTTCAATAGATTTATTTTTGACATGATTGTTGAAGTTTTGAACAATTTGAGGCACAAGAGCATCTAATTTCGCTACAACATTTCCATCTGAAATCTCATGAATAGGTTTTTCATCAAGATTAATCTCTGTAGGTAAGAACTCAATTTTAGGCATTAGAGCTAAAAATTCCTCGTTTATTGGAGATACTTCATAATCAGTATTTGGGATAATTTCATTAGAATAACTAATATCCAACTTTTTCTTTTTTTTCTTTTTTATAAAAGTAAAAACTTAGAAGTATAAGCAATAAGATAACAAACCATTTCATTTCTCCTCCTCCCACTCACTCCTAAGAAAGCCATGCCTCAACTTATCACAGCGCTTGCCTCAAGCATCTTTGCGGTCTCGAATGCGAGCTTCAAGGGTAAAGCCAAGCTTCTCAGCGACTAGTTCTGGTAACTCAGCTCTTTTCATCCCTCTTCCTCGCTTTCTTGATAAAGCTTCCCATGTGGTCGACTCGGTCATCTAGATAGCGATAGACACGTTTATGACCATCTCCCATAAAGTAAGTCGGTGCAAAAGAATCATTACGGAAATGTCCCTTGTCATCTAGCAAACCAGGATCAGCAAGGCGGTCTAGGATCTTAGCAAAGATATGACAGATACGATCTTCCTCAATAATTCTGTCGACCTCACAATCCAGAACGACTGGACAGGCATCCAGGATAGGTGCTTGTGTCAAATCAGAAGGTTGAAAATCTATGCCGAGTTTAGCAATCTTCTCACGATGACTAATAAAACCAGCCTGCTCCATCTCCAGCATAAAACTTTCATCAGGAATATTCACTGTGAACTTCTGATAATGTTTAATCTGGTCTGCCGCATTTTCCTCGCTACCGACCCCTATAACGAGCCAATCTCCTAGACTATAAGAAGAACTACAAGTCGTCACATTATAGCCATAGGTCTGGTCCTGGTAACCCAAGATAAAAATGGGAAAACCATAGTACAATTTACTGGTCTCAAAAGATTGCTTCATGTCACCCTCCTCTGATAGGAACGTAGACCTCGCTTGCGCTCTGTCTGCATCAATATCTCTAAATTCACCTGCGACCTTCGGTCTTGGTTCTTTAAAAGCTATAGAAAATCCCTGCCATAACTATGACAGGGACGAATGTGTATCCGCGGTACCACCCAGTTTTGAGTGGTAACCACTCACAGCTTTCTTGATTCAATTTGACCATCAGCAACCAGCTTTGACATTTGTGCGGATTTCTCAGTACCACCGCTTCCTGTGACAAATGGGCTTCAAAGCACCTCTGAATGGTCTTATTTTATCACAATTTTAAGACCAAGACAAATGAAATTTTGATGGAAATCTTATTGATTTTTGAATTTGAAAGTATGTCCTTTGTCCTACTTTTCCTCACAATTTTCAATGGCTACTATTACCTTTCATGACAAGTTCTAACTTTGCTTGGCTTTCCAAATATCTCTTACGGTAAGTTATTGCCATCGTTTTATACTCTTCGGAGGACATTTTATAAAAAACTGCTTCTTCTTTGTAAGATTCTACAAACTGTTTGTAATAATCGATATCTTTTATCGGATTCTTAATAATCTTATCTATCAACACATAAATCCCTAAAAATACACCACCAAGAATCATCCCAAGAAAATAGGGCGCCACAAGAAATGATTTAATTAACTCCATGAAGTTCACCATCACTTTCCTTCAAAATCCTTCTGAAAATGTTCTTTATGAACTTTTAATTCAAGCCCACAAACATCTTTGAGCTTTTTCCCAGCTGCAACTCGTCTTTGATGTGCTCTAATTAAAACATGTTCGGACTGTGTATGACTAATAAAATAACACAATAGCAGGTAAGTAACTATAACCCCTAACATCATAGTAATTATCCTAACCACCAAGAAAATCATCTCTCTACTCCTCTCTTAAGGAACTTGCTGAAACCATTGTAACAAAACATCGGCTAAAATCGAGACCGTTTTCACAAGAAATGGCTCACTTATCATAAGTAAAAGCATTTATTTTATTTTAAGTACATGAATGATGGTATTATAGATATTTCAAGACAGATAATCTACATTCTAGATAACTTTATTTTCTATTAGAAAAATCCCTGTCTTCCGACAAGGATTTCATCTTATTTTTCTTCCTTAGCTCTTTCTTCTTTTAGCCATTTTTCATAGCTTTCGAGTAGATTGATAGCCATTTGGGTTGCCAAGGCTAGCGAGAAGGCTTCTGTACCTTCAGTTGTTTCGTCTTGGACTTCCAATTTACTTTCTTCGTAAATGGCTTTGAGAGCCTTATTGCTAAGCGTGTCTTTAAATGCTTGGAATTCTTTCATGGTCAAAGCCTCCTTGATTCTACGGCAAGATCTACAGCTACTGTTACCGTTTTCACCTTTAGTTTACACCATTTCAGAGAAATTGCAAGGATTTTCCTTAATAATAAGGAGAGCTTTCACTCTATCTGCGACCTACTGAGCAGGAGTCGCAGCCCCTGTGAGATACTCAGTCGTATAGGCTACGATAGCTCCCGAATCAGCATTTACCGCGTATTTATAACGTAGACCGCTAGCAGCATAGTCAAAGCTGATATTGTAGACCTTACCATCTCCTTCAGTCTTCAATTCCGTTTTCAAGTTTGTCACAGAACCTTCAGCTAGGCCAGCATGGTTAAGAGCTGTTGTTTGCGCAGTCTCTTTTGATACAGCTGTCTCTTCCTTGCTTTCACTAGGTTGAGTCTCGTCTTTAGGTTCTTCACCTTTTTGAGCGTCATCCTCATCCTTAGTTGTTGGATGGTCACTCTTATGTTTCAAAATAGATCCTGACTGACCATCAATTGTATACTCAAAATGGTTGTCTGACGTTGTGAAACTAATCTCATAACTTCCGTGAAGCCCAGAACGTGCTTTCGAAACTGTTGATTGAGAAATCTCAGAAGTTTTGACACCTGCATTTTTGTAAGCAATGTCTGCCGCATCTTGTTCTGACAAGCGATAACCTGAACCGTTAAAGATAAACAGGCCTGCAGCGATGGCAACTGGGATAGCGAGCAGAAGCAGATAGCCCGCTAGCTTTTTCATTTTTCGCATAAAATTCTCCGCTATTTTAATCTAATACTACTATTATATCTTAAAGTTCTAAAATTGTCAGATAAACTTGGCTCATTTTTAGGACAACATCATAAAAAGTTCCCGATAGCTATCAGGAACTTCTACGAAATGTTACTATTTGGCCAGTTACAAAGACTAGTATGGCCATCCAGATAAAGAGGAAGCCTTTCAACTCTCCAAAGCTGACCGTCTCACCAAAAATGAGGATGGCTACGAGAAGTTGAATCGTAGGATTAAGATACTGGATGAAACCAATAAGGTTAAGCGGTGCCCTTTTGACTGCTTCTGAGAAGCAAAGCAATGGAACAGCCGTCACCACACCGGATATGGCTAGGAGAAACATTTCCATGCTCGAATAGGAAGAAAATGATTCTGGAGAAAAGAAAACGAGATAGATAGCTACAAAAGGTAGTAGCAAGCCGCTTTCTACTAGCATGGCTACGTCACTGGAGAGTCTAACCCCTTTTTTGATTAGACCATAGAAACCAAAGCTCAGAGCTAACCCCAATGAAACCATGGGAAGTTTTCCTGTATTGGCAACAAGAACCAGTACTCCTATAAAGGCCAATACTACTGCTGCCCACATGGTCCTACTCAATGATTCACGAAGAAAAATGAGGGCAAGCAGGATAGAAACAATAGGCATAATGTAATAGCCCAGGCTAGCCTGCGTCGCTTGACCATGACCCACAGCATAGATATAAATCAACCAGTTAGCTGCTATGAGAAAACTAGCAAGTAGCATACGAAGCAAGGCTTTCTTATCCTGCCAAAGTTCCACAAGCTCCTTTTTGAAACGTGTACTTTGCTTAGCGACTAGGGCGTAAGTCAGCATAGTCACCACTGTAAAAACAATGCGCCACGAGAAGGTGTTGTAAGCCGAAACACCTGCTAAAAGCTTCCAAAAAAGGGATAAAAATCCCCATTGAATATAGGTGGCCAGACCAAAGAGTAGCCCTTGATTTTTTCTAGTCAACGACAACACCTGCTTTATCCACAGACAGGATGAAGGTTTCACCATCTAAACCAAGACCATCGATAGCCGTTTTAAGAGCTTCAGCCTGATCATTTGGCGTCAAGGTCATAACTGTTGGGCCAGCGCCTGAGAGATAGGTCGCATAAGCACCATATTGACCTGACAATTCCTTAATAGTCGCAAATTCCTTGACCAATTTTTGGCGGTAGCGTTCGTGGAACATATCCCCTTGAATAGCATGTCCCGCCTTAACCAAATCGCCTGCAAAGAGGGCAGCAATGGCAACGTTGGCAATAGATGATGCAGCTACAGCTTCTTTGTAAGACAGGTCACTTGGAAGTACCCCACGTGAATCAGACGTCTTAAGCTCATAGCTCGGAATGAAGGCTACAAAGGCACACTCTGGAAAGTCTGTCACGATGCTATTAACATGTTCATCCACATAAGAGGCTACAACGAGATTCCCAAAAATAGCTGGGGCAACATTGTCCGGATGACCTTCAATCTTGGTTGCAATATCAAGTTTATCATCGTCTGAGAGCTGCAAGTTTGCCAATTGATTGGCCAACTCGATTCCTGCGACAATAACAGAACTTGAAGAACCTAGCCCACGCGCCAAGGGAATATCTGATGCCATCACCAATTTATGGGGCTGCAAATCAGACTTAACTTGCAAGGCAGTTGAAATGAGGAGGTTATTTTCATCTGAAGGAATATCTCCCAATTCATGTTCGATATGCCATGCATCCGCTGGTTCAAGCACCTCGATTGTCAAATATTTAGAAACGGCAACACCCACAGAATCAAAACCTGGACCAATATTGGCAGATGTTGCTGGAACAGTAATTTTCATAATAATACACCAAAAGGAGGAAAGCCATCAGCGACTTTTCTCCTTGAATACCTTTCTTATACGCACCAGTATGGGCTTATCAATTAGTTAGACAAAACTTTCAATGTATTGACAACAGTGAAGTCTTCTGCTGCTTCAAGTTTTTCAGTAACAGCTTTGAGTTGTGTCTTAGACATAGCATGTGTAATCACAACGATACGAGCTGTTGTACCATTTGCTTTTTGTTGCAAGACTTGTTCAAATGAAATATCTTCTGAGTTGAAGATTTCAGACAAGTGAAGGATTTTACCTTTTTCGTCTGGCGTATCAAGGGCAAAGTAGTAGTTGCTCTTAACATCTGCTGGATTAGCCAATGGCAAGTCACGACGGAACTCATTAAATGGTTTACCCACATTGCCATCTGAAAGACGACGAGCAATACGGATAATGTCTGCCAAAACAGATGTTGCTGTTGGTTTTTGACCAGCACCTGGACCGTAGTACATTGATTCGCCAATACCGATAGATTCAACAAAGACTGCATTCATGACATCGTTGACGCTAGCAAGTGGGTGATTTTTTGGCAAGAATGTTGGGGACACTTCTGCTGAGATACCTGATTCTACTTCACGCACATCACCAACCAATTTGATGACATAACCTAATTCTTGAGCAACAGCTACATCATCAGTAGAGATGTTTGTAATCCCCTTGTGAGTCACATCGTCGAAATCAATTGTGGCACCAAATCCAAATTGGCTAAGGATAACAGCTTTATAAGCAGCATCAATACCTTCAACGTCGTTAGTTGGATCACTTTCGGCATAACCAAGTTCTTGAGCAGTCTTAAGAGCGTCCTCATATGACCAACCTTCGTCAACCATCTTAGTCATCATGAAGTTAGATGTTCCGTTAAGCACACCAAGGATACGTGTCACCTTATCAGACGTCAAAGAGTTAGCCAAAGTACGCAAAATTGGAATACCACCAGCAACAGCAGCTTCATAGTAGAAAGCCACTCCCTTATCTTGGGCAAGAGAAATCAACTCTTTTCCATGAGTAGCAATCAAGTCTTTGTTAGCAGAAACAACGTTTTTACCTGCTTCAAGTGCTTTTGTGATGAAGGTACGAGCTGGCTCGATACGACCCATCAATTCAACCACGATTTGAATCTCTTCATCATTAAGGATTTCGTCAACATTTGTGACAAAATTGTAGTCGTTTCCGGAAGCGATAAGACGATTTTTTTCCTCGTCATCTTTAACCAAAACTTTGGCAATTTCGAGTTGGTCACGTGAGGCCGCAAGAACCTTTTCACCATTTTCCTTCAAGAGGAAAGGAATACCGCTAGCTACTGTACCAAAGCCAAGCAATCCAATTTTAATAGACATTTACGATTTCTCCTTAAAAACATACATTTCTTTAATTGTACCACATTTCTATCGGAATTGACAGAATATTGTTGCCATTTAAGGAGGCAAGTATTCTTTTTACTGAAAATTCTGTGCATTTCCATCCCATTTTTGTTAGAATAATAACTAGACCTATTTGAAAGGGGATACAATGACTTCTCAAAAGAAAAAAACAACTCAAGCTAACAGAAAGAAACTGAACCTTCTTCTGCTTTTCCTAAATATTGTCCTTCTTGGCTTACTAGCAGTCTTTATGCTTAACCGACCAAATCATTCGAAAAGCAAGCAACAACAAGCTCAGACCAGTCAGTCTAAGACGACAGCTAAATGGAAAACCTATGACGATCCTGTCCAAATCCCTATCCTCATGTATCATGCAGTACACGTCATGGATCCATCTGAAGCCTCCAACGCCAACCTTATCGTTGACCCAGACCTCTTCGAGGCACAAATCAAGGCCTTGGCGAAGGCAGGATACTACTTCCTAACGCCTGAAGAAGCCTACAAAGCCTTCACTGAAAACGCCCTACCTGCTAAGAAGGTTGTCTGGCTGACCTTTGACGATGGTAACGAAGATTTCTATACTATTGCCTATCCTATTCTCAAAAAATACAAGGCTAAGGCAACCAATAATATTATCACTGGCTTTGTCAAGAAAGGGAATGCTGGAAATCTAACCGTCAAACAGATGAAAGAAATGATGGCTCACGGTATGAGTTTCCAATCTCATACGGTTAACCACCCCGATTTGTCAACCACTGATAAGGCGACACAAAAGGTTGAATTAACGGATTCTATTGACTTCCTTGAAAATAAACTCAATACCAAGGTCAATACCATTGCCTACCCATCAGGTCGCTATAATCAAACGACACTTGACCTAGCTAAGAAAACTTACAAGTTAGGACTAACAACCAACGAAGGGCTAGCCAGTGCCAAGGATGGTCTTCTCTCACTTAATCGTGTCCGTATTCTGCCAACAACAACAGCTAAAGGACTTCTCAGCGAGATTGATACTGACAATGAGTAAAAGAAATCACTTGATTCAAGAATCAAGTGATTTTTATGTTCTAGTCAAATATTTCTGATAGGATAGCCACACCCTTTTCAATTTCAGCATCACTTAGGGTGATTGGTGGCAAAAGACGAATCACGCTTGTCCCTGCAGTTAAGACAATTAACCCCTTATCTCGAGCCGACTGGACCAATTCTCCTAAATTGCCAGTAGTCTCAATCCCAATCATATAGCCCAAGCCACGTACAGTGGTAACCGTCTCTTTATCAGATAAAGCTGCCTGCAATTTTGCTTGTAGCTGGTTTCCATTTTCAAGGGCAGTATCTAGAAAACCTGGGACCAACATAACTTCAAGCGTAGCTTTGGCCGCCGCCATAGCCAGTTTATTTCCTCCAAAGGTAGAGCCGTGACTTCCGTAAGAGAAGGCTTCTCCAAGAGATGACTTAGCAAGCATGGCACCAACTGGCACCCCATTTGCCAAACCTTTTGCCAGAGTAAAGATATCTGGTTCAATATCGTAGTGCTCATAAGCATAAAGCTTACCAGTACGACCAAGGCCTGTCTGAACCTCATCTACAATAAGATAAATACCCATCTCCTTACAAAAGTCAGCCAAAGCCTTAACAAAGTCCTTATCAGCAGGTTGAACACCTGATTCCCCTTGAACCAACTCCAACATAATAGCCGCTGTTTCGTCACTAGCTAGGGCCTTGACACTATCTATGTCATTGAAAATAGCATAGCTAAAGTGGGGCACACCTTCACCAAAGCCTTGTTTGATTTTATCCTGACCAGTGGCAGACATGGATCCAAACGTTCGACCATGGAAGGAATTTTGAAAGGTAATGATTTCTTGTTTACCTGATGCCTTACGAGCGATTTTTATGGCTGCTTCATTGGCCTCTGCACCACTATTACAGAAAAAGGCTAGATAGTCCTTGTCACCAATTAAAAGTCCAGCAACATCTTCTTGCAACTGATTGTGATAAAGATTAGGCTGGTGCAAAATCTTGCCTACCTGATCTGTTAGAGCCTGATTGACAGAGGGATGATAGCCCAGATTGGTTACCCCGATACCTGATGAAAAATCCAAGTAGGTCTTGCCAGTTGTATCTGTCAAATAATTGCCCTGTGCCGAAGCAAAATCAATCGCTGCCCGCTTATAGTTTGAAAATAGTTTTGTCATCTCTTACTCCTTGATTATGGTACCATCTGTCAGGTTATCACCAATAATGACCTGCTCAACACCGGCTTGAACTGTCTGAACAGCGCTTTGAATTTTAGGAATCATGCCCCCAGTTATCACGCATGACTCTATTTTTTTCTGAACGTCCACAAAATTCAGATGCTCCAAAACCTGACCATTTTCTAAAACTCCCTTGACATCTGTCATAAGGATAAGTTTTTTGGCACCTAGACTAATTGCCACAGCTCTAGCAAGGTAATCCGCATTGATATTGAGCAAATCACCCTGCTCACTGTAACCCAAACTAGGAATCAAGGGGATCTTACCTTGAGCAAGGAGTGCTACTAAGGTCTGATTGGCGATGTTTTTGACCTCACCCACAAAGCCATAAGTCTCTTGATCCAAAAAATCAGCATGAACAAGGTCTGGCAATTCATCTACAAGCTGATAGGCTGGCAAACCTGCAGTTGTCAGCTCACCTGCTAAGTTTTTCCCAACTATGTCAACCAAGGCTTCTTTAATCAAGTCCATATCTGACTGACCCGTCACACGAAGACCATTAACCTTATGAATTGGGATGTCATGTTCCTCCATGAGTTGGTTGATAGCAAAACCACCCCCATGGACGATAACAATTTTCTGACCAGCCTGCTGCCATTCTGACAGTTTAGCCAATATCTCGGGAGTTAGCTGCTTACTGGCTACTCCACCAATCTTAATTACAATATATTCAGCAGTCATCAGTTAACTCCTTTTCCTTAGATAGTCTAAGTGTGATAGAGGGCATTAATCTTAACGTAATCGTAAGAAAGATCACACCCCCATGCGGTTCCCTTTTCATGTCCAGCATGAAGATCTACCGTAATGGTCACTTCATCCTCATGCATGATGTCTTTCATTTCCTCATCATCAAAGGTCACAGGACTAGAGGCAAGCATGACTGGCAGACCGCCAAGCATAATATCAACATTGTCCACAGGAACGTCCACACCGGCATAGCCAACAGCAGCTAGAATACGCCCCCAGTTAGGATCTTCACCAAAAATGGCTGTTTTGACCAGGCTTGAACCGACAACAGATTTTGCCATCATACGAGCATCAAGGGCATTAGGGGCATTAACCACATCAACTTGGATGAGCTTATTGGCACCTTCACCGTCCTTGGCAATTTTCTTAGCCAGTTCTTGCATCACGAAATTAAGCATTTTCGAAAATTTTTCGAACTCTGGTGTACCTGGCAGAATCTCTTCATTGAGCGTGCAACCATTTGACATGACAAGAACCATATCATTAGTTGATGTATCCCCATCAACTGTAATCTGATTAAAGGTTTTTTCCACATTTTGACTCAAGGCCAATTGAAGGGTGTCACTAGAAATATTGGCATCACAAGTAATAAACCCAAGCATGGTTGCCATATTCGGGTGAATCATGCCTGAACCCTTAGCGACACCAGCCATAGTGACAACATCACGACCAAAAGTCTCCGTCACAGCAATAGTCTTAGTTGCTGTATCCGTCGTCAAAATCGCCTTGGCAAAATCATCAGCATTCCCATTGACCACCAACTTGGAAAGACCATTTTTCAGTGTATCCATTGGTAGCAACTCACCGATAACCCCTGTAGAAGCCACACCAACCAAATCTGGTTCAACACCTAGCTTTTCAGCGGTCCACTCCTGCATGGTGTAAGCATCCTCCAATCCTTGAGTCCCTGTACAAGAATTGGCTACACCTGAGTTAACAACGATGGCCTTCATTTTCCCAGCCTTTTTAACTGAGGTCTTGGTCACAATCAAAGGAGCTGCGATAACCTTATTAGTCGTGTAAACCCCTGCCACACTGGCTGGTTTTTCAGAGACAATCCAACCAAAATCCATTTTTCTCTTTTTAAATCCTGCATGTAGCCCATCTGCTGAGAATCCCAGCGGACTAGCAATTGTTCCATCTATGACTTTCATTTTTTTTCTCCTAACTCTATGCTTACATCTACAAGTATGACGGTGTCAGAAGCAAACCTTCCGTCTCATCCCACCCCTGCATGAGGTTAAGATTTTGAACCGCTTGACCAGCAGCACCCTTAATCAAATTATCAATCACTGAAATAACTGTCAGAACATTGGTTTTCTCATTATAGGCAAAGCCAATATCTGTAAAATTCGATCCAATAACGTTGTGTAGTTCTGGCAAACTGTCTTGCACACGTACAAAGGGTTTATCACTATAAGCCTTTGTGAATGCTGAAGCTACATCAGCTACAGTCACGTCCTTCTTCAACTTACAATAAACCGTAGCCATGATTCCACGATTAACGGGTAAAAGCGACGTTGAAAACTGAATCTCAGGCATTTCCGGATTAAAGAACTGCAAGGTTTGAACAATCTCAGGAATATGCTGATGATGATTGAGTTTATAAGTCACGTAATTATCATGAACATTGACAAAATGACTAGACTCACTCAAAGCCTTACCCGCACCAGTTAAACCAGACTTGGCATCCACAATGACACTATCCGTCTCAATCAGACCAGTAGCAACCAAAGGAAGCAAGGCCAACTCTGTCGCTGTTGCATAGCATCCAGGATTGGCAATAAATTTCTTATCCTTCACATCTGCATATTCTGATAATACATATGTAAATTTATTCAAAACACTCTGCTTAGCAGGTGATTTTTTATACCATTCTTGATAAACATCTGCTGGCAAGCGATGATCGCCAGACAAATCAATAATAGGAAAATCAGCTAGAACAAATTCCTCTGCTAGCGAGCTAGCGACTCCTGAAGGTGTGGCAAAGAAAACCAAATCCGCCTTTTGCATAATCTTTTCCGCATCGTAAGCTTCAATTTCTAAGTCACAAACACCTGTCAGATAGGGATACACATCAGACAATCGTCGGCCCACTTCCTTGGTTGCGTGAATAGAAACAAGTTCCACTTTTTTATGATTATTCAAAATTTTAACTAACTCTAAACCACTATAACCAGTGATACCAACGATTGAAACTTCCATTTATGCACTCCTTTTGAATAAATATGTAACTAGTTTATTGTATTTTTATTCATTTGTCAAGGAAGAATTGAAATTAACATGAAAAAAACAAGCAGTCTTTTCCAACTACTTGTTTCATGATTGTTATCTAGTTATTAAATAATTGCAAGTTGGCAATACGATCGACTGCTTCGACCAGACGTTCTGGCTCTACCAAAAGCCCAATACGAACATAAGCATCTCCTGCAGGACCAAATCCTTTACCTGGTGCCACAGCAACATGGGCCTTCTCAAGCAAAAGATCCGCAAAACTCTCACTAGTGTAACCCTCTGGTATAGGCATCCAAGCATAGAAAGAACCTTTGGATGGAAAGGCCTTCCAGCCAATCTTAGCAGCTGCCTGGACAAAAGCATCTCGACGGCTATCATAAGTCGCATTCAGTTGAGCAACAGCCTCCTCAGATTTAGGATCTAAGAGGGCTGCAATCCCAGCCTCCTGCAAGGCAGGAAAGATTCCCACAAAAAGATGGTCTTGAATCAGATTTAAGGCTTCAATCATCTGGTCATTCCCAGCAGCAAAGGCCAAACGCCAACCAGCCATATTGAAGGTTTTCGAGAAAGTATAGAACTCAATGCCCACATCTTTAGCACCAGGTGTTGATAAGAAGCTAGGATTCTCATAGCCTCGATAGCCCAAAGCTCCGTAAGCTAAATCACTCACCACGCCAACTTCGTAAGTCTTAGCCCAGACAACCAACTTTTCATAAAAGGCCTTAGTCGCCACAGCACCCGTAGGATTATTTGGATAATTGATATAGATAAACTTAGCACGCCGAGCTGTCTCTTCAGGAATGGCATCCAAATCTGGCAAGAAATCATTTTCAGCCGTCAAAGGAAAGGTCTCATAGGCTACACGTCCTAACTCACTCCTGATAAATAATCAGGATATCCTGGGTCAGGTAGGAGCAGGAGGTCACCTGGATTCATCAAAGCTAGGGGTAATTCCACAAGCCCAATTTTAGCACCTCCCATGACACAAATCTCACGCTCCGCATCCAAATCTACCCCATAATGTTTCTTGTAAAAACTAGCAGCAGCTTCTTTAAAAGGACGATTGCCTCGAAACTGTGAATACTTATGGCTAGCAGGATTTTTCGCTGAGGTACAAAGCGCCTCAACAATATGGTCATAGGTTGGTTGGTCTGGATTACCCTGACCAAGATTGATAACATCTGCTCCTTCCGCCACCTTGGCATTAACCTTAGCAACCAAACCTGCAAAAAACTGTTCTGGCAATGCCTTCAATAAGTCAGATTCTTCAAATAACATAAACGCTCCTTAATGATACAAGTCCGTGCGACGATCCTCAAAAACAGGAATCTGACCTCGAACCTTATCTACCTCTTCAAGATTAATATCAGCCGTAAAAATGCCCTCTTCATGCTCCTTGGTTTGTAAGACCACATTTCCAAGTGGATCTATAACCATAGAATGTCCTGAAAAGATATCGTTGGGTCCTGCTCCAACACGATTGACAGCAACTACAAAAGCTTGATTTTCAACCGCACGCGCCTTTAACAAAATCTCCCATTGCTGCACTCGAGGTTCCGGCCACTGCGCTACCACAAAAAGTACCTTTGCCCCTTGTGCCATCTGTGTTCGCACCCATTCAGGAAAACGGATATCATAACAAATGACACTGGCAGCTATCACACCATCAAGCTCAAAAACAGACTCATTCGACCCAGCAGACATGTACTGATCCTCTGCCATAAGGCCAAAGAGATGGACCTTGCTATAGGTATTGATTAAGTCCCCAGACTTATTGTAGACATAGGTCGTGTTGTAAAATTTGCCATCTTTCTCAATAGCAACGGACCCTCCAATAATAGCTACAGCATGTTTCCTAGCAAAATGAGACAAGAGTTCTTGAGAGTCCAATCCATCCTTATCCGCAAGCCCATCAAGTTCATTTAAAGCATAGCCTGTATTCCACATTTCAGGAAGCACAATAACATCATGATTGTCATCAAGCGCCCTCTCCAACATCTCTATGACGTGTTTTTTATTTTCCACAGGCTGCCCGTGAACGACATCCATCTGTACCAACGCAATTTTCATAATAACCTCGATTCTATATTAACCATTATAGCACTCCAAAAGACGTCACAAAAATTGAAAAATTCAATCTCATGATAAAGAAAGGCTATCAAAAAAGGCTGGACATAATGTCCAACCTAATCATTATTACACTAAGCAATATCAACGTAACGACGAGCACCGCTCACTGTCATGTATGAAAGCCATGTGTGACCGTCCGCTGTCAAAACCTTATCGTAGTTAACACTCATGCCCTTGTCATAGTAGGCCAACTCTGGGCTTGAAACCTTAGCTTCTGCCTTGATTGACGCACGACCTGTGAAGGTATAACGACCTGACTCTGGGAGACTTGGTTTATCGGCTGGCTTAGCAACGGGTTTTGTTTCTGGTTTAGCTTCTGCCTTGGCTGCTGCAATATCAACATAACGACGAGCACCACTTACTGTCATGTATGAAAGCCATTGACGACCATCAGCTGTCAAAAACTTGTCGTAGTTAACGCTCATACCCTTATCATAGTAGGCCAACTCTGGGCTTGAAACCTTAGCTTCTGCCTTAATTGACGCACGACCTGTGAAGGTATAAGTGCCTGATTCTGGAAGACTTGGTTGGTCCGCTGGTTTAGCAACCGGTTTAACTTCTGGTTTAGTTTCTGTAGCTTTAACTGTTGCAATATCAACGTAACGACGGGCACCGCTTGATGTCATGTATGAAAGCCATTGATGACCATCGGCTGTCAAAACTTTGTCATAGTTAACACTCATGCCCTTGTCATAGTAGGCCAACTCTGGGCTTGAAACCTTAGCTTCTGCCTTGATTGACGCACGACCTGTGAAGGTATAAGTTCCTGTCGCTGGAAGGTTGATGGCACCTGTAGTGGCTGGTTTGCTTTCAGCAGGTTTGCTGCTAGTAGCATAATCGCCACCTTCGATACCAAAGTACTCTTCCAAGCTCAATCCTGAATCGTGGATGTCTTTAGCTTCTTTACCCACATAGCGGATATGCCATGCTTCTGGCATGTAGCCGGTTGAAGCTTCTTTACCTGCTTGGAAACGCACGATAAAGCCATAGTTATGTGCATTGTCTTTAAGCCATTGACTAGCTCGTGCATCCTCAAGCAAGTTACCTGATTTATCAGTCAAATCAAAGACCAAACCAGTTTGGTGTTCGCTATATCCAGGACGAGCTGAGTAACGATCTGCAGCTGCCTGACCATCACGGCTAACATAATTGTCGTAAAGAGTCTTTTGATAGTCATAAGAACGGAAACCACTGTATGAACGTCCGACATTCAAACCTTGGTTAATCATATCATCACGAAGGCGAACAAAGGCTGCCTTAGCTGTAGGATTTTCACCTGGATTATAGTCCTTAGAAAGACCATGCTTCTTATTGACAATGATAATATCATCATATTTACCACGAACACTATAGTAAGAACCGTTATTGGTCAATTTCCCTGTCACTTGAGTTTCAGTGATTTGAGGGACTGTAGCTGTAGTTTCTGTGATATAGGTTCTCTTACCATCCAACATATAGTAAAGATGCACAGAATAAGTACCCGCATCACCCTTATGGCTGGCTTTATCTACATGAACCTTATAGCTACCGTCTGATTGTTTGTCGGCATGATACCAAGTGAGGTCATCTTGGCCATTCTTATCTGACCAGATTGGAACACGGACTTCTTTAACTTCTTTGCCACCACCTGAAACATTGGTAACGACAACATCAAAGCCGTTAGACGTTTGGTTGGTAATCGTCAATTTTCCTGTTACTTGAGATTCAGGAACTGTGGCTGTAGTTTCGGTAATATAAGTTCGTTTACCATCCAACATGTAGTAAAGATGCACAGAATAAGTACCCGCATCACCCTTATGGCTAGCTGTGTCTACATGAACCTTGTAGCTACCGTCTGATTGTTTGTCGGCATGATACCAAGTAAGGTCATCTTGACCATTCTTATCTGACCAAATTGGAACACGCACTTCTTTAACTTCTTTGCCACCGCCTGAAACATTAGTTACGACAACATCAAAGCCATTAGACGTTTGGTTGCTGATGGTCAATTTCCCTGTCACTTGAGATTCAGGAACTGTGGCTGTAGTTTCGGTAATATAAGTTCGTTTACCATCTAACATATAGTAAAGATGCACAGAATAGGTACCAGCATCACCCTTATGGCTGGCTTTATCTACATGAACCTTGTAGCTTCCATCTGATTGTTTATCGGCATGATACCAAGTAAGATCATCTTGACCATTCTTATCTGACCAGATTGGAACACGGACTTCGTTAACTTCTTTGCCACCACCTGAAACATTAGTTACGACAACATCAAAGCCATTAGACGTTTGGTTGTCGATAGTCAATTTCCCTGTTACTTGAGATTCAGGGACTGTGGCTTTGGTTTCTGTGATATAGGTTCTCTTACCATTCAACATATAGTAAAGATGCACAGAATAGGTACCAGCATCGCCCTTATGGCTGGCTGTATCTACATGAACCTTGTAGCTACCGTCCGATTGTTTGTCAGCATGATACCAAGTGAGGTCGTCTTGACCATCTTTATTTGACCAAATTGGAACACGAACTTCTTGGACTGCCTTGCCACCACCTGAAACATTGGTAACGACAACATCAAAGCCATTAGAGGTTTGGTTGTTGATGGTAAGGTTACCAGAAACACGGTTTTCTTGTGGTTTAGACTCAGTAGTTTTCAAGGTCGCAATATCCACATAACGACGTGTACCACTGTAGCTAATGTAAGAAATCCATTGGTGGTTATCCGCAGTCAAGACCTTGTCATAGTTCACTTTGTAGCCTTTTTCCAAGGTATAAAGCGTTTCTGCAGAGGCCTTAGGTTCGTTTTTAACATTCAAGCTACGTGTCACATTATAAGTACCACTTGCTGGAAGTTTTTCAGCACCAGTAGTTTCTGGTTTTGCTTGATTAGTCTCTGTTGGTTTAACAGTTGGTGTTTCAGCTTTAGCAGGTGTCAAAGTCGCAATATCGGCATAATAGCGAACATAGTCATACCCAAGGTAAGAAATCCATTGGTGATTATCCGCAGTCAAAACTTTGTCATAGATAACATGGTCACCCTTACTGAAAACAAAAGTAGGTTTGAGGTCTGCTTTTGGTTCTTTCTTAATATCTGTGTCACGTGTAAAGTAGAAAGTTCCTGTCGCTGGGATGTTCAAAGCACCTGTTGTGGCTTGAGTGCCATTAGAAGGCTTACCATCCCCATTACCACTATTACCGTTACCACTACCAGCTGCCACTGGTTTCACTGGCGCATAACGACGCACGCCAGAGTATGATTTGTAGCTAATCCATTGGTAGCCGTCAGCCGTCACGACTTGATCGTAAAGGACGCTGTCTCCTGGATTTACATAAAATTCAGCCTTGGCAGACACCTTGGGTTGATTCTTAATCTCTGTACGTTCCTTGTAGACATGAGTCCCTTGACTTGGAAGGTCGCTGTCTGTAGTTGTAGCTGGTTGGCTCACCAAACTAGTATTGACAGCTGCTCTCGTTAAGGCAGATACCTCAAGGTTAGTGGCTGTTTCAGATGAAGCATTTGTGTTCCTTGTCACTTCTGAGCTGGCAGCTGTTGATTCAGAAATTTTATCAGCTGCTTGTGAGGTACTAGCACTCACTTCACTTCTAGCCTCGCTAGTAGCAGTTTCACTAGCGGTTTGGCTAGTTGTTGAGACTTGGCTAGCTTTCTCGCTTGATGCTACCCCATCGGTCGCTACACCATTGAAAATATCAGCTGCTGTCACAGCATCACTATCTGAGGTAGCACGCAAAGTGGCATCTGAAGGTGTTGAAACTTCATGATGCTCATCAGCCAAAGCTTGACCTGCAAAGACCAAACTTGCTCCTAAAAGGACTGATGCTGCCCCAAATGAATATTTACGAATGGAAAAACGTTGTTGTTCGTGTAAAAATTTTTCTCGTTTCATATCAATTATTCTCTCTATCGAATTGATGTTACTGTTTGATTGTAACACTCGGTGACAAACATTACAAGTATTTTACAGAATATTACTGAATATTTCTCACTTGTCCATTAGTATACCAAATTTATTTGACTTGTTCACACCTAAATCATAAACTGTCCAATTTTTGTCATAATCGAAAGTCGAAGCAAGCCATACTAATTTATTCGTAATTTTGTTAGAAAAAAGTTAAGAGAAATATAAAAGATCACTATTAAAATAGCAATCTTTTTTCATGTTAATTGCGATAAAATGGATAATTTTCTGCATCATCACTTTGACCAATAACAAGATGGTCTGAATCGCCATTACCAGTTCCAGGAATAGCCCAAAAAGCTGCGCTATCAATATCAGAAGCAATTGTTCCTGAAAAATTTCCATTATTTAAATGTCCAGAATAGAGATGATAAGTATAACCACTCCCATTTTGTACTGTGCCATCTGGTGAAATTGTAACAAATTCTCCTCGAGAGTTTGTCCAAGTACCAGCGATTGAACTATAATCACCTGAACTTAGTTGCTTCCCATTAAACGATGATGATGATTGTGTTTCTTCTCCTGTTTTTTCTTTTGTAGGCTCAGAAACTTCTCCTGAAGATAAGACCGTTTCATCAGTGTCTTTAGTTGCAGAATCTTTGGCAACAGAAGACTCACTAACCTCAACTGTTTCATCTTTTGTGTCTTCATTTTTTACATGCGGGTTTGAATTTTTCTTATCGTTCTTAGTAGATTTACTTGAGCTTGAAGATGACTTCTTAACCGTTTTGACTGGACTGCTACTTGTGCTAACACGAGCTGATTCATGGCTGTTAAACTTAGTCACCAGGAAGATGGCAAGAATAACTACGATAAGAGCTGCCACGATACCAATAAGTTTGCTTGTATTTTTCATGAGTGATGTTCCTTTTCTGATAATTTACTAGGTTATTATAATATATAGACAGCTAAATTTTTCATTGAAGTCATAAACGGTGGTTTTTTCGTCATAATCAAACCACATCTTCTATTTTTAGTGTCTGTTTAAAACGATAGTCTTTAGATTGTGTTGACAAAGAACAATTAGGATACTTCCCTAAAATCTCTCGAACAGTGGACAGACCTATACCACGTCCCTCTCCTTTACTTGAGCGACCAAGTTTAAAGATACCGACTGTATTGATAGATTCTGGAGCAATGGTATTTTCCACTATTACTACCTTTGTCTCTCCACTGATAAGAGCAATGTTTACTTCTTTAGTACTGCTATCCAAACTAGCCTCAATAGCATTATCCAAGAAGATGGACAGCACCGTTATGAAATCCAACAATTCCATCCTCGATACTTCAAAGACGTCGCTGACCTCAAGGTGAACGGTAATAGACTGTCCCTGTGCTTCCAAGATTTTACTAGTCAGGACACCTTTAACAGCTTCATCTTTAATATTAATCAAGTTGGCAATTTCGTACTGTTTTCCCTCAATCCGAGTCTTTGTTTTTTCAAGGATATTATCGTAGATATCGGAAATCATAGCTATATCCTTGGAGTCAATGCCATATTTGATACTAGACAAAACATTTAGGTAATCATGCCTGAAGCGACGAATATCCGTATAGAGTTGCTCGATTTGTTGACTATAATGAGCCAAATCACTAATTTGCCTATCTTTTTGGAGTAGGACTTCTTCTTTTAGTCTTTCACTGAAAGTCGCATTAATGTAAACAAGTGTCGCAAGAAAGAGTAAAGCATAGGTCACCACGAGATAAACATGCCAATCTCTTCCTCCAGGGCTCTGTTGCACAAAAAAGGTGATATATTGGAGAAGGGGAGCATAAGATAACATTGATATATCTATAAGCAATAAAAAGTACTTTGAAAATGACTTTCTAAAACCATAGTTCAGTGCTTTGAAATCTACTTTTAAGGTCTTAATGATTAACCAAAACACAGGAAAGACTAGCAACTCAATGACAAGGTTTAAATGAAAATGGTTAAGTACAATCAAATAATGTCGATTGATGACTAAGGCAATCCCATAAATAATAAGATTGTGAACAAGACTCTCTATGACGATTGGAAACAAGCCATAGAAAATATCTAATAACCTATTGCCATAACGATTTCTGTAGAGGGAATAAACAACCAAGAAGGCATGCCCTAAAACATAGGATAGGGCTGGAGAAAGCACAAACAAAAATCGGATAATCAAGGGGATGATGATATACCATCTTAGCTTTATCTTCTCGGAGGTAATGTATTGATAAATGACAATAAAGAGGATAATCTCCGCTAAAAAGTCTAGATTATCCAACAAAAAATTGATTGCTGTCATAGGCTGATTCTCTCAAGCAATTTCTTTAGTTTCAACTTTGAAACATAGCAAACGCCACCATTTTCAAAATAGACTGTCCCCGTACTTTTATCTAATTTGATGACATTTTCTGGGTTGATAAGGAAAGATTTGTGGCATTTAAACAGTCTAGGGTCACTCTTTTCAATTTGTGAGAGACTGCCATAAAACTCAATCTGCTCCTCTTTAGTATAAAGGATAACCTTATGAACGATATCCGAGGTCTCAAAGTACAAGATATCATGAAAGGGAACCTGAATAACGGTCTTAGCATTCTCAATCCGAAAAGCGTCTTCTGGATTCTGACTCTGTATCTTTTTGCAGGTTAATAAGATAATACTTTCCACACGCTTTTGAAAGTCCTCACCCTCCAAAGACTTATCAATAAAGTCTAGAGCTACCAGTTGGTATTGAAAAGTTAAGGGAAGATACTCTGAATGAGTCGTGAAGAAAACAATACTGGCATAGGGATCATTCTTGCGAATCTGCTTAGCCACTTCCAAACCTTTTTTAGTATCGTCTTTAATTTGAATGTCCAAGAAAAAGAGCTGATGAGACCCTCGCTCGGTAATAGACTCTAACAGTTGATTGGGTTTGTCAAAAACCTCAAAGTCCCCCACTTTAATATTATTTTTCTTAAGAATCGTATGAATAACCTCTTCAATACGATTTTGTTGGATAAAATGATCTTCTAAAACATAGATGTTAAGCATGGCATAACTTCCTTTAGCATAATCTTAAGAGAAATTCTAAGTTAGAGCATTTCTTTAATAAATGAACCTCTCTTATTTATTCAAAATGAGATTTATTGTTCTCTTTACTTATTTTACATTTTTATTACAAAAAAACAATAGTTTGTAACATTTTTTTGCTCCAATCAACCAAAAAAACACCCCACAAAGTTAGATTTTATCTGTCTAACTTTTGGGGTGCAGTTCATAAATAGCAATCTTTTTCGTACTAGTTACGATAATAAGGGACACCTTCAGCAGTTTGGTCCTGACCAATAACAAGGTAATCAGAGCCGTTACTACCTCCAGAAATCGCTCTCAATGCAGCTGAGCTTGTATCTGAGAAAACTCCTGCATAGAAAATATTATCTGAAACTCTTTGAGGCTTCAATTGAGCAGTATAACCTGTTGAGTTTTTAATAATTGTACCATCAGCATTAATTGTAACTGATTCACCATTCGCATTAGTCCAAGTTCCCACAAGAGAGCTAATATCACCATTGTCAAGGGCACCAAAGTCAAGCGATGATTGACTATTATTTGTGTTCTTCTCAGATTTAGCCTTATCTGTTCCAGCTGCAGATTCAGCCACTTGTCCACCATCTGTAGTGCCTGCTTGAGCTTGTTCTTGAGAGGAAACTTTAGGTGCTACTGCTGAGGCCTGATTGTCATTTTCTTCATTTGTGACTGCTGAAGATGATGATTGAACTGATTTCTTATCCTTCTTAACAGCCTTACTTGAGCTTGAAGATGACTTCTTAACCGTTTTGACTGGACTGCTACTTGTGCTAACACGAGCTGATTCATGGCTGTTAAATTTAGACACCAAAAAGATAGCGAGGATAACTACGATAAGGGCTAATACTAAACCAATAAGTTTACTTGTATTTTTCATGAGTGATGTCCTTTACTGATAATTTACTCGGATATTATAATACAAAAACAGCTAAATTTTTCATTGAAGTCATAAACGGTCGTTTTTTCGTCATAATCAGAAAATAACATTTAAAATAAAAATACTATATATATATCAAACTGCCATGGGTTTTGGAACAAGCATCTTAGCAACAATCTCTTTTTGTTTAGCTTTCGAAACCAAGCATGACTCTCCATTTTCAAAATAAATTACACCTAACTCTTTGTCCAATCTCACAATGTTTTCGGGATTTACAACAAATGATTTATGGCATTTATATAGTCTGCAGTCTTGTTTCACAATTTTTGACAATTGACCATAGAACTCAATCTGCTCTTCCGTTGTATGAAGAATCACCTTATGAACTGTTGGAGATGTTTCAAAATAAAGAATCTTATGAAAAGGAACTTGTATAGTTGCATTCTTTGTATCTACCGTAAAAGCACACTCTATTTGGCTCAAACCATTTTTAGAAAGTACTAATCCAATATCAGAAATAATCCTATCTTCATATTCAATATCAGGCAAATTCTTGTCAATAAAATCAAGTGCAGCTAAGCGATACTGAAAGGTTGAAGGTAGGAGTTCGGGATGTGCTGTGATGAAAACAATACTAGCATAAGGATCTCGCTCACGAATCTGTTGAGCAACCAATACTCCCCCTTCGATATCACTATCAGATCCAATATCTAGAAAAAACAGTAAATGCGAGCCCCTTTCCGTAATACGCTCTAATAATTGATTGGGTTTATCGTATAAATTGACCTTCCCAATTCTTAAAATATATATTTGTTTAGACTTGTGGATGGCATCCTCAAGACGAGCTTGTTGAAAATAATCTTCTTCTAAAACAAAAATATCTAACATGCTCAATACCTCCGTTTTATAACATTTCCTTTCAATAACTTGATGAATTAGCTACTTATAGAACGAATCCTATACTTTCATTTTGATTCTACAACTTTCTCTAATTTACGGCAAATATTTTCAAAACATATTGAACAATATATTTATTCAACTCTTGAAACTAAAAAACACCACCCTCAAAAGAGAGTGATGTTACGAATCTTAAGAAATATCCACATAGCGTCTTGCACCGCTATAGGTTACATAAGACAACCAGGTGTGGCCATCAGCTGTAAGGACCTTGTCATAGCGAACGGACATGCCTTTATCATAGTAGGCTAACTCTGGGCTTGCAACGCTTGGTTGATCCTTGATAGAGCTAGGTTTGGTAAAGGTATAGGTGCCAGTTGCCGCTAGGCTTGGACTTGCTGGTTGAGCAACTGCTGTTGCCTTAGCATCAATAGCAATGTAACGGCGGTTGCCTCCATGGCTAACATAAGAGAGCCAGGTATGACCATCTGCAGTCACCAATCTGTCATAGTTAACGGACATACCAGCATCATAGTAGGCCAACTCTGGACTTGCCACACTTGGTTCTGCTTTAATGCTAGAGCGTTCCTTGAAAGTATAGGTACCAGATGAAGGTGTACTTGGTTGGACTGGTTGTTCTACAGGTTTAGTTACACTTGTTGGTGCGATAGCAACATAGAAACGATGTCCTGAATAGCTGAGATAAGAAAGCCATGTATAGCCATCATTATTGACAACCTTGTCATAGTTGACTGACATACCAGCATCGTAGTAGCTAACATCTGGGTTGGCTACCAAAGGTTGAGTCTTAATGCCAGAACGAGCAGTAAAGGTGTATGAACCTGAAGCTGGAAGGTTGTGGCGGGTTGCATTTTGAACTGGAACAGTTGTGCTAGTGCCTCCGATACCTACCATTTTACCATCTTGGACATAGTAGAGATGGACAATGTATTCACCTGCTTCAGCCTTATGGTCACTAACATTGATACGAACCTTGTAGCTACCATCATTTTGTCTGCTAGCTTGGTGCCATACAAGATCGTCTTGACCGTTTTGAGCTGTCCAAACTGGAACACTTACGCCTTGGATAGCTTTATCACCACCAGAAACATTAGTGATATGAACGTCAAAACCAAGGTTAGAGAGATTTTCAATATTGATAGTACCGCTTGGTTTGCTTTCTTGTTGAGCAAGTTTAGACACGGCTACATAACGGCGGTTGCCATTGTAGCTGAGGTAAGAAAGCCATTGGTAACCATCACCACTGACAATCTTGTCGTAGTTGACTGACATGCCAGCATCGTAGTAGGCCAACTCTGGACTTGCCACACGAGGTTCTGCCTTGATGCTAGAACGTTCTTTGAAGGTGTAAGTTCCTGCATCAGGAAGGCTATAGCTAGTAGTTGTATGAGTTTCTTCAACTTTGGCAGGAACTGTGTAAGTTATGCCACCCACACCAACTAATTTACCATTAGTTTCAACATAGTAAAGATGAACATTGTAGAGGCCACGTTCATTCTTGTGGTCAGTTAGACTGACGTTAACCTTGTAGTTACCATTGTTAAGACGAGTCGCATTGTACCAGATGATGTCATCTTGACCATTCTTTTCAGACCAGATTGGAACAGATACCCCAAGGACACCGTTTTGATCTGAAACATTACTGATAACCACACTAAAGTCACCATTATCATGGCTTTCAATAGCAATATCGCCTCTTGGTTTAGCTACAGCCTCTGCTGCAGCACCTAGATCGACGTAACGACGAGTACCATTGTATGACACATAGGAAATCCAACGGTGGTTGTCAGCAAGCAAAGATCTATCGTAGTTGACTGACATGCCTGGATCAAAATTGAACTCAGTCTTGGCAGTCAAGCTAGGTTGGTTCTTCACATCTGCAGGTTTAGTAAAGTAATAAGTACCACGTTCAGGGATGACTTCATCTCTAGTTGCTTCAGTGGTGCTATTAGTGTTTTCAGCCTTCAATGCTGCGATATCAGCGTAGTAGCGTTCATAGTCGTAGCCAATGTAAGAAATCCATTGATGATTGTCTCTCTTCAAGACCTTATCATAGATAACATGGTCACCTGCACTAAAGACAAAGGCAGGTTTGATATCCATGATAGGCGCTGTACGAATTTCAGTTGTGCGACGGAAATAAAAAGTACCGTTTGATGGGATATCAAGAGAACCATCAGCAGTCACTGGACCATCTACACCAGGTTGACGTGTTTCGACAGCTTCACGGTCAGTACCTCTAACTTCTGCTACTTCTGAAGTTGCGGAACGGTTAGTCTCACTTGCTGCTTCAGAGCTAGCTACTGATGACACTTCAGAACGTGGACTAGCCACTTCTGATCTAGAAACAGTAGCAACAGCAGATGCAGAATGAGCAACCTCTGCCGGTACTTCCAAAGAAGCAGCCTCGCTAGCTACTACACTACTAGCTTCAGAAGAAGCAACTTCACTGCTGGCAAGCTTAGGTCTTGGCGCTTCAGATCTTGAAGCTGGTTGATTGAGGACATCGGTAACAGCTTCTGAAGTCGCCTGGTCGATTTGAAGTGGTTCAGAATTATTTACAAAAACTTCATAATCCTTGCTGGAACTTGCGCCATTGGCTTGTTCCTGAGCCAAAGCATGTCCACCAAGCATCAAGCTCGCACCAATCAAGACTGATGCAGCTCCAAAAGAATATTTACGAATTGAGTAACGTTGACGTTCCTTAACAACATATGCCTTTCTCATTTTGATCACTCTCACTTTCTAGGCTGTTTGATAAAACTTGGAACCGTTTTCACATTTCTATTATACCCCTTTGAAATATTTTTTACAATTATTTCAATATTATTACTAAACTTTATTTTGTAGAAAATTGATATCTAATTCTTTCAAATAACTATAATTAAGAAAACCCCCAAGAACTACCTGAGGGCTTTTGCTACATCTAATTCCTTGACACATTAAGCAAATCTGAATAGATTAATTAATTCATTCTGGGTTGATTTGACTATAGGTATCAATCTGGTCTAACTATGATTCATCATAGATGTATTCTTCTAAATGTTCAGTCACTGTAATCTCATCGCAGGAGCTAACATTTTGAAAGTCCTTAATGTAAACAATTTTATACTGATTTGGTAGAAGTAATGGAAAGGCAATTGGCTTTCCATTCTTACACACGCGAAACATCTGAAGGCTATCTGTTACGTTACTAATAAAGACAAACGGAAACAAATGAGGACTGGGAGAATCCAAATAGTGATAGGTCCCCTTTAAGGTACCACTAGTACTTCTCACTTCTCCATGTTCTTTTTGAGACATTTTTAAAGCGTACTCCTTCTACTACTTGTAATTTCCTTTTCTTAAGTACCGAGGGACAATACCATTAATCTAATTTATTGTAAACATGCATTCGACCATATATCGCATCAGAACCGAAACGAATCTGTCCATTACTATCAAAGAAAATTGGGTCACTAGTTGGTCCATCATTATGAGCAAATCCTGCTACATAACCGCCATCTTGAGCAAAACCATTAAAGAGCTGACTACTTGTATCACTATAACCACTTTCAGCACCAACACGGGTTACACTACCGGATGGGGATACTGTAATTGTGTCCCCTAAGTCATTTTGATAGGTACCAGCAACACTAGAGAAATCACCATTAGCCATTGCCGTAGCATCAACCACTGTGGTAGCTGGTGTTTGTTCCGCTGAAGCAGCTGGTTGTTCTGTAGGAGTTCCTTGATTTACTCCAGCTGTTTC